>NZ_JBEOUE010000061.1:0-1338 GCF_040303965.1 Streptomyces sp. NPDC094032 | reverse complement strand
CGACTCGTCGCCAGCACCGTCACCCCCGCACACCGCGCCAACAACACCTCCACCAACCCCGCAACCGCACCCACCACATGCTCACAGTTGTCGAGCACCAGCAGCATCCGGCGCCCGGAGCAGTGCTCGACGAGACGACCGGTCGGATCCTCGCCGAGCCGCAACTCCTCGGCGCCGGCACCGCGCAGGACGGTCTCCCGCGCGCCGAGCGCCACGAGGACAGCCTCGGTGACGGCCTCGGGATCGGTGACGGGCGCGAGCTCGACGAACCAGACCCCGTCCCGCCACCCACTCCCCACCCTCTCCGCGACTTCCTGCGAGAGCCGCGTCTTGCCGACCCCACCGGGCCCAAGAAGGGTGACAAGCCGAGACTCCAGCAACTCCCCACCCAACTCGCCGAGTTCGACATCCCGCCCAAGGAACGAGGTGAGCCGAGCCTTGAGATTGCCGACAGGCACTGGAGAGGCCGGAGAGGCAACCGGCAGACTGCGGCCCAGCAACTCCTCATGCAGGGCGCGGAGTTCGGGAGAGGGATCGGCGCCCAGCCGCTCGGCCAGCGCACGCCGGACGACGTCGTAGGCGGCCAGGGCCTCCGCCGAGCGTCCGGTGGAGCGCAGGGCGCGGATGCGCAGGGCCTGAAGGGCCTCGTCCAGCGGATGGGCCTCGCACAGAGCGGTCAGCTCGGGCAGGACCCCGGCCGCCTCGCCGAGGGCGAGGGCGGCGGCCATCCGGCCCCGCCGCGCGTCGAGCCGCCGCGCCTCCCACCGCGCGACCTCACCCTCCCGCTCCGGAAGATCGGCGAGGACCTCCCCCTTCCACAGCGCCAGCCCCTCGTCGAGGAGCGCGGCAGCCTCCAGGATCCGCCCGCCCTCCAGCGCCCCCACGCCCTCCCCGACAAGCCGCTCGAAACGAAAAAGATCGACATCCTCGCGTACGGCATCAAGGCGATAGCCCCCGTCCACGGACAGCACCCGCTCATGCCCGAGGGCCCGCCGCAGCCGCCCCACCAGGGCCTGGAGTGCGGCGACGCCGTCGGCCGGCGGCTCGGCACCCCACACCTCATCCACGAGCACGCCCACGGGAACGCCCCGCCCCACCCGCAGGACGAGCACGGTCAGCAGCGCCCGCACCCGGGGCCCGCCGACAGCGACAACGGAGCCTTCTGACGTATGGACCCGGACCGGCCCGAGGACGGAGTAGCGCACGGCCCCATGAGACCACGCACGGCCCGACGGCCGACGACGGCGGGAAGGGGGCCGGTGCCTCCGCGGGGGTGGGGGTGTCCGGACGTGGCGGCGCCCTGAACGAGCGAAGCGAAGTGAAGTGCGCAGTCCGGAC
>NZ_JBEOUE010000059.1:0-2155 GCF_040303965.1 Streptomyces sp. NPDC094032 | reverse complement strand
GCATCTCTTTCCGGTGCCCTACGCAGGCCAACACGAAGGCGGGAAGCATGAAGGCGAGCGCCGGTGGAAGGACTCCCGGGAGGCAACCACGACGCGCCCACCGTCCACCGCCAGGACGTCCGCCTCGGCACGTGACCGGCCCGACATCGCAGAGCTAGCCGGCAACCCCTTGGGGCCGAACAGTGCAATCTCTCCGGGGAAGCCGTTCACCCCCGCGCCCTCACCGCCAACGCCCGCAACAGGCAGCCGAAGCCCGCCACCGTGAGCACACCGCGAACGTCGTTCCACGCCACCCATGGGCCCTCGAAGGCTGCCCGGGCCTGCGCGGGGTCGGTGGCGGCCGCGAGGGCGTCGTTGAGCGGGACGTTCGCGGCCGAGGTGACGGCGAGCACCGCCACGTACAGGAGCAGTGCGGCCAGCGTCCAGCCGCGTGCCCGGCCGCCGGCCCTCAACTGCCAGGCGGCCGCTGCCGTGAGCAACAGTGCGCCGAAGAACGGGGTGAAGAACAGCGGGTTCTGGATGACGTCGTTGATGTTCCGCATCACCTCGACGTAGGTGCGGGCGTCGCTGCGGGCGAGCGCGGGCATCACCGAGCACGCGTACGCGAACCACACACCTGCCGTCAGTCCGGTCGCCACCGCCGCCGCCCCCAGAACCGCCCCGGCGGCGCTCTCCGTAGCGGGGCTCGTCTGCTTCGCCTGCCTCGTCGTCTTCATGTGCCCATTCAAGGGCGGCTGTTGGACCGCGGACATGGTCCAGCGTCGCACCGGCATACGTGGGCGTCCACGGTACGCGGATGAGTGCCGTCCGGTTCAGACCCGCCGCCTGCATCGGTGCTGCGGCATGATGTGGGGATGGAAGATCAGGCGTTCGAATGGGTGACACTGTTCTGCTACGAGAACGTTTCCGGTTCTCCGCGGCCGGGACAGCTCACGGCGGTTTGACTGCGAGATCGAGGCATCGACTGGCATCCGTTCGCGGACGATGAGGTCCGGATCGACCTGATGTGCGATGTCGGCTCGGATGGACACTGGCACGGCACGATTGCCGTCCGCTTCCGTGCTGACGCTCTTGAGCGGCTCGGTCTGCATCCTGACCAGCCGACGTCCGCGCCGTCGAACCCGCTACCGCCCAAGTGGTGGGGCCCATGGGCACGATGAGGTTCAAGCAACCCCCATCAGGCTCGCGCGGTGCGTTGCCAGTCGGGGGCCGGGTCGGTGGGGAGCAGCGGGCGTAGGGTGTCTAGTTCGTTTGTCGTGATCGTCTGGATCACCGGGTCTCCCGCCAGCACTCGATCCGCGGCCAGCACGGCATTGCGGTTCGCAATGAAGTAGTCGAGGTGGGCGTCCAGGCGCTGGGCCAGCTGCTCAGTGAGTGTGGCTTCGAGGTCGAGGCGGGTCGCCTCCAGGAGGAGGTCGGCCGCCTGCTGATAGACCGCCGCGAACAGCGCGTGCTTGCTCGGGAAGTGCATGTGTCCATCAGGGGGGCGTAGCTTGGGGTTTAGTCGACATCTGTCAACTAGTCGGGTGGGGTGGGAGCATGGCCAGGGCGCTCCGGGTGCTCGCGTGGGCGATGGGGCTTGCGTGCACCGCGATCGGGCTGTTCCACGTGGTCGCCGGTAATGCCGCGATTCCGGGGGCAGCCGACGCCGGCTCCACCGTGGACAGCCTGGGGCGGTTCTTCGGGGCGATCTTCGCCGGATACGGCGTCGCCTGGCTTTGGGTCGTCCGCCAGGACCCGATTCCGGCGCTTGTGGTCCGGTGGCTCACGGCTGTGTTCCTGCTCGGCGCCGTGGGGCGGCTGCTGTCCCTGGCCGTACATGGGTGGCCGCACTGGTTCCAGACCACGCTGACCGTCATCGAACTCCTACTGCCGCCCCTCCTCTTCCTGCTCGCCAGCGCCGACGAGCGGTCATTCCGCGAGCAGGAACGCACCAGCACCTAGGCCGTGTTTTAGAACCCGCTGACCTGGCTGGTTGGCCGTCCGGGGAAGCCGCGGGTGGCCATCCAGATAGTCAGGTCGCAGGCAATGTCGTTGATGCTGGTCGCCGTGGTGACCTCGTGCTCGTTGCGGGTGGTGTCGCGGCGGACGATCTCGTAGCCGCCTTCGTCCAGAACGGCCACGGAGGCGAACCAGACGGGGTCGTCCTCGTCGG
>NZ_JBEOUE010000058.1:0-2699 GCF_040303965.1 Streptomyces sp. NPDC094032 | reverse complement strand
CCCAACTCAAACAACCCCGACCGACCCAACCAATACGCATGCTGCACATCCGTCAGACCAAACCCCTCGAACCGACCCCCCACATCCCCCACCAATACGGGGAGTTCCTGGCGTCCCTGGGTGGTGCGGAGGGCCTGTCCGGCGATGGTCGGGTGCTCAAAGACGGTGCGGAGTTCGAGGCCGAGACCGGCGGAGTCGGCCGCGCCGACGGCGCGCAGGGCCATGAGGGAGTCGGCTCCCAGCGCGAGCAGGTCGTCGTGGACACCGATGGCGTCGAGACCGAGGAGGTCGGTCCAGATGGTGGTGAGGGCGTGCTCCTCGGGGGTGGTGGGCGGGACGAAGGGACGGGCGGAGGCCTGACCGGGGTCGGGCAGGGCCTTGCGATCGACCTTGCCGTTGGCGGTCAGGGGGAGGGAGTCGAGGACGGTGATCGTGGGCGGGACCATGTAGGCGGGGAGCACCTTCGCCAGCTCGGCCCGCAGCAGGTCGGTGTCCAGGTCGGTGTCCGAGTCGGGCGCGGGAACGGCGTAGGCCGCGAGGCGGCGGGGTCCGCCCGGGGTGCCGAGCGCATGCGCCACCGCGGTCTCCACGCCGGGCTGGCGCAGCAGGGCGGCCTCGATCTCGCCGAGCTCGATCCGGTAGCCGCCGATCTTGACCTGGAAGTCCTCCCGGCCCAGGAACTCGATCGTGCCGTCGGGGAGGTAACGGCCCAAGTCGCCGGTCCGGTACAGGCGTTCGCCGGTGACGGGGTGGATGACGAACGACTTCGCCGTCCGCTCCTCGTCACCCCAGTAACCGAGTGCGACACCGACTCCGCCGATGAACAGCTCCCCGGGCACGAGGTCGGGCCTCGGCCGCATCGACTCGTCGAGGACGTGGAAGGTCTGGTTCACCATCGGCCAGCCGTACGGGATGCTCCGCCACGACGGATCCACTTCCGCGACCGGGTACGCGATCGACCAGATCGACGCCTCCGTCGCACCGCCCAGCGACACCACCGCCAGGCCGTCCACCAGATCCCGCGCACGATCCGGCAGCCCCAGCGGAATCCAGTCACCCGACAGCAACGCCAACCGCAGCCCGACACCCTCCGCGCCACGCGTGTGCACGTACTCGGTGAACAGCTCGAACAGCGCCGGCACCGAGTTCCACACGGTCACCTTCTCGTCGCGGACGAGGTCCACCCAGTGCGCGGGCTCGCGCAGCTTGTCCGCGTCCGGAAGGACCAGCGCACCACCCGCCGCCAGGACGCCGAAGACGTCCCACACCGACAGGTCGAAACTCAACGACGAAAGCCCCAGGACACGGTCGCCCTCACCCACCCGGAAACGCTCGTTCACATCGACGACCGTGTTCACGGCACCCCGATGGTCGATCATCACGCCCTTCGGCTCACCCGTCGAACCCGACGTGAAGATCACATACGCCAGGTCCGAAGCCGCCTGCACCCACGCCAGCGGCTCATCGGACACACCTGCCCACTCCGTCTCCTCGTCCACACACCAGAAGGTCATGGAGTCGTCGCCGGGCAGGCTGTTCCGGAGCGCCGACTGGGTGAGGACGTGGCGGGTGCCCGTCCGTTCCAGCAGGCGGCCGATCCGCTCCTCGGGCAGGTCGGGGTCGACCGGGACGTACGCGCCGCCCGCCGCCAGCACGCCCAGGACCGCGACGATCTGCTCCCAGCCCTTCCGCGCGCTGACCACGACCGGCTCACCGACACCGACACCGCTCTCACGCAGCCGACGCCCCACCCGCAGCGCACGCGACGCCAGCTCGCCGAACGACATCCGGCCGCCGCCCGACCACACCACCGCATCCCGCTCCGGCACCCGCCGCGCCGCCGCGAACACCCGCTCATGCAACAGCCCGCCCGGGACCACGCCCCGCGTGTCGTTCACCTCGTCACGCACCACCACCTGCGACGCGGGCAGGACCGGGGTGAGGTCGTCGTTCCAGTCGGGGGCCGTCTCCCCGCTCAGCCGGAGGACGAGGGCCTCCAGTGCGGCGAAGGCGTCGTCGAGCAGGCCTTCGGGGAAGGCGGACTCCACGGCGTCCCAGCTGATCATGAGGCCGTTGCGGAGTTCGACGATCTGCATGTCGAGGAGGACCTGGGGGGTCTGCGACACGGCGTCGACGAGCCGGCCGAGCGGCGGGACCTCGCCGTTGTCGTCACCGATGCTCCGGCCGATGGCGCTGGTGAACACCACCGGCATCACCGCACGCTCAGCACCGAACTCCCGCGCCAGATCACGCAGAACACGCACACCCCCATACGCCCGATGCTCCAACCCCTCCCACACCTGACGCTGCAAACCACGCACCCGCTCCACAAACCCCACCGGAGCCGACACATCCGCACCCACCAACAACACCGACGTGAAATCACCCACCAGCCGACCCACATCACCATGCAACGGCCAACGATCCGCCACCGTGAAATTCAACGTAAACCGCGACGACTTCGACCACACCCCCAACACCTCGGCATACACACCCGCCAACACCGCCGAAGGCGTCACACCCCACCCCGCAGCCCGCTCACGCAACCGCGCCCAACCACCCCCATCCAAAACAAACGACCGCCGCACAAACCCCGAACCCCCACCACCACCCGAAACCAACGGCAACTCAGGCGCCGGAGCAATACCACCCAACCGCCCACGCCAAAACTCCCGAGCACGCTCAAACCCCGCACTCCC
>NZ_JBEOUE010000057.1:0-2800 GCF_040303965.1 Streptomyces sp. NPDC094032 | reverse complement strand
CTTCAGAACTAACACAGTGGACGCGAGCAACTGAGGACAAGCCCTCGGCCTATTAGTACCGGTCAGCTCCACCCATTACTGGGCTTCCACATCCGGCCTATCAACCCAGTCGTCTACTGGGAGCCTTACCCTCTCAAGGAGGTGGGAATACTCATCTCGAAGCAGGCTTCCCGCTTAGATGCTTTCAGCGGTTATCCCTCCCGAACGTAGCCAACCAGCCATGCCCTTGGCAGGACAACTGGCACACCAGAGGTTCGTCCGTCCCGGTCCTCTCGTACTAGGGACAGCCCTTCTCAATATTCCTACGCGCACAGCGGATAGGGACCGAACTGTCTCACGACGTTCTAAACCCAGCTCGCGTACCGCTTTAATGGGCGAACAGCCCAACCCTTGGGACCGACTCCAGCCCCAGGATGCGACGAGCCGACATCGAGGTGCCAAACCATCCCGTCGATATGGACTCTTGGGGAAGATCAGCCTGTTATCCCCGGGGTACCTTTTATCCGTTGAGCGACGGCGCTTCCACAAGCCACCGCCGGATCACTAGTCCCGACTTTCGTCCCTGCTCGACCCGTCGGTCTCACAGTCAAGCTCCCTTGTGCACTTACACTCAACACCTGATTGCCAACCAGGCTGAGGGAACCTTTGGGCGCCTCCGTTACCCTTTGGGAGGCAACCGCCCCAGTTAAACTACCCATCAGACACTGTCCCTGATCCGGATCACGGACCGAGGTTAGACATCCAGCACGACCAGAGTGGTATTTCAACGGCGACTCCACCATGACTGGCGTCACGGCTTCAAAGTCTCCCACCTATCCTACACAAGCCGAACCGAACACCAATATCAAACTGTAGTAAAGGTCCCGGGGTCTTTCCGTCCTGCTGCGCGAAACGAGCATCTTTACTCGTAGTGCAATTTCACCGGGCCTATGGTTGAGACAGTCGAGAAGTCGTTACGCCATTCGTGCAGGTCGGAACTTACCCGACAAGGAATTTCGCTACCTTAGGATGGTTATAGTTACCACCGCCGTTTACTGGCGCTTAAGTTCTCAGCTTCGCCCTGTCGAAACAGAGCTAACCGGTCCCCTTAACGTTCCAGCACCGGGCAGGCGTCAGTCCGTATACATCGCCTTACGGCTTCGCACGGACCTGTGTTTTTAGTAAACAGTCGCTTCTCGCTGGTCTCTGCGGCCACCCCCAGCTCACGGAGTAAATCCGATCACCAGACGTGGCCCCCCTTCTCCCGAAGTTACGGGGGCATTTTGCCGAGTTCCTTAACCATAGTTCACCCGAACGCCTCGGTATTCTCTACCTGACCACCTGAGTCGGTTTAGGGTACGGGCCGCCATGAAACTCGCTAGAGGCTTTTCTCGACAGCATAGGATCATCCACTTCACCACAATCGGCTCGGCATCAGGTCTCAGCCTTAATGTGTGACGGATTTGCCTACCACACGGCCTACACCCTTACCCCGGGACAACCACCGCCCGGGCTGGACTACCTTCCTGCGTCACCCCATCGCTTACCTACTACCACCTTGGGTCAGCGGCTCCACCACTCCCCTTTGCCCGAAGGCTCCGGGGCGGCTTCACGGCCTTAGCATTAATGGGCTCGATATTGGGCGTTTCAAAGCGGGTACCGGAATATCAACCGGTTGTCCATCGACTACGCCTGTCGGCCTCGCCTTAGGTCCCGACTTACCCTGGGCAGATCAGCTTGACCCAGGAACCCTTAGTCAATCGGCGCACACGTTTCTCACGTGTGTATCGCTACTCATGCCTGCATTCTCACTCGTGAACCGTCCACAACTCGCTTCCGCGGCTGCTTCACCCGGCACACGACGCTCCCCTACCCATCACAGCACCCGTTGGGGCTTATTGCTGCAATGACACGACTTCGGCGGTACGCTTGAGCCCCGCTACATTGTCGGCGCGGAATCACTTGACCAGTGAGCTATTACGCACTCTTTCAAGGGTGGCTGCTTCTAAGCCAACCTCCTGGTTGTCTCTGCGACTCCACATCCTTTCCCACTTAGCGTACGCTTAGGGGCCTTAGTCGATGCTCTGGGCTGTTTCCCTCTCGACCATGGAGCTTATCCCCCACAGTCTCACTGCCGTGCTCTCACTTACCGGCATTCGGAGTTTGGCTAAGGTCAGTAACCCGGTAGGGCCCATCGCCTATCCAGTGCTCTACCTCCGGCAAGAAACACACGACGCTGCACCTAAATGCATTTCGGGGAGAACCAGCTATCACGGAGTTTGATTGGCCTTTCACCCCTAACCACAGGTCATCCCCCAGGTTTTCAACCCTGGTGGGTTCGGTCCTCCACGAAGTCTTACCTCCGCTTCAACCTGCCCATGGCTAGATCACTCCGCTTCGGGTCTTGAGCGTGCTACTGAAACGCCCTATTCGGACTCGCTTTCGCTACGGCTTCCCCACACGGGTTAACCTCGCAACACACCGCAAACTCGCAGGCTCATTCTTCAAAAGGCACGCAGTCACGAGATACAGCAAGCTGCATCCGACGCTCCCACGGCTTGTAGGCACACGGTTTCAGGTACTATTTCACTCCGCTCCCGCGGTACTTTTCACCATTCCCTCACGGTACTATCCGCTATCGGTCACCAGGGAATATTTAGGCTTAGCGGGTGGTCCCGCCAGATTCACACGGGATTTCTCGGGCCCCGTGCTACTTGGGTGTCTCTCAAACGAGCCGCATGAATTTCAGCTACGGGGGTCTTACCCTCTACGCCGGACCTTTCGCATGTCCTTCGCCTATCCATACGGTTTCTGACTCGTC
>NZ_JBEOUE010000056.1:0-3711 GCF_040303965.1 Streptomyces sp. NPDC094032 | reverse complement strand
TGGACCCCCCCGGGCCCCCCCCGGCGGGGGGGGGCTTGGGTTTGGGGGGTGGGGCCCCCCCCGGGGGGGGGCACCACGTCGCTCGGAATCAGTGCCAGTACTTCATGTCCGGACCTCCTCCACGGTGAAGGGCGGGTGTGCGGGCATCAGGACGGCTCGACTCGGGCTCAGTGCCAGTACTTCATGGTCGGACCTCCTCCCCCGTCGCGGGGCGCAGGGTCACCTCGAAGCGGTCGAGGCCGCGGAGGGTGAGATTGCGCCGGTGGTGTGGTTCCGCGACCGCCCGCGCCTGGGGGTGGTCCGTGGCCAGGGTCCCGAGGACCGATCCGGCGAGCCGGATCGCCATGGACGCGCCCAGGCAGGCGTGGGCCCCGCGGCCGAACCCGAGGTGCGGGTTCGGGGCGCGGTCGAGTCGCAGCTCGGTGGGGTGGGCGAAGCGGAGCGGATCGTGGTTGGCCGCTCCGAGGAGGAGGGTCACCGGGTCGCCCGCCTTGATGGTGACGCCGCCCAGTTCGGTGTCGGCGACGCAGACCCGGGCGTCGGCCTGGACGGGCGCGTCGTAGCGGACGAGTTCGTCGACGGCGGTCGAGGGGCCCGCGGCGCGGAAGGCGGCCAGGGCTCCGGGGGTGGTGAGCAGCGCCGCGGCGGCGTTGCCGAGCAGCCGTGAGGCGGACTCGTAGCCGGCGTGCAGCACGGCGCGCAGACTGTTGCGCAGGACGGCCGGATCGACTCCGCTGCTCTCCGCGTGGGCGGCGACATGGGCTATGAGCCCGGTCGGGGGCGGGTCCGCGAGCCAGCCTCCGGCGTACGCGGCGAGTTCGGCGCGGGCCGCGACGGCCGGTTCGTGCTTCTCCGGCCACAGACCGGCGTCCATGCCGTCCACGACGGTGCGGGACATGGGGACGAACCAGTCCAGGTCGGGGGCGGGGACGCCGAGGAAGGCGGTGACGAAGCGCAGCGCGAGCGGTTCGGCGAGCTCTCCGACGAGGTCGAAGGACGGGCGCGGGGCGAGCTCGGCGAGGAGTTCGCCGACCTGCCGGTCCAGTTCCTTGTGCAGCGCCTGCCGGTCCTGGGCCCGGAATCCGTCGAGCAACAGGTGCCGGATGGCGGTGTGTTCGGGCGGGTCGAGGGTCTGGACGCTCAGCAGCGGCGCCGGGATCTCCTCGCCGGCCCGTCGCCAGTCGGAGGCGAAACGGGCACTGTCGGTGAGGACGGCAAGGCAGTCGGCATGGCGGGTTAGCACCCATGAACCGAGCAGTTCGTGCCAGAAGACGGGGGTGTTCCGGCGCAGTTCGGCATAGGACGGATAGGGATCCCTGAGGACCGAGGGGTCCGCGAGGCGCAGTATCGGGTCGGCCGCGGCCACCCGGTCCATCTGATCCACGAGCCTCTCCCCCGCACAGTAAGGCCTGGTTGAGGCCGTAAATGCTTCCGGTCGAGCGATACGGAAGAAACGATTCGCCTGTGAGCGACGGGCTTCCGCGGGCAATTCTTCGTGCTGATGGCCGGTGACGCTACCACGCAACTTCCGTGGCTGGTATGACTACCCGCCAGAGATCTTTCCCACGCTTACGGAGAGTAGCGAAATGCCGGAGCAAGGTCAGAGCATCGTCCACGACGTGCCGCTGAACGTCGCCCAACAGCCCGACCCCTACCCGCTGTTCGAGCGGATCAGGGAGCACGGGGTGGTGCAGCGCGTTCGGCTGAATCCGACCCTTGAAGTCTGGATGGTCACCGGCTACGACGAGGCCGTGGCCGCCCTCACCGATCCCGGACTCAGCAGCAGTCCCGCCGGGGTCACGGGACTCGAGGAGGAGATGGCGCACCAGGAGCGCACCAACGTCCTGATGGCGAGCATGCTGGTGGCGGACGGCTCGGACCACACCCGGCTGCGGAACCTGGTCTCCAAGGCCTTCACCGCACGCCGGGTCGAGGCGCTGGCACCCCGCATACAGGCGCACACCGACGCCTTCATCGACGCGTTCGCCGGGCGCGGATCGGCCGATCTCGTGGCCGAGTTCGCGCTGCCGCTGCCGATGGCGGTGCTCAGCGAGCTCATCGGGATCCCGGCCGAGGGACAGCCGGATTTCGCCAAACTGGCCGTCGGGCTCATCATGCCGCCCAACACTCCGGAGCGGCTCGCCAAGGGAGCCCGGGCGCGGGCGGAACTCACCGAGTTCTACGAGCCGTTGATCGCCCTGCGCAAGAAGGAGCCGCGCGACGACCTGCTGAGCGCGCTGTGCGCGGCGCAGGCCGAGGAGCGGATCAGCGACCGTGAACTGACCGCCATGGCGATCCTGTTGACCCTCGCGGGGCATGAGACCACCGCGAGCCTCATCGCCAACGGCGTGCACGCCCTGCTGCGCCACCCCGCGCAGTTCGCCGCGCTGCGCGACGACCCCTCGCTGCTGCCGGGCGCGATCGAGGAGCTCCTTCGCTACGAGGGGCCGGTCAGCCGCGGGGTCGCGCGCTTCACGGTGGCCCCGTACGAGATCGGCGGGGTCACCGTCCCGGCCGGCGAGATGATCATCATCGGGCTCGCGGCGGCCAACCGCGACCCGGGCCGCTACGACCGGCCGGACATCCTGGACGTGGCCCGCCGGGAGATGCCGCAGCAGCTCGCCTTCGGGCACGGCATGCACTTCTGCCTGGGCGCCCCGCTGGCCCGCGCGGAGGCCCGGATCGCCCTCGGCACCCTGCTGCGCCGCTTCCCCGACCTGCGGCTGACCGACCCGGACGAGGACCTGACCCGGCGCGAGGGCATCCTGCGCGGGATGGCGACACTGCCGGTCAGCTTCACGCCGAGCACCCCGGCGGGGGCGTGAACAGGGTGGCGCCACCGCCGGCCCGTACCGCCGCCTTCGACGCCATCGCGCCCACGTACGACGCCTCGCGCGGCGGCCCCGCCCGCGCGGGCATATTCGCCGAGCAGCTCGCGCCGCTGCTCGACCCGGCCGAGCCGGTCCTCGACATCGGCGTCGGCACCGGCATCGTCGCCGCCGAACTGACCGCCCTCGGCCACCGGGTGTACGGCGTGGACCTCTCCCCCGGGATGCTGGCCCACGCCCGCGACCGGCTTGGTGCCCGCGTCGCGGTCGGCGACGCCTGCCGACTCCCCATCCGTACGGGCTCGGCGACGCAGGCCGTCTCCACCTGGCTCCTCCACGCCGGCCCCGACCCCCGGGCGGTCTTCGGGGAGGCGGCACGGGTGCTGCGCCCCGGCGGCCGCTATCTGGTGATCCCGGCACGCGGCATCCGCCCCGCCGACGACATCGGGCAGGTGGTGACCGAACTGGAGGACCGCCTCGACCCGTCGGGCACCCGCCAGGACGGCCCCGACTTCCTCGCACCGCTGGCCGCCGCACACGGCCTCTCCTACGAAGGGGCGGCAAGCGAGCGACCCACCACCTTCCACGTCTCCCCGGAGGAGATGGCCGCCGCCCTGGCGGGCGGCCACCTCTTCACCGGCGCCTGGCAGGTGACCGAGACCGACCTGCCCCTGGTGGAGGAGGCCTGCGCACGACTGCGCGCGTTGCCGGACCCGGAGCTGCGGCGGGTGCGGGAGATGGCGGACTTCGTGATGGTGTTCCGGCGGGAGGGGTGAACGGGCCGGGGCCGGGGCTGTCGAAGACCCGCAGGTCCTCGGGCCGTACCAGCGGCGGCCGGCCGGCCAGGGCGGCCCGCACCCGGCGGGTCTGCGCCGGGTCGGGC
>NZ_JBEOUE010000055.1:0-5403 GCF_040303965.1 Streptomyces sp. NPDC094032 | reverse complement strand
GTGTCCGGACGTGGCGGCGCCCGTAACGAGCGAAGCGAAGTGAAGGTCGCAGTCCGGACACCTCCCTCCCCCGCGGAGGCCCCGGACCCCGTGGACCCACGGCCGGGCGCGGTCCCACCGCCCCGTTCGGACACCCCCCACCTCATCTACGCCCCCGCCCAAACCCGCCGCCCCACCGCCACCCAAGCCATCCACGACGCCGAGGGCCCCGCCCTGGTCGTCACCTCCGACCCCACCCTCTGGACCGACACCAAGGACGCCCGCGCCAAACTGGGCCCCGTCCTCGTCTACGACCCCGGCCACCTCTGCGACACCCCCGGCCGCCTCCACTGGAACCCGGCCGACGGCTGCGAAGACCCCACCACGGCCCAGGAACGGGCCACCGCCCTCCTCGCCCCCGTACGCCCCCAGTCCAGACTCGACGCAGCCCTCGCCGACACCGCCGAAACGCTCCTGCGCTGCTGGCTCCACGCCGCCGCCATCGACGGCCGCCCGTTCAAACAGGTGCACCGCTGGGCCCAGGGCGCCGACGCCCACGACCCGGTCCGGATCCTCCGCACCCACCCCAAGGCGGCGTCCGGCCACGCCGGCCTCCTGGAGTCGGCCCTCACCGCCCACCCCGAACGCCGCCAAACAGCCCAGGAACTGACGGCCCGTAGCCTCTCGGCCCTCTCCTCGATCCACATCAGAGAGGCCTGCACCCCCAACCGAACAGACTCCCTGACGCTCGCATCATTCATCGCCGAACAGGGCACCCTCTACGTGGTGGGTGAACCGATCGAGGACCCGCGCACCCACCCGGGCGCGATGCCCTTGCTCACCGCGCTCGCAGCAAGCGTGGTCGAGCACGGCCGCCGCATGGCCGCACGGTCATCCGACGGTCGGCTCGACCCACCACTGAGCCTGATCCTCGACGACATCGCCGCCGTGGCCCCGCTCCCCCGGCTCCCCGAACTCCTCGCCGACGGAACGGCACAGGGCCTCCCGACCCTCGCCCTGATGCGCTCACGGGAACAGGCCAGATCCCGCTGGCCGGACCCGCTCCCCACCCCTTAGGGCCGCGCCAACTCGTACTCCAGCTCGCGCGCGCCGTCGTCCCCGGGCATCGGCACCGTCGCGCCGCTCGCGGTGAACCCGAAGCGCCGGTAGAAGGCCTCGGCCCGCGCGTTCTTCTCGTGGACGTACAGCCGCACGCGCGCGACCGCGGGCTCCGGCAGCGCCCAGGACCACTCCACAGCGGCACGGAACAGCGCGTCGATCACCCCGGCCCCCCGCGCCTCGGGCCGCACGTACACACCCACGATGTGCGTCTGGTCGACGACGGCCGCCTCACCGAACCGCACCTCGTCCGTGGGCCGCTCCACGAGCACGCTCACGGTACCGAGCCAGCGCCCGCCCGCACCCTCCGCCACGAACTGCCGCACCACACCCGCCCCGGACGCCGAAGCACCCTCGGCACGCTCCTGCCAGAAGGAATCGGGCCGCTCCACGGCATCGTCATAGCTCTCAAGAAAGGCAATGGAAGCCACAGGATCCAGAAGAGCCTCCAGCCGAAGCTCCCGGCTCCGCTCCCACTCATCGCCCCGGATCTCACGTATCAAAAAGTCCATGGCCGAAATCCTGTCGACCCCCACCCCCTCTGACAAGGCAATTTAGGCCCCCCGTCGTACCCAGGTACGACCCGCCCCCACCCCCACCCACCCCCAGTCCGACGCCCCACCACCCCCCGCTCCCTACCGTCGAAAGCATGATCCGCGCAGAAAACCTCACCAAGCGCTACGGCACCAGAACAGCCGTCAAGGACCTCTCCTTCACCGTCCACCCCGGCACCGTCACCGGCTTCCTCGGCCCCAACGGCGCCGGAAAGTCCACGACACTCCGCATGCTCCTCGGCCTGGACACCCCCACCCACGGCCGCGCCACGATCGCCGGCCGCCCGTACGCCGACCACCCCGCCCCGCTCACCCAGGCCGGCGCCCTCCTCGAAGCCCGCTCCCTGCACCCGGGCCGCACGGCCCGCCACCACCTCACGGCCCTCGCCCTCACCCACGGCATCCCCCGCTCCCGCGTCACCCACGTCCTCGCCCTCACCGGCCTCACGGAGGTCGCCGACCGCAGGGTGAAGTCCTTCTCCCTCGGCATGGGCCAACGGCTCGGCATCGCCGCCGCCCTCCTCGGCGACCCGGCCGCAGTGATCCTCGACGAACCGGTCAACGGCCTCGACCCCGAAGGCGTGCGCTGGATCCGCACCCTGCTCACGACGCTCGCCGCCGAGGGCCGCACGGTCCTGGTCTCCTCCCACCTGATGAGCGAGATGGCCCTGACGGCCGACCACCTCATCGTCATCGGCAAGGGCCGCCTCCTCGCCGACACCACCGTCACCGAACTCGTCCACCAGGCCGGCGGCACCACGATCAAGGTCGTCACCCCCGAAGCAGCCCGCCTCCGCACCCTGCTCCCCGGAGCGACGGCCATCACCACCACCCCACCCGACACCCTCCACGTCACCGGCCTCGACGCCCCGGAAATCGGTCGGACCGCCGCCGCACACGGCATCCCGCTGTACGAACTCACCCCGCAGACCGCCTCACTGGAACAGGCCTTCATGGACCTGACCCGCGACGCGATCGAGTACGAGGGAGCAACGCCATGACCACCCCCCGGGTAAGGACCCGCCACGTCCTGCACTCCGAATGGCACAAGCTGTGGACGGTCCGCTCGACCTGGGCGACCCTCCTCACCACCGTCGCCCTCGTCCTCGGCGTAGGCCTCCTGATGGGCACCACGTACACCTCCGGCGGCGGCGACTCCGACGTCGACACCGTCGTCCTCACCCTGTACGGCACACAGCTCGGCGCGGTCTCCCTCGCCGTCCTCGGCATCCTGCTGACAGCGGGCGAGTACGCGACCGGCCTGATCCGCGCCACGTTCACCGCCGTCCCGCGCCGCCTCCCCGTCCTGTGGGCGAAGGCGGCGGTCTTCACCACCGTCGTCCTCACCACCTCCCTCACCACCGCACTGCTGACCTTCGAGACGACCCAGCTCTTCCTCTCCGACACCGACCAGGCCGCCTCCCTCACCGACGACGGCGTCCTCACCGCCCTCGCCGGCAACGCCGTAGGCGTCACCCTGCTGGCCCTCATCGCCCTCGGCCTGGGCGCCGCACTCCGCTCGGTCCCGGGCGCGCTGGGCGCGTTCATCGGCGGGATCCTGATCCTGCCCCAGATCCTCGGAACACTCCCGTACGCGTGGGTCGAGACGGCCGTCCACCACTTCCCGGCCCAGGCGGCCGCCGCCCTCGGCACGGCCACCCACACCCCCGGGACGGCGGCACCCGGCTCCGCGCTCCTCGCACTCCTGCTGTGGGCGGCCGCGGCACTCACCGTCCCCGCCCTGTGCCTGCGCCGCCGCGACGTATGAGGATGACCCGGTGACCACGAACACGAACGGCGGCACCCCCCACCGAACGGCCTCCCGGACACAGGCCTTCGACACCTCCCACCCCTGGGTATGGAACACGGCCGTCACCCTGTTCTGGACATGCGCCGCACTCGTGGACGCCTCGGGCGGCTGGCGGAACACCGCCGCCGACCCGACCGTCCCGACGGCCCTGGTGCTCGGCACGAGCCTGGCGATGACGCTCCCCCTGTACGCGCGCCGCCGCCACCCCACGGCCGTGCTCGCCGCGCTCGCCTGCGCGGCGGTGGTCAGCGCCGTCTCGGGCGCCTTCCTCCAGGCCGGCTACCTCCAGACGATCCCGCTCTTCCACCTCGCCCGCACCCGCCCGCCCCGCACCCTGCCGTGGTCCGCCGCGCTCCTCCTCCCCCCGCTGGCCGTGGGTGCGGCCCGCTTCCCCCAGGACGCCTGGGCGCGGCACATCACCCCCGCCCTCCTCGCGTACGCCCTCGCCGTCCTCCTCGGCCTCACGGTCCGCGCCCGCGAGGAGCGACGCGCCCGAGAGGTCCGGCAGGCGGCAGCGTCCGAACGGGCCCGCATCGCACGGGAGATGCACGACATCATCGGCCACAGCCTGTCGGTCATCACGGGCCTGGCCGACGGCGGCCGGTACGCGGCGGCCAAGCGCCCCGAACGCGCCACCGAGGCCCTCGAAGCCATCGGCACCACGAGCCGCGAGGCCCTGACGGACCTCCGCCGCCTCCTCGACATCCTGCGCGAGAACGACGGCGCCCAGCCCACCCGCACCCCCCAGCCGACCCTGGCGGACCTGCCCACCCTGATCACCCGCGTACGCGCATCAGGCCTCCCGATCCACGCACACCTGCCCCATCCACCCCACCCGCTCTCCCCCGGCGCCCAACTGACGGTCTACCGGGTGATCCAGGAGGCCCTGACCAACACCCTGAAGCACGCGGGCGAGGGCACGCAGGCAACGGTCGAAGTGACCCACGGCCCGGACGCACTGGTGGCCACGATCACGAACACGGGCAGGTCCGACGACGCTCCCGCCGGCAGCACCGGCCGGGGCCTGACCGGAATGCGCGAGCGCGCGGCTCTCTACGACGGCACACTCGAATGCGGCCCGGCGCCCACCGGCGACGGCTGGCGCGTCCGACTCCGACTTCCCCGGGAGAACACCCCCTCATGACGACCGTTCTCATCGCGGACGACCAGCCCATGCAGCGCTTCGGCTTCCGCATGCTGCTGGAGAGCCAGGACGACATGACCGTGGTCGACGAGGCCGCGAACGGCACCGAGGCGGTCCGCCTGACCGACCGGCACCGCCCGGACGTGGTCCTGATGGACATCCGGATGCCCGGCCTCGACGGCATCGAGGCCACCCGCCGCATCGTCGCGACCGGCGCCCGCACCCGCGTCCTGATCGTCACCACCTTCGACCAGGACGCGTACGCGTACGACGGGCTGCGCGCCGGCGCGAGCGGCTTCTTGGTGAAGGACGCCCAGCCCGAGGAACTCCTAGCCGGCATCCGCGCGGTGGCAAGCGGCGACGCGGTGGTCGCCCCGTCCCTGACCCGCCGCCTCCTGGACGCGTACATCCACTACCTGCCCCCGTCGTCCGAGCCCCCGGGGCAGCCGGAGCCGAAGCAGGACCCCCGCCTCTCCTCCCTCACCGACCGGGAACGCGAGATCCTCACGGTCATCGCCCAGGGCTGGACCAACACGGAGATCGCCACCCGCCTGCACCTGGCCGAGTCCACGGTGAAGACCCACGTGACCCGCATCCTGTCGAAAACGGGCTCCCGCGACCGCGTCCAGGCCGTCATCCTGGCCTACGACACAGGCCTCACGAAGCCCGCCTAGCGCGCGGCGGCAGCGCCGGCCGGAACCACCCGTAAACGCAGAAAAGCCCCGCACCATAAGGTGCGGGGCTTTCCCACAATGATTGTTCGGCGGCGTCCTACTCTCCCACAGGGTCCCCCCTGC
>NZ_JBEOUE010000054.1:0-6380 GCF_040303965.1 Streptomyces sp. NPDC094032 | reverse complement strand
GGTAGGGGGTGTCCGGACTGCGACCTTCACTTCGCTGCGCTCGTTACGGGCGCCGCCACGTCCGGACACCCCCTACCCCAGCCCCGCCCCCGACCCCCTCGCGCCGTCGTCCGGCTCAGCCTCGTTCGGGGGCGGGTCGCTGGACCCGGCGTACGGAAGGGCCGGCGGCGGCCATGGCAGCCCTTTGCCGCCGGCCCATGTCCCGCACCTTCCGCACGCTGGCGATGACGCCCGCTACCAGCGTGCCCCCGTAAAGCCACCCGGCATGTACGGCCAGGGCGGTGACCAGGGCCATCGCCTGGCCGCCGATGCCGCCGGTGCCGCCCGAGATGGGGACGACGCCGACGGCGAAGGCGATGGGGACGCTGATCGGGGCGGTGACCAGGTCGGCGGTACGGACCCAGAGCGCGGTCAGGGCGCTGACAGGGAGGAACAGCAGGCCGAAGAGGAGCGGCGAGCTGTCGAACAGCAGCCAGTCGAGGAAGCCGAGGACCAGCATCACGGCGGTGCCGAAGAGGCCCGCGCCCAGGCCGGTGAGCCGCGGGTTGGGCAGCTTGCGCAGCGCCACCACGATCGGGGGCGCCGGGCGCTCCGGACGGGGTGTGCCGGGGCGCGGCCGGGCGGCGACGCGATAGACCGCGGCGCCCTCGACCAGCGCGCCGGGCGGCGTCAGAGGGGTCTGCGGCCGTCGCCCGGCGGGGCGCCGCGACTGCGGCTTGCGTGTCCTGTGCTGCTCCACCCCACCAACGTAGGTCGGATGGGGCCGGGAACCAGGTGCGGGACACGCCCTTTGGGTGACCTTGGCGCGAAGAGCGCCGTCTGTGCCCGGTCCGGGGCCCCCGTAAACTGGGGGATCGCCCCACCTCCACTCCTCTAGGGAAGTCGCCACCGTGTCGCTCACGATCGGAATCGTCGGCCTGCCGAACGTCGGCAAGTCGACCCTGTTCAACGCCCTGACCAAGAACGACGTGCTGGCGGCCAACTACCCGTTCGCCACGATCGAGCCCAACGTCGGCGTCGTCGGCGTCCCGGACGCCCGCCTGACCAAGCTGGCCGAGATCTTCGGCTCCCAGCGCATCCTCCCGGCCACCGTCGACTTCGTCGACATCGCCGGCATCGTGCGCGGCGCGAGCGAGGGTGAGGGCCTGGGCAACAAGTTCCTGGCGAACATCCGCGAGTCGGACGCCATCTGCCAGGTCATCCGCGCCTTCAAGGACGAGAACGTCGTCCACGTCGACGGCAAGGTCTCGCCGAAGGACGACATCGAGACGATCAACACCGAGCTGATCCTCGCCGACCTCCAGACCATCGAGAAGGTCCTGCCGCGCCTCCAGAAGGAGATGCGGATCAAGAAGGACACGGCGCCCAAGGTCGCCGCCGTCGAGGCCGCCCAGGCGATCCTGGAGAAGGGCGACACCCTCTTCTCGCAGGGCATCGTCCAGGGCTCGGAGAAGGCGGAGCTCCTCCACGACCTCCACCTCCTGACCACGAAGCCCTTCCTCTACGTCTTCAACGTCGACGAGGACGAGCTGACCGACGACGTCTTCAAGGCGGAGCAGAGCGCCCTGGTCGCCCCGGCCGAGGCGATCTTCCTCAACGCCAAGCTGGAGCAGGACCTCACCGAGCTCGACGAGGAGGACGCCATGGAGCTCCTCCAGTCCGTCGGCGCCGAGGAGCCCGGCCTGGCCATCCTCGCCCGCGTAGGCTTCGACACCCTCGGCCTCCAGACCTACCTGACGGCAGGCCCGAAGGAATCCCGCGCCTGGACCATCAAGAAGGGCGCGACGGCCCCCGAGGCGGCCGGTGTCATCCACACCGACTTCCAGAAGGGCTTCATCAAGGCCGAGGTCATCTCCTTCGCCGACCTGGTAGCCACCGGCTCAGTAGCCGAAGCCCGCTCCGCCGGCAAGGCCCGCATGGAGGGCAAGGAGTACGTCATGCAGGACGGCGACGTGGTGGAGTTCCGTTTCAACGTGTGAGCGGCTGAAACAACGCCACGTTGCTGACGTGGCGAACATGCAGGTCAGAAGGGGGCGGACTCGATCGAGTCCGCCCCCTTCGTCCTCACCGTGACCTGGGGCGCCGGGCGCGGCATCGGTGTGGGTTCGCCCGGCGTCCCGTGCGGATTGATCTCGTCTGTCTCAGGTCACGATGATGCGTGCTCGGCGCGCATGTTTCTGACGTACCGGCGCAGGGCGTCGGCGCTGTGGAAGACGCGATAGTCGCTCGCTTCCATCGCTGCCTGCTCTGCGGGTGTCGTGTCGATGGCCAGGACCACGGATCCGCCCACCTCCTCCTGGAGACCATGAGGCCAGTAGGCGGTGGCGATGGTGATCGCCTCTCCCGTACGTGGATCGACCACCTCGCTGTCCAGGTCGGGCGCCGCGAATCCCGCTTCCCGGACCTCATGCAGGAGTGCCGCGAGGCCGGGAACGTCGTCGAACGAGGTTGGTTCGGCCACCGCCACGGCAGTACGCGGAAGCCCGGACCGTGAGGGAGAGACGAGGTCTACAGGGGCTGGGCCATCGTGGAGTGCTTCCAGGAAGTCGTTTGCGGCGTACGACAGGAGTTCGCGACGCGCGGCCAGGAAATCCAGGTAGTTTTCAACCCGCCAGAGTTCCGGATCCACCGGGATCCACTGTGATTCCAGCGCGCCCGGCATACGCATCGTGATCTCTGGAAGGTAATTCGCGGGATGCTTGGCCCCAACCCGTAGGTTGGTGTCCTGCGTGAGGAAGCAGAAGTTGGCCACTGCGTTGATTTCGGCGCTGCTGTACCCGTACGCGCGCAAGCGAGCCTTGGGAAAGATGTGGTGAACCTGCAGGGAGTTCAGTCGGCCCAGCATGCCGTCCCGTAGCGGTACCCCGCTGTCCAGATCCTGCGCGCCGTGGACCCGCGTGAGCATGTACAGCAGGGGATAGAAACGCGATCCTATGCTGGCACCCGCGAAGTCGTCGGGGCTCACCTGCAGCCGGCCGCCGTGGCTGCGTCGCAGCACGTCGATGAGCAGGTCGACTCCGCCGTCGTCGAGCGCCCGCAGATCCTGATTGAGCGCAGTTTCCGTCGCTCCCGTGTGACGGCCCCACAGGAAGCTGTGGACGTACCAGTAGAAAAGCCGGTCGCGGGTTGTCCCGTCAGGGAATCTTCCGCCGTGGATGTGGAGCAGACGGCTCATGACAGGGAAGGCACCCCGGCCACTGAGGACCCTTCCGTGGTCGAGTCCCAGCCGTCCGCCGAGCGCGTTGAGCATGTAGTCGACGGAGTCGATGGTCTCTTTCAAGCCGGCCCGGAAGGCGAGAACTCCAACCTCCGCCAGCTTCGAGAACTGTGCCTCGCCAGTGAGTACCGCGTTGACATTGCGCAACAGCCAGTCGAGCTTGAAGTCGAACCCTGCCGCGGACCAAGTCGTCAGGGCCTCGTTCATCGTCGGCCGGGCTTCCGGCCACGAGGCGCAGATCGCAGCCAGAGCCAGGTCGCCCTTGGAGAGCTTGGTGCCGCCAGAATTCACCCTGTTGAAGATTTCGACGACGACATCGATGGTTTTGTCCTCACCTGTGACTTCGTCGATGTGGACCTCTCGGTCCATGATCTGGGTGATGCGGTTCAGACGTTCGATGTAGGTGGACAGCACCTCGGTGTCCCCGTCAGCCAGCTGATTCACTGTCTGCAGGTGGGTGCTCAGACCGTTGCGAAGGAGGGAGGTGACGTCCAACCACAACGGGTTGTCCTTCATCTTCGCCGGTGCGTAGAACTCGAACGTCTCCGTATCCAGGTTGAAGTGCAGCCCCGTCAGCGTTGCCGGGTTTCCTTCGAAGAAGTGGGGAGGCCGACCGCGGGTCACTCCGTAGAGAGTGGTCACTCGCTGCTGCCCGTCCAGCAGAAGGTTTACAGTGCCGTCCCTGTCGGCCCGGCCTCCTCTGGTCTGTGTGATTTCAGCCTTGGTGCCCCAGGTGAGAAAGCCGCCGATCGGGTAACTGCGATAGAGGGACTGGAAGAATCCGCGTACCTGGTCGCGGGTCCATACATACCCGCGCTGGAATTCCGGCAGGGCGATGTCGCCGGAGTCGATCTTGTCGAGGATCTGGGCAATGCGCATTGTCTTCCTGATCTCCAAGCCCCGGCGGCTTTCCCCCCACCAGGATGTGATCTTCATAAAATATCAGTCACGTCGAACGGTGGCTCCGGGAACGGACCAGGGGCACAGACAGGTCACCGGCATCCTGCGCCCCCTTCCTGCTCCAGTCGTCCTCGTGGCCCCCTTGCCGCGCCAACGCCGTCATGCTGCTCAACTGCTGCGTCGGATGTTCGCCGTACGGAAGCCGGTTTCTGTCAGGTCTTCGGGCACCACGACCGGGACGCCCGGAAGTGGCACACGCGGGACTTCACCGTCGCTGCGGGCCACTGCTCGCCCTGGGCGTCGAGGCTCTTGCGCAGGCGAGCCGCCGCCGGGGCTGTCGAGGGGCCTGTGTGCCGAGGCGGCTTGCGTCGATGAAGAGGACCGAGTCCGTCTCACCGGCGGGCACATCCGCGCAGGCTCGGCTGCTGAGGCCGTGACCGCGTTCGGACCGAGGGCGGACGCAGCGGCTACGGCCGGGTCCAGCCGTTGCAGAGCTCGCACTGGAGGTCCGTCGAGTGGCAGCGCTCTACGGGCGCACTAGGTGTTGTCGGAGAAGCGGACCTCGCTGGTCGGCAGCAGGTCGCCGATGCGTTCGCGGAAGCGTTCGCTCCGGTCGACGCCAATCAGGCATGCGGCGGTGAGGCGCGAGCGCCACTCGTAGCCGAGGAGGGCTTCCCACTCGGCATCGGTGATCGTGGCCGCGTCGTCGATGAGCTGATGGGCGAAACGTTCGCCGTGAGGCCATCGGGCCGCAGGATCACGTAGCCGTAGCCGAGCATCGGTCACCTCTCCAGGTGCAGGTCGGTACGGTCGATCCAGGTGGGGGCGACGAAGATGTCGTCGCCGACGGGGGCTTCGGAGGCTTCCAGTAGGGACCAGGCGCGGGATTCTTCGACCAGGTGCTCCCAGGGGGCGGTCCAGTCGAGTTCCCCATCCAGGCCGGGGCCGGAGACGCCGTACGTGCGGCCGGCGTCCACTCGCCAGAAGTGGGAGTGGAGGATCACCTGGGCGTGGTCGGCCAGGTCGTTGATGATCTCGGTGAAGTGGGCTGAAGGCCAGCCGGGGGCGTCGTCCGCCGCGGTGGCTCGTAGGCGCGCTGTGAGCGGCGGGATGACGGGGGTGCGGGCACCGAGGGCGGTCAGGGCCCAGCGGATGCCGTCGGGCTCGGTCCGGTCCGGTGGGGTCGCCCGTTCCAGGCAGGCGCGGTAGGCGCGGCGCAGAGGCTCAACGGCGCCGTCGATCTCCAGGCTCGCCAGAGCCATGGCCGCCCATTCGCGGACGGTCGGGTTGTCGCTGTCCAGCAGGCCGATGAGAGCGGGGCCACAACGGGGATCGCCCACCTCCTCGAAGACCTCGATGGCAGTCAGCTGACCGAAGCCGCCGAGGGACGGCAGACCGTCGATGACGGCCGGTATGACGTCGGCGCCGATCCAGATCAGCTCCGCGCGGGCGTCGTAGGACTCGTCGGCCTTGCCGTCGAGCTGCTGGACGAGTCTCTCGATGGGGGAGGTCATGACGCGGAGTGGTTCCGGCGCCAGAAGGTGGGGAGCCACCAGCAGAGCACCGAGCGGTCGGGGGGCCATGGGGTGCGGTCCTCGGTCGTCCAGTCCTCGAAGGAGTCCCGTGTCAGGTCGATGGGGCGCCAGGCGGGGTCGAGCGGCTCGTCCTCGGCCGGAGGGCGGACGTAGCGTCGGCCGTGCTGATCGCAGGCGCCGAAGGCTTGGTAGTTCTGCTGGGCCTGGAGCAGGGAGACCCTGTTCGCCCCGCCGGCCATCGTCGGCCAGCGGAACTGGACCCCGTCGTCCTCCCAGAAGCAGATGGGGCAGATCTCGTACGAGCCGGGCATCGCGTCCAGCACGCGGTGCCCGCAGCAGGGGCAGGGGTGACGGGGGGAGAGGTCGTTCACCTGTGCAGTCTTGTTGCAGGTCCGGTCGGTGCGCCAGGGGCGGCAGGCGTGGAGTTGACATGGGCTTCGCCGGTGCGTAATGTCCTCCGAGCTGTCCGACGTGAGCACCGATTCGCATCGGCCCCGGGCAGTCATCCCGCAAGACCCACAGAAGCTGACGGTTCTTTGTCGTTCCGTCCTGTCTTCTCGTGCGTTTTTGCGGAATGAGGAATCCGTGTCCGAAGGATTCGAGCGCCAGTCGCTCGATTCGCTTCGGGGGCAGGGAATCCGCTAAAGTCTCACTCGTCGGAACGGCCCAACAGCCGCGAAGACAACTCCCGCTGACTGGGAATCAGGCCCGAAAGGATCTGATAGAGT
>NZ_JBEOUE010000053.1:0-11580 GCF_040303965.1 Streptomyces sp. NPDC094032 | reverse complement strand
TCCTCCGGGCGCTTCCTTCGTTCTTGCGTTTCCGACTCTATCAGATCTTTCCGATCCGATTTCCTCGGTGCTTTCCGGTCCCGAATTTGTTTCTTCGAGGCCTTCCGGCGCATTCCGACTTTATCAGATTCATTTCGGCCGACCTAATCGGTGGCTTCGTGATTCGGATAAGGAATCGGGGTGGCCCCACCGTCGGAGAATTCCGACCGGGGCGAGGAAGAGTCTAACTCGTCAACCCCGAGCTTGTCCAGCTCCAGGCAACCGTTTGAATCTACCTCCCCGCGCCATCCGTGTCAACGGTTTTTGCGGGCGAAGAGGAGACTAGCAGGTCAGCGGGGTGCTCTGCACATCGGCGGCACCGGGCGGGTCACGCGGCTGTCGGCAGTTCGGCGCTGCGGTCGGCCTCCTCGACGTCGCCCGTGTCGCCGGCCCGGGCGGCTCGACCGCCGAGCACATAGACGTACGCGAGAAATGCCAGCTCAGCGGCGATTCCGATGGCGATTCGGGCCCAGGTCGGCAGTCCGGACGGGGTCACGAAGCCTTCGATCAGGCCCGAGACGAAAAGGACCAGGGCCAGGCCGACGGCCATGCCGATCGCCGCTCGGCCCTGCTGGGCGAGGGCGGCTCGCCGGGTGGTGGGACCGGGGTCGATCAGGGTCCAGCCGAGGCGCAGGCCCGTACCGGCGGCGACGAAGACCGCCGTCAGCTCCAGCAGGCCGTGCGGCAGGACCAGGCCGAGGAACACGTCGAGGCGTCCGGCGCCGGCCATCAGGCCTATGCCGACGCCGAGGTTCAGCATGTTGAGGAGGAGGACATAGAGGACCGGTATGCCGAGGAACGCGCCGAGGACCAGGCACAGGGCGACGGCCTGGGCGTTGTTCGTCCAGACCTGGGCGGCGAAGGACGCCGCCGGGTGGCTGGAGTAGTAGGTCTCGTACTGCCCGCCGGGGCGGGTCATCTCGCGCAGCTCGGCCGGGGCGCCGATCGCGGCCTGGACCTCGGGGTGCGTACCGATCCACCAGCCGATCAGGGCCGCGAGCAGAGTGGAGAGGAGTGCGGTGGGCACCCACCAGTGGCGGGAGCGGTAGACCGCGGCCGGGAAGCCCGCCGTGAGGAAGGTGACCGCGTCGCGCCAGGAGGCGCGGCGGGTGCCGGTGACCGTGGCGCGGGCGCGGGCCACGAGCTGGGTGAGCCGGGCCGTGAGCAGCGGGTCCGGGGCGCTGGTCTGGATGAGCGAGAGGTGGGTGGCCGTGCGCTGGTAGAGGGCGACGAGTTCGTCGGCCTCGGCGCCATCGAGGCGGCGGCCCCGGCGCAGGAGGTGATCGAGGCGGTCCCACTCGGCTCGGTGTGCGGTGACGAAGACGTCGAGGTCCATGATCGGCTGCTGCTCCAGGCACTGGGTGCGTACGGTCCGTACTACTGCGGCGCGCTGCGGATCAGCTTGGCAGACTGGCGTTCGGACGCGGTGGGGCAGGTCGACGAAGGGCGGGCGGCGTGAGCGGGATCGTGACGGGGGATGCCGTCGTACTGGGGTTGCAGCCGGCGCGGCTGCCGAGCCGGGCGCTGGCCCTGTTCATCGACCTCTTCGTGGTCTGGGCCGCGTATCTGCTGATCAGCATCGGTCTCGCGCTGGCGACGGCGTCGCTGGACGAGGCCGCCGCGATGGCGCTGTCGATCGTGTCCTTCGTGCTGGTCCTCGTGGGGGCGCCGATAGCCGTGGAGACGCTGTCGCACGGGCGGTCGCTGGGGAAGCTGGCCTGCGGGCTGCGGGTGGTGCGGGACGACGGCGGGCCGATCCGGTTCCGGCACGCGTTGATGCGCGGGGCGATGGGGGTCGTGGAGATCCTGATGACCTTCGGGGCCATCGCGTGCGTCGCCTCGCTGGTGTCCGAGCGCGGGCGGCGGATCGGCGACGTGTTCGCGGGGACGCTGGTGGTCCGTGAGCGGGTCGCCTCCGCGCCGAGCAAGGCGGTGCCGCCGCCCCCGCCGTGGCTCGTCGGCCGGTTCGCCGGGCTTGACCTGTCTGCCGTGCCGGACGCGCTGTGGCTGGAGATACGTCAGTACCTGACGCGGATGATGCAGCTTGACCCGGCGATCGGGCGGCAGCTGGCCGAGCGGCTCGCGGACGAGCTGGTGGCGCGGACCGGGACGCCTCCGCCGCCCGGGGTGCCGGCGGCCGCGTTCCTGGCCGGGGTGGTCGCCGAGCGGCAGGCGCGGGACGCCCGGCGGGTGTTCGCGCCGGGGTCGGGGGCGGGGTCGGGGTCGGTACGCGGGCCGGTGCCTGGGCCCGTGCTCGGCCCCGTGCCCGGCATCGTGCCCGGCATCGTGCACAGCCCCGTTCCTGGTGCGGCGCCCTCGCCCGCTGCCTCGCCGCCGGCAGCTGCTCCCGGGCCCACGCCCGGCCCTGCGGCGCCGCCCGCCACCGGGTTCGCGCCGCCGGCCTGAGGTCAGAAGACCGACGGTGGGGTGTCCAGGTCCTCCAGCTCGATGCCGGGGGCCGAGAGGACCACGTCCCCGGCCAGGTGGACGGTGTGCCGCTCCCCCGTGTCGAGGGTGCTGACCTGGTATTCGTCCACGGTCAGGGGGCCGTTGTCAGTGGCGTGCGCTTCACTCTTCAGCAGGGCCCAGGACTGGTCGACCGTCAGGGGGGCGAGCACGGGATCCGTGAAGGCGACGAGCCGGACGCGGGTCTCGGGGGAAGAGGGGGTGAGCCGCAGGAGCCGGGAGATCGCGACGAGGAACGCCGGGGACGTGCCGGTGAAGGCGTGGGCGCGCACATTGCCTTCGGTGGCGTGGGTTCCGGTGGGGTCGGTGCGGACCCAGGTGACGCCGTCGACGGCGGCGCCGCGCACCTGCCAGTCCGCGGAGTGGAGTTCGAGCCGGATGGGGCGGCCCAGGGCGTCGATGGCCAGGTCGACGGAGCCCGCGGGGTCGCCGGAGGGGGTGGTGGTCCTTGAGACGTAGCGCCAGCCGGAGGGGCCGGGCGCGCAGCTGAAGTGTTCTTCGCCGAGGGGGGTGTGATCGTGCGGGTCATGGAGCGAATAACGGCCGCGGGGCATGGGTCCTCGGGGTGCTTCCTGGAGCTGTGGGCCGGTTGAGACGAGGCAGGCCCCCGACACGGGGGTGCGGGGGCCTGCCTGCTGTCCTACGGGTGTGCCGGGCGCCCCGGCGTCAGTGCACTGACGCCGGGTGCCGGTACATCAGTAGCGGTAGTGGTCCGGCTTGTACGGGCCCTCGACCTGGACGCCGATGTAGGCGGCCTGCTCCGGGCGGAGGGTCGTGAGCTTGACGCCCAGGGCGTCGAGGTGGAGGCGCGCGACCTTCTCGTCCAGGTGCTTCGGGAGCACGTAGACGTCGGTCGGGTACTCCTCCGGCTTGGTGAAGAGCTCGATCTGGGCCAGGGTCTGGTCCGCGAAGGAGTTCGACATCACGAAGGACGGGTGGCCGGTCGCGTTGCCCAGGTTGAGCAGGCGGCCCTCGGACAGGACGATCAGGACCTTGCCGTCGGAGAACGTCCAGGTGTGGACCTGCGGCTTGACCTCGTCCTTGACGATGCCGTCGATCTTGGCCAGGCCGGCCATGTCGATCTCGTTGTCGAAGTGGCCGATGTTGCCCACGATGGCCTGGTGCTTCATCTTGGCCATGTCGGCGGCCATGATGATGTCCTTGTTGCCGGTCGTGGTGATGAAGATGTCGGCCGTCTCGACGACGTCGTCCAGGGTCGCGACCTGGTAGCCGTCCATCGCCGCCTGGAGGGCGCAGATGGGGTCGATCTCGGTGACGATGACGCGGGCGCCCTGGCCGCGGAGGGACTCGGCGCAGCCCTTGCCGACGTCGCCGTAGCCGAAGACGACCGCGGTCTTGCCGCCGATGAGGACGTCGGTGGCGCGGTTGATGCCGTCGATCAGGGAGTGGCGGCAGCCGTACTTGTTGTCGAACTTCGACTTCGTCACGGCGTCGTTCACGTTGATCGCCGGGAAGAGCAGGGAGCCGGCCTGCTGCATCTCGTAGAGGCGGTGGACACCGGTGGTGGTCTCCTCCGTCACGCCGCGGATCTCGGAGGCGAGCTGGGTCCACTTCTGGGGGCTCTCGCCGAGGGTGCGGTTGAGGAGGGTCAGGATGTACCCGTACTCCTCGCTGTCCGCGGTGGACGGGTCCGGAGCGGCGCCGGCCTTCTCGAACTCGACGCCCTTGTGGACGAGGAGGGTGGCGTCACCGCCGTCGTCCAGGATCATGTTCGGGCCGCCGGTGGGCGTGTTCGGCCAGGTGAGGGCCTGCTCCGTGCACCACCAGTACTCCTCCAGGGTCTCGCCCTTCCAGGCGAAGACCGGGACGCCCTGGGGGTTCTCCGGGGTGCCGTTGGGGCCGACGGCGATGGCCGCGGCGGCGTGGTCCTGGGTGGAGAAGATGTTGCAGGAGGCCCAGCGGACCTCGGCGCCGAGGGCGACCAGGGTCTCGATGAGGACGGCGGTCTGCACGGTCATGTGCAGGGAGCCGGTGATACGGGCGCCGGCGAGCGGCTGCTGCTCGGCGTACTCGCGGCGGATCGACATCAGGCCGGGCATCTCGTGCTCGGCGAGGGTGATCTCCTTGCGGCCGAAGACGGCCAGCGAAAGGTCGGCGACCTTGAAGTCCTGCGTGGCGACAGTCGTCATGACTGGAGCTGCTCCTCGTGGGATCGGTTTCGAGGGTTCGAGTGGGCACCTGGCACCGCGGTGGTGGGCGACGAGGGCATAGGAATGCCCGGGTGCTCCCGCGGTGCAGTCGTCGGAGGCCCTCTCTCCCTCGGCCGGTCCTTGGGGGGACCGCCCGACCGCCATCAGCAGCGACGTCTGGCTGGTCACGAATCTACACCGATCGGCGCAGTGACCCACAGTCCGCCCCGGTCCGGGATTCGGCCGGATCGGGACTCGACAAAGGGTCGAGAGACCTGCGCATTCAGGGCCTTATGGACTTTTGACATGGCTCCTGGCCGAGGGACGATGCTCGGGAATCCGGAGCGACGACGTCCGGAGCGAGGCTGAGGAGAAGCGCGTGAGGAACAGCTCGTGACCAGTCCGGCGGGCGGGCAGCGGAGGACGAGGCTGCTCGCGGTGACCGCGTGTCCGACGGGGATCGCCCACACCTACATGGCGGCCGAGAAGCTGGCGCAGGCCGCCGAGGCGCTCGGGGTGGAGATCAAGGTGGAGACCCAGGGCTCGATCGGCGCCGAGAACGTTCTTTCTGACAACGATGTCAGGGAGGCGGACGGGATCATCATCGCCGCCGACAAGGACGTGGACCGCAGCCGTTTCGCCGGCAAGCGGGTGCTCGCGGTCGGGGTCGCCGAGGGCATCCACCACCCCGAGCAGCTCATCCAACAGGTGAGCGGCGCGCCCGTGCAGGGCGACGGCGGGGGCGGCGGGGCGGCCGGGGGCGCTTCGGGCAGCGGGGGCTCCGGCGGCGGCAAGGAGCGGAGCCTCGCGTACAAGGCGCTGATGAACGGCGTCTCGTACATGATCCCGTTCGTCGTCGTGGGCGGGCTGCTGATCGCGATCTCGCTCGCCATCGGCGGCCACACGACGCCGGAAGGCCTGGTCATCCCGGACGACTCCTTCTGGAAGGACGTCAACAACATCGGGGTCATCGGCTTCAAGCTGATGGTGCCGATCCTGTCGGGCTACATCGCGTACGCCATCGGGGACCGGCCCGCGCTGGTGCCCGGCATGATCGGCGGCTGGATCGCGAACGACGGTTCGCTCTACGACTCCGAGGCGGGCGCGGGCTTCATCGGCGCGATCGTGACCGGCTTCCTCGCCGGCTATCTGGTGCTGTGGATCAAGAAGGTCCGGGTGCCGAAGTTCGTGCAGCCGATCATGCCGATCATCGTGATCCCGATCGTCGCCACGACCGCGCTCGGGCTCTTCTTCATCTATGTGATCGGGCAGCCCATCTCCTGGGTCTTCGAGCATCTGACCAGCTGGCTCGGCGGGATGACCGGCACCAGCGCGATCCTGCTGGGGGCGATCCTCGGCCTGATGATCGCGTTCGACATGGGCGGGCCGGTCAACAAGACCGCGTTCCTCTTCGGCACCGGGCTCATCGCCACCGGCAACCAGACCGTCATGGGCATGTGCGCCGCCGCCATCCCCGTGATGCCGCTCGGCCAGGGCCTCGCCACGCTGATCCGCCGCAAGCTCTACAGCGAGCAGGAGCGGGAGACCGGCATGGCCTCGCTCTTCATGGGGCTCTTCGGCATCTCGGAGGGCGCGATCCCGTTCGCCGCCGCGCGGCCCGCGCAGGTGATCCCCGCGAACATGCTGGGCGGCGCGGTCGCCGGTGCGCTCGCCGGGCTCGCCGGGGTGACGGACGCCGTGCCGCACGGCGGTCCGATCGTCGCCGTGCTCGGCGCGGTCGGCGGGGTGCCGATGTTCTTCCTCGCCGTCGCCGCCGGCACGCTCGTCACCGCGCTCACCACCAACGCGCTCATCGACATCCGGGAGCGGCGGGAGCAGGGGGCGGGCGCCCTCGTACCCGCCGGTGTGCCCGCCGGTGTGCCCGTGGGCGCGGGCGTGGGCGCGCCCGTGTCCGTCGCCAAGGCCGAGCCCGCGCTCGTCGGCGTCGGGAGCGGGGCCGGGACCGGCTCCGGCGTCGGGACCGGCGTCGGGACTCCCGTACCGCCGGGTGACGGGGGTGAGGTGCTGTCCGGGTATCTGACCGGGGAGACCGTGAAGGTACGGCTCGACGCGGATCACAAGGACGCGGCGATCCGCGAGATGGCCGGGCTGCTCGCGAGCACCGGCAAGGTCGCCGATCTGGACGGGCTCGTCGCCACCGCGTTCGCGCGGGAGGACCAGGGCACGACCGGGCTCGGTGAGCAGATCGCCATCCCGCATGCCAAGACGGACGCGGTCACCGCGCCGATCGTCGGCTTCGCCCGGTCGCCCGAGGGCGTGGAGTGGGGCTCGCTCGACGGGACGAAGGCGCGGCTGATCTTCATGATCGCGGTGCCGGAGGCCGCCGCCGGGGACGAGCATCTGCGGATCCTGGCGCTGCTCTCCCGGAAGCTGATGGACGCGCACTTCCGCGAGCGGCTGCTCGAAGCGCCCGACGAGGCGGGGATCCTGCGGCTGCTCGGCGAGATCCGTTAGCCACGCCCCGCACGCCCCGCACGTCCCGCACGTCCCGCACGCTCCGCATACGACGAGGCCCCGGACCTGATGTCAGGTCCGGGGCCTCGTCGTGTCAGGCGTCCTTCTTCTTCGCGGCCGCCTTCTCGCTGTAGATGTCCGGCTCCAGGTAGATGACCCGGGCGATCGGGACGGCGGCGCGGATGCGTGCCTCGGCCGCGTTGATCGCGTCGGCGACCTCGGCGGCGGTCTCGCCGGCCTCCACGCCGATCTTGGCGGCGACGAGCAGCTCCTCGGGGCCGAGGTGGAGGGTGCGCATGTGGATGAGTCGGGTGACGGTCTCGCCGTCGACGACCGCGTCCTCGATCCGCTTCACCTCGTCGATGCCGGCGGACTCGCCGAGCAGCAGCGACTTGGTCTCGACGGCGAGGACGAGCGCGATGAGGACGAGCAGCACACCGATGCAGACGGTGCCGATGCCGTCCCAGACGCCGTTGCCGGTCAGCAGGGCCAGGCCGACGCCGCCGAGGGCGAGGACGAGGCCGACGAGGGCGCCGAGGTCCTCCAGGAGGACCACCGGCAGCTCGGGGGCCTTCGCCCGGCGGACGAACTCCTTCCAGGACTGGCTGCCGCGGAGCGGGTTCGACTCCTTGATGGCGGTCCGGAAGGAGAAGGACTCCGCGATGATCGCGAAGACCAGGACGCCGACCGGCCAGTACCAGGCCTCGATCGCGTGCGGGCTCTTGATCTTCTCGTAGCCCTCGTAGATGGCGAACATGCCACCGACGGAGAAGAGCACGATGGAGACGAGGAAGGCGTAGATGTACCGCTCGCGGCCGTAGCCGAAGGGGTGCTGCGGGGTGGCCTCACGCTGGGCGCGCTTGCCGCCGAGGAGGAGCAGACCCTGGTTGCCCGAGTCGGCCAGGGAGTGGACGGACTCGGCGAGCATCGAGGACGAACCACTGAAGAGGAACGCCACGAACTTGGCTACGGCGATCGCGAGGTTGGCGGCGAGGGCCGCCACGATCGCCTTGGTTCCGCCTGACGCGCTCATGGGTCTACGTGTTCCCTTCGTCGGTGCTACGGCCTGCGGCCCTGCTGCCCTACTGCCGTCGTTCGGCCGGTCATTGTCGCATCAGGCCACGACGGTGGCACGGAAGACCGTTCCCGTACCGGACAGTTCGGTCGTTTCGCCCGCCGGTACGAACACGGACTCGCCCGGCGCGAGGGCCGTCCCGGCGACGACCGGGCGGCCGGCGGTGGCGAGCAGGATCTGCGGTGTGGCGGCGGTGAGCGCGGTGGGGGCGGCGCCCTCGGCCCGTACGAAGCGGGAGAGGCGGAACTCGTCGATGGGGGTGTCGTAGACCTCCTCCCCCGCCGGGGAGGCCTCGGGGCGCAGGATGCCCGGGTCCATCGGCTCGAAGCGGACCACCCGAAGGAGTTCGGGGACGTCGACGTGCTTGGGGGTGAGGCCGCAGCGCAGCACGTTGTCGGAGTTGGCCATGATCTCGACGCCGAGCCCGTCGAGGTAGGCGTGCGGCACTCCGGCGCCGAGGAACAGGGCCTCGCCGGGCTGGAGGGTGACCGGGTTGAGCAGCATCGCCGCGATGACGCCGGGGTCGTTCGGGTAGTGATGGGCGATCTGGGCGTACGGGGCGTGCGCGCCGCCCAGGCGGGTCGCGGCGGCCGCCGCCTCGGCGACCGTGTGCGCCATCTCCTCGCGGTCGGCGGTGAGGAGCGCCGTCAGGACCTCGCGCAGCGCGGCCTCCACCGGGTGGGCCTGGAGGAGGTCGACGTACGGCTTGAGGGAGTCCACGCCGAGCGCGGCGATCGTGTCGGCGGCCTCGACGGGGTCGCGGAAGCCGCACAGGCCGTGGAAGGGGGTGAGCGCGCAGATGAGTTCGGGCTTGTGGTTGGCGTCCTTGTAGTTGCGGTGCGGCGCGTCGAGCGGGATGCCGGCGGCCTCCTCGGCGGCGAAGCCCTCGCGGGCCTGGGCGAGGTCGGGGTGGACCTGGAGGGAGAGCGGGGCGCCGGCGGCGAGGATCTTGAACAGGAAGGGGAGGCGCGGGCCGAACTTCTCCACGGTCGCCGGACCCAGTTCGCGTACGGGATCGGCGGCGACGACCTCGTTGAGCGGACCGCGGCCGGTGCGGGACGGGGCGCCGGGGTGGGCGCCCATCCACAGCTCGGCCTGGGGCTCGCCGGTGGGGACGGTACCGAGCAGCTCCGGGATGGCCGTCGTGGATCCCCAGGCGTAGGGGCGGACGGTGTTGGCGAGGCGGTCCATGGGGCTTCCAGCTCTTTTCAGTGCGGTGGGTGCGGTGATGGACGTGGGGGCCGGGGGGACTGCGGGGGCGTCGTGGGGGCTGCGGGGGCCGTGGGGGCTGCGGGGCCGTGGGGGCTGCGGGGCCGTGGGGGCTGTGGGGGCCGTGGGGGCTGTGGGGCGTCATGGGGCCGCGGGCCGGCTCCGGGAGGGGGCTGGTCCGCTAGGTGGTTGGTGGGGGCTTTGGGGGCCGTAGGAGCCGTGGGAGCCCTGAGGGCTGTGGGGGCCGTCAGGGGTGTGGGGGTGTTGGTGTGTCATGGTGCTGGGGGTTTCAGCGGGGAGACAGGCCTGCGGAGGCGAGGGAGAGGTAGACCGCGGCGAAGTCGGTCACCGCGAGGAGTTCGGCCAGGGCCTCCAGTGCGGTGCCCTCCTCCGGTTCCAGTTCGCTGATGGCCGTGCCGTGGCCGAGGGCGAGCTCGCGGGCCGCGGGGGCCGCGCTGAGGGCGCCCGTCTCGGGGTCCACGGGGCTCTCGGGGCCGGTGGGGCCCGTCGGGCCCTGGCCTTCGGGGTTCGCGCCGTCCGGCTGGTTCGCCCTGCCCCTGTTCGTGGGGCGGTCGCGGAGCAGGACCACCCGGGCGCGCAGCGCCTGCGGCTCCTCCACGCGGTCGCGGAAGAAGTCGTCGGGGTCGGCGCCCGCCGCGTAGTCCCCGGCCAGCAGCACGCCGTGGGCCGGCATGGCCTCCGGCAGCTCGGCCGCCAGCGCGGGCAGGCCCGCCAGCTCCGCCAGTACGGCGGCGAACCGGCGGCCCGCCGGGCCCGCGGCCTCGCCCTCGGTCCAGATCAGCGGGAGCGAGTCGGCGAGTTCGGCGGCCAGGGTCTTGGCCGGGTTGCCGTACGTGGCGATGGCCGGGCCGCAGCGTTCCGCCGTCCGGTCCAGGCGGTCGGCGACCTGCTCCAGGGCGTCCGGCGGGGCGTCGACGAGGCCGACGCGGTCCAGCAGCGCGAGGAGCGGTGTGAACAGGGCCCACAGGGCACCCGGGCTCGCGGCGAGCGTCTCGCCGTACTCCGGGACGGTCTCGTGCGGGGCCATCGCCATCGGTACGAGGAGGCCGTGGGAGCGGCCTACGGCCTCGGCGAGCGGGGAGGTCTTCGGGGCGACGGCGACGACGCTGATGCCGCGTCGGTACGCCTGCTCGGCGAGGAGGGAGAGGCCCGGTTCGGAGCCGTCCGTCGTCGGAATCAGCAGCAGGTCCACCGAGCCGGCCCAGCCGGGCAGGGCCCAGCGGAGGGCGCCGGCCGCGGGGGCGACGCCGGTGGGGGCGAGCCGGATGACCGGGGCCGCCGCGCCGGCCAGGGCGCCGACCAGGTCGGCGACGCCCGCCGCAGCGGTGCCGGGGCCCGCGACGAGGACGGCGCGGGGGCGGCCCTCGGGGTGGAGCTCCGCGATGCCGGCCTCGGCGGCGTGCCGGGCGGCGGTCCGTACCCGGGCGCCGGCCTCGGCGGCGCCGCGGAGGAGGCCGCGGCGGTCGGCGAGGGCGAGGGCTTCCGGTGCGTCGAGGAGCGACTCGTCGAGCATTTCGCGGGCCTCCGGTCGTCGTCGTCGGAGCGGGGCCGGCTGGGTGGCCGGCGTGGTTCTTCCCTGGTTACGCGGGGCGGCGGGCCTCGTCCACCAGCAGGACCGGGATGCCGTCGCGGACCGGGTACGCGAGACCGCAGTCGGCGGCGGTGCAGACGAGCTCCGGGGTCTCTTCCGCGGTGCGGTCGTCGAGCGGGGAGTGGCAGGCCGGGCAGGCCAGGATCTCCAGGAGGCCGGCTTCGAGCGGCGGCATGTGCGGGTCCCTTCGGGCGGGGCGGGGTCGCGCGGGTGGCGCGGTCTCGGGCCAGGTCAGCCTACCGCTGGGGTGGGGGGTGTGCCGTCGGCGTGCCGGTGCCACGTTGGGGGGTGGGGGTGGACGTTGGGGGGACGGGGGTTGGCTTGTGGGGGGCGGGTGGGGGGCGGGGCGGGGCGCTTGTGCGGTGTGGTGGGGGCGGGGGTGCAGGCGCGGAAGCCTAGGCCCGGCAAGGGGCGCCGTTCCGTTGTGCCCACCCGTTCCGCCCCAGCGGAACGATTGCCCACAACGGGCGGGGCGGGGGCGGGAGGCGCGGGGCGGGCGGGGAGCCCGGGGGGCGGAGGCCCCGGGGGCTGGAAGCCCGGGGGGCGGAGGCCCC
>NZ_JBEOUE010000052.1:0-17845 GCF_040303965.1 Streptomyces sp. NPDC094032 | reverse complement strand
TACCCCGTCGAACGCATGATGCGCGACGCCAAGATCACCCAGATCTACGAAGGCACCAACCAGGTCCAGCGCATCGTCATGGCCCGCAACCTCCCGTAACCACCCGCCCGTTGAAAGGAGACAGGCCGTGACCCTGAAGATCGCTGTCTGTGTGAAGTACGTTCCCGACGCCACCGGCGACCGCGGTTTCGCCGACGACCTGACCGTCGACCGCGACGAGGTGGACGGGCTGCTCTCGGAACTCGACGAGTACGCGGTCGAGCAGGCCCTGCGGATCTCCGAGGAGGCCGACGACGCCGAGGTCGTCGTGGTCACGGTCGGCCCCTCCGACGCCAAGGACGCGCTGCGCAAGGCGCTGTCGATGGGCGCGGACAAGGCCGTGCACGTCAAGGACGATGACATCCACGGCTCGGACGTCATCGGCACCTCCGCGATCCTCGCCAAGGCGCTGGAGCGGACCGGCTTCGACCTGATCGTCTGCGGCATGGCGTCGACGGACGGCACCATGGGCGTCCTGCCGGCGCTGCTCGCCGAGCGGCTGAACCTGCCGCAGGCGACGCTGCTCTCCGAGGTGTCCGTCGAGGACGGGACCGTCAAGGGCCGCCGCGACGGCGACGCCGCCAGCGAGCTGCTCGAAGCCCCGCTGCCGGCCGTCGTCTCGGTCACCGACCAGTCGGGCGAGGCGCGTTACCCCTCCTTCAAGGGGATCATGGCCGCCAAGAAGAAGCCGCTGGAGACCCTGGACCTGGACGCCCTCGGCATCGACGCCGACGAGGTCGGCCTCGCCGGCTCCTGGACCCTGGTCGAGTCGGCCGACGCCCGCCCGGCCCGTACGCAGGGCACGATCGTCACGGACGAGGGCGACGGCGGCAAGCAGCTGGCCGCGTTCCTCGCCACCCAGAAGTTCATCTGACCCGCCGTCACCATCCCTCAGGAGCAAGGAATCATGGCTGAGATCCTGGTTCTCGTGGACCACGCCGACGGTGCGGTCCGCAAGCCGGCCCTCGAACTGCTGACCCTGGCCCGCCGGCTCGGCGAGCCCTCGGCGGTAGTCCTCGGCGCCGGGGAGGCCGCCGCCTCCCTCGCCGCGAAGGCCGCCGAGTACGGCGCGGCGACCGTGTACGTCGCCGACGGCCCCGAGTTCGACGAGCAGCTCGTCGTGCCGAAGGTCGACGCGCTCACCCAGATCGCGAAGGACAAGGGCGTCGCCGCCGTCCTGGTGACCTCCTCCGGCGAGGGCAAGGAGGTCGCGGCCCGCGTGGCGCTGCGCCTGGGCTCGGGCCTGATCACCGACGCGGTGGAGCTGGAGTCCGGCCCGAACGGCCCGGTCGCCACCCAGTCGGTCTTCGCCGCCTCGTACCAGGTGAAGTCGGCCGTCTCGCACGGCGTCCCGGTCATCACCGTCAAGCCGAACTCCGCCGCCCCGGAGGCCGCTCCGGCCGCGGGCGCGGTCGAGAACGTCTCCGTCGCCTTCACGGGCAACGCGGCCAAGGTCGTCTCGCGCACCCCGCGGGTCTCCACCGGCCGCCCGGAGCTGACCGAGTCGGCGATCGTGGTGTCGGGCGGCCGGGGCGTCGGCGCGGCCGAGGGCTTCCAGGTCGTGGAGAAGCTGGCCGACTCGCTCGGCGCGGCCGTCGGCGCCTCGCGCGCCGCGGTGGACGCGGGCTGGTACCCGCACTCCAACCAGGTGGGCCAGACCGGCAAGCAGGTCTCCCCGCAGCTGTACGTCGCGGCGGGCATCTCCGGCGCGATCCAGCACCGGGCCGGCATGCAGACCTCGAAGACGATCGTCGCGGTCAACAAGGACGCGGAGGCCCCGATCTTCGACCTGGTCGACTACGGCGTGGTGGGCGACCTGTTCGAGGTGCTGCCGCAGCTGACGGACGAGATCGGCACCCGCTGACCTGCGGAGTCGCCGGGATACGCGGAAGGGGCTGGTGGCACAGAGTGCCACCAGCCCCTTCCGCGTGCCGTTCAGAACCAGCCGTCCAGCGCGGCCTCCTCGCAGAGCCGGACGACCGGCCTGCGCCCCGCCACGACGGACGCGGGGGCGATCCTGACCCGGACCCCGGGGCGCACGGCGTGCGGCGGCCCGTCGACCCGGCAGCGCACGACGAAGCCCTCGGCCATGTGCACCGGCCAGAGATCGGCCTCGGCCGCGGTGAAGCCCCGCCGTACCGATATCACGCCTTCCCCCGCGCTGAGTTCGGGCGCGAGGTCGGTCGACCCGCAGGTCGGGCAGAGCAGGCGCTGGAAGGTGGTGGTGTGGCACCAGCGGCAGCGCTGGAAGTGGAGCTCGGGCTCGGCGGCCGACTCCTCGACGAGGACGGCGGTCCCGCTGCGCAGACCCGTGGATCCGGTGTGGAACACGTTGCTTCTCCTTGCACTCGGCGGCTCGACCGTGCAGGAGTAAGATATGGCACTCAGTGCCAGCAAATAAAGACCTGAGTTCCCTCAATTGGCGATACTGAGATCCCCGGGGGATCCGGGAGTCCGCCGGCTCTCCCCTTAGCTCTCCCCCAGGCTCGACTCCACCTCGCGCACCACGCGCCACATCGGGGTGGACCGCTTGGTGATCACCACGACCACGTCGTCGTCGCCCTCGACCGGGGCCGCCGCGTCCGGGCTCCAGGTCTCTCGGACGAACGTCAGGGCCCGGTCCACCTCGGCCAGCGGGTCGCCCTCGCCGCCCGAGCGCAGCCAGTGGCGCAGCGCGTGGTTGTGCGCGGCGACGACGGCGGCCGCGACGACGTTGGCCCGCAGGGTGCCGTCGCGGCGGTCGGCGAACCGGGTGCGCAGATAGTCGCCGAGGGTCTTCTCGTACCGCCAGACCACCGACAGCTCGTACGTCCGCAGTCCGGTCACCTCGCGGGTGAGGCGGTAGCGCTGGACGGAGAAGGTCGGGTTCTCGGCGTACATCCGCATGACGAGCCGGGTGGCCTCGCAGACCCGGACCAGCGGGTCGTCGGTGTCCTCGCTCGCGGCGAGGAACTCGGTCATGTCGGCCAGGCTCTGCTCGTGGTCGGGGAAGACCACGTCCTCCTTGGACGGGAAGTAGCGGAAGAAGGACCGGCGGCCCACCCCGGCCGTCTTCACGATGTCGTCGATCGTGGTCTGCTCGTAGCCGCGCTCCAGGAAGAGCTGGAAGGCCGCCGCGACGAGGGAGTCACGCATCGAGGGCTTGGCGGGGTGGGTGCTCATACCCCGAAACCTAGCACTCGGATCCCTCGCGCAGCGGCACTTGGTGCCACCGTGGTGGTCAGCGGGCCGCCATGCGCAGGGCGCCGTCCATCCGGATGGTCTCGCCGTTGAGGTAGTCGTGCTCGGCGATCATGGTGACCAGGCGGGCGTACTCCTCGGGGCGCGCGAGCCGCTGCGGGAAGGTGACGCTGGCGGCGAGCCCGGCCCTGATGTCCTCGCTGAAGCCGGCCATCATCGGGGTGTCGACGATGCCGGGGGCGACCGTCACGACCCGGATGCCGTACTGGGCCAGGTCGCGGGCGGCGGTGACCGTCATCCCGGCGACGCCCGCCTTGGAGGCCGCGTACGCGATCTGGCCGATCTGCCCCTCGAAGGCCGCGATGGAGGCGGTGTTGACGACGAGTCCGCGCTGTCCGTGCTCGTCGGGCTCCCGGCGGGCGATGGACTCGGCGGCGAGGCGCAGCACGTTGAAGGTGCCGACCAGGTTGACGTCCAGGACGGTCCGGAAGAGCGCCAGGTCGTGCGGTCCCTTGCGGCCGAGGAGCCGCGCCGAGGGGGCGATGCCCGCGCAGTTGACCGCGAGCCGCAGCTCGGCCCCGTCCTCCTCGATCCGCGCGAGCGCCGCGCCGACCTGCTCCTCGTCGGTGACGTCGGCGGCGATCAGGGTGACCCCGTCCACGCCGCCCTCGGCGCCCGCGACGGCCTTGTCGAGGTCGAGGCCGTAGACGGTGGCCCCCTTCGCGGCGAGCGCGGCGGCGGTGGCGGCCCCGAGCCCGGAAGCGGCACCGGTGACGAGTGCGGCGGAACCTGCGATGTCCATGGATCTCCTCGTGTCGTGCGTGTGATCGTGTTCCGGAGGGACGTGACTTCTAGAGGGACGTGCTTCTAGAGGGGCTTGCTCATGAAGAGGGCGGTCTCGCCCTCGCTCGCCGTCCCCCGGTAGAGGGTGGTGTCGAGCCCGCAGAGCTCGAAGCCCATCCGGCGGTACGCGCGGACGGCGGGCGCGTTCACGCTGGTCACCTCCAGCCACGCGGTGCGCGCGCCGAGGCTCCGCCCGTGGGCGCAGGCCCGTTCCATCAGGGCCCGCCCGACGCCGGCGCCGCGGTGACCTGGCGCCACGGCGAGGGTGTGGACGACGAGGCGCCGGTTCCACTCCTCCACGCCGGCGGCGACGAAGCCGCGGACCAGGCCGTCGGCGACGGCGACCTCGACGTGCAGACCGTCGAAGCCCTCGTCGTCGTCGGGGAACACCTTGACGAGCGGCGGGTCCACGGGCGTCTCGCGCAGCGTGAAACCGTCGGCGCCCGCCACGACCTCGTACACCCGGTCCGTGGTGAACGAGTCGTCGAGCGCCTCGATCGCCCCCTGGTCGGCCGGCTCCGCCGGACGGCAGACGACCGGCGGAGCGGACTCCGTGGCGGGGCTACTTCCATTCCCAGACCTTCGCAGTGGCCTTACCGCTTTCTTCCGTCTCGAACTCGAACACACCGGCGACGGTGTCGAGCCTGGCGAACTCCGGGGCGGCGCTCTCGTAGAAGATCGCGCCGCGCCAGTGCACCGTGCCCGCCTCGTCGATGCGGCCGACGCCGGAGCCGTGCCAGGTGACGGTGGCGCCGCCCTGGGCCATGATGACGCCCTGGCCTTCCCCGAAGAGCGTGCCGTCGGCGCCCATGGCCGATTCGTACGTACCCATGTCCTTGATCCCGACGCCCAGCAGCGTGCCGGTCGCCGCGAACGAGGCTTCGAGGACGGGATGCCCGCCGTCGGTGGACAGCACCCGGATGCCCGTGGTCTGGCCCTGTTCCTCACCGATCAGGTCGCCCAGCATGATGGGACTCCTCTCCGCGGAGACGACGGATCGAGTCCCCTCTTCCGGACTACGCCCGTCGGGGTGGCCCGGCAACCGGAGGTACGGGCCGGTCCCTCGCGGGACGGGCCCGTACGGCCGCTCAGGCCTTCAGCTGACGGCTGATGACGAGCCGCTGGATCTGGTTGGTCCCCTCGAAGATCTGCATGATCTTGGCCTCGCGCATGTAGCGCTCGACGGGGAAGTCCCGGGTGTAGCCGTAGCCGCCGAGCACCTGGACGGCGTCCGTGGTGACCTTCATGGCGGTGTCCGTGGCGATCAGCTTGGCCGCGCTGGCCTGGCGGCTGAAGGGCCGGCCCAGGTCGCGGCGGCGGGCCGCGTCGAGGTAGGTGGCGCGGGCCGCGTCGACGGCGGCGGCCATGTCGGCGAGGAGGAAGCCGAGGCCCTGGTGGTCGACGATCTTGCGGCCGAAGGTGCTGCGCTCGTTGGCGTACGCGACGGCGGCGGAGAGCGCGGCCTGGGCGAGTCCGGTGGCGCAGGCGGCGATGCCGAGGCGGCCCGAGTCGAGGGCGCTGAACGCGATCTGGAGGCCCTGGCCCTCGTCGCCGACGCGCCGGTCGGCGTCGACGAGGGCGCCGTCCCAGTGGGCGGAGGTGGTGGGGACGGCCTGGAGGCCCATCTTGCGCTCGGGCTTGCCGAAGGTGAGGCCCTCGGTCTCGCCGGGGGCGAGGAAGCAGGAGATGCCGTGGCTGCCGGGCGCGGTGCGGGCGAAGAGGGTGTAGAAGCCGGCCTTGCCGCCGTGGGTGATCCAGGCCTTGTTGCCGGTGACGCGGTACGCGGTGCCGTCCTCGGTGAGCTCGGCCTTGCAGGAGAGCGCGGCGGCGTCGGAGCCGGCCTGCGGCTCGGAGAGGCTGTAGCCGCCGATGAGCCGGCCCTCCAGCATCGCGGGCAGCCAGCGCTCCTTCTGTTCGGGCGTGCCGAAGGAGTGCAGCGGGTGGCAGGCGAGGGTGTGGACGCTGGTGGCGACGGCCACGGCGGCCCAGCGGGCGGCGAGTTCTTCGAGGACCTGGAGGTACACCTCGTAGGGCTGGCCTCCGCCGCCGAACTCCTCGGGGTACGCGAGACCGAGCAGACCGGCCTCGCCGAGGGTCGCGAACAGGCCTTCCGGGTACGTCTCGGCGGCCTCGTGCTCGTCGACGCGGGGCGCGAGCTCCTTGTCGGCGATCTCCCGCGTGAGGGCGATGAGGTCCGCGGCTTCGGGGGTGGGAAGCAGACGGTCGACATCCATGGCGACTCCAGTCAAGGCGCGAGCTGGTACCGCGAAACGGTACTGCAAGAGGTACGGCAGTACCGGTGAGAGTAGCGCAGATGGCTGACGGCGTAACCCCCCGAACGAGTCGACCCGGCATACTGTTCGGGTGATCGAGACCTCAGCCGCCGACGCACCCAAGCTCACGGGCCGGGGCGCCGCCCGCCGCTCCGAGCTCTTCGAGAAGCTGGTGACGCTGCTGGTCGGCGAGGGTTTCGCCCAGCTGACCCTGGACGATCTCGCCGCCCGGCTGCACTGCTCCAAGCGCACCCTGTACGGCCTGGCCGGCAGCAAGGAGCAGCTGGTCAGGGCCGCCGTGGTCCACTTCTTCCGGCGCGCGACCGTCCGCGTCGAGGCGGTCCTGGCCGCCGCGACCGGCCCGGCCGAGCGGCTCGCCGCCTATCTGCGGGCCGTGTCGGCCGAACTGGCCCCGGTCTCCCCGCGCTTCTTCGACGACGTGGCCGCCTTCGAGCCGGCGGCCGAGGTGTACGAGCGCAACACGCGCGCGGCGGCGGGGCGGGTCCAGGAGCTCATCGAGGAGGGCGTGACGGCGGGTGTCTTCCGCGAGGTGCACGTGACCTTCGCCGCCGACGTCATCTCCTCGGTCATGGTCCGCATCCAGCGCCGCCAGGTCGCCACCGCCACCGGCCTCGCCGACGCCGAGGCCTACGACCAGCTGGCGGAACTCCTCCTCAACGGCCTGCGCCGGGGCTGACCGGGCCCGGCGGCCGGCACATGGCCGGTTCCCGCCCTCGTACGGTCACTCTGCGCTGATGATCCACTACCGTGTGCCGCGCACCCCTGTCCCCGTCATGAGGAGAACTCCGCGTGGAGCGCACTCGTACCGCCCTGAGGATCCGGGCCGTCCTCGCCACCCTCGGCGTCACCGCCGCCCTCACCGCCGCGCCCGCGGCGGCCGAGAGCTCCCCCGTGCCCGTGCCCGCGCCGCAGGCGAACGCCGCGCCGCACGAGCCGTGCACCGGAGAGTTCGAGGGCGACAAGCGGCTCGGACCGAAGTACCTGCCGAAGAAGTGGCAGGAGCCGGTGGGCCCGCTGCTGCGGAACTACCACCGCACCGGGAAGCTGTCCTCCGCCGACTTCCTGAAGAAGTACTGGGAGGGCCCGGCCGACACCGGCAGCTGGAAGTACCCGCCGAACGACGGCTTCGGCGAGGTCAACGGGTCCGTCGACAAGGCGCCCGAGCTCCTGGAGAAGGGCGAGCGGCTCGACCGCTTCGGCTCCGAGTACGGCGGGTACCTCGCCCCGGCCGGCGACGCCTACGCCAAGCGCGCGCTGCCCCCGCAGAACCTCAACACCCGGGACGCGGCCTTCGTCTGCGACTACCACCTGTACGAGGTGACGAAGGAGTTCGTCGTCTGGGAGGGCTCCATCGCCCCCTGGTTCGAGCAGCCGGGCGGCGGCCGCCAGATCAAGCTGGACGCGGCCTTCCTGAACCCGGGCGAGGGCCAGCGGCTCAACGTCAAGTGGCTGCTCGACAACGGCTACCTGGTCCGCCTGCCCGCGTGACGGAACGCGAACGGCTCGCGCGGGCACTCCGGGAGGCCGGGGTGCCCGACGAGCTCTACTGGATCGAGGGCGCGCACCAGCCCGTACCGACCCCGCCGGACTTCGTCTACCTCCGGGCGACCCCGGACGGCCCCGGCTGGGAGACCGGCGTGTACGAGCGCGGCGCGCACCACCCGGTGGCCCGCCACGCCACGGAGGCGGAGGCCTGCGCCCACCTCCGTACGCTGGCGCTCTAGGCCACCGAGCCGAGCCGGCCGGCCGGTTCGCGCGGCCCGTCGTGGTGGATGGGGGTGTGCGCGCCGGTGAGGGCGGTGCCGCTGCCGCCGCGGCGGTTGGCGACGATCTCGGCGCCGATGGACAGCGCGGTCTCCTCCGGCGTACGGGCGCCGAGGTCGAGGCCGATCGGGGAGCGCAGCCTGGCCAGTTCGAGTTCGGTGACGCCGACCTCGCGCAGGCGCTTGTTGCGGTCCTCGTGGGTGCGGCGGGAGCCCATGGCGCCGACGTAGGCGACGGGCAGTTTGAGCGCGGCCTGGAGGAGCGGGACGTCGAACTTGGCGTCGTGGGTGAGGACGCAGAGCACCGTGCGGGCGTCGACGTCGGTGGTGGCGAGGTAGCGGTGCGGCCAGGCGACGACGATCTCGTCGGCCTCGGGGAAGCGCGCCTTGGTGGCGAAGACCGGGCGGGCGTCGCAGACGGTGACGTGGTAGCCGAGGAACTTGCCGACCCGGACCAGGGCGGCGGCGAAGTCGATGGCGCCGAAGACGATCATGCGGGGGGCGGGGACGGAGGACTCCACGAGGAGGGTCAGCGGCTGTCCGCAGCGGCTGCCGTCCGCGCCGATCCCGATGGTCCCGGTGCGGCCCCCGTCCAGCATCGCGCGGGCCTCGGCGGCGGCGGTGCGGTCGAGCTCGGGGTGGCCGCCGAGGACACCCTCGTACGAGCCGTCGGGGTGGACCAGGATCGCCCGGCCCATCAGGTCGTCGGGTCCCTCGACGATCCGGACCAGGGCGGCCGCCTCGCCGGAGACGGCGGCGGCGAGCGCGGCGGGGTAGACCCCGCCGCGGACCGGGGTGACGAGGATGTCGATGATCCCGCCGCAGGTCAGACCGACCGCGAAGGCGTCCTCGTCGCTGTAGCCGAAGCGCTCGACGACCGTGCGGCCGTCTTCGAGCGCCTGCTGGCACAGGTCGTAGACGGCGCCCTCCACACATCCGCCGGAGACCGATCCGATCGCCGTGCCGTCGCTGTCGACGGCGAGTGCGGCGCCCGGCTGCCGGGGCGCGCTGCCGCCGACCGCCACCACGGTGGCGACGGCGAACGCGCGTCCCTGCTCGACCCACCGGTGCAGCTCTTCGGCGATGTCCAGCATCTCGACTCCTCGGAAAGTTGTGTGGAGGGCGACGTTACGGGTGTCGTCAGCCGACGCCCAGCCAGCTCTCGATCGGATGGATGGCGAAGTAGATGACGAAGACGCCGGTCAGCGCCCACATGAAGCCGCCGACCTCCCTCGCCTTGCCCTGCGCGCTCTTGATGACCGCGTAGGAGATGACGCCGGCCGCGACACCGGTGGTGATGGTGTACGTGAAGGGCATCAGGACCACGGTGAGGAACACCGGGATCGCGACGGAGCGGTCGCTCCAGTCGACGTGCTTGGCGTTCTGCATCATCATCGAGCCGATGACGACCAGGGCCGCGGCGGCGACCTCCTGCGGCACGATCGCGGTGAGCGGCGTGAAGAAGAGGCACAGGGCGAAGAACGCGCCGGTGACCACGGAGGCCAGTCCGGTACGGGCGCCCTCGCCGACGCCGGTGGCGGACTCGACGAAGACCGTCTGCCCGGAGGCACCGCCCACACCGCCGAGGACACCGCCGGCGCCGTCGATGAACAGGGCCTTGGACAGGCCCGGCATGCGGCCCTTGTCGTCGGCCAGCTTGGCCTCGGTGCCGACGCCCAGGATGGTGGCCATGGCGTCGAAGAAGCCGGCCAGCACCAGGGTGAAGACGATCATGGTGATGGTGATGTACCCGACGTCGCCCCAGCCGCTGAAGGACACGTTCCCGATGAGCGAGAAGTCCGGGGCGGAGACGGCGCTGCCGTGCAGCTCGGGGGCGCCGGAGAACCAGGCCTTGGCCGGGATGTCGGCGACCGCGTTCAGGACGGCGGCGACGGCCGTGCCGGCGACGATGCCGATGAGGATGGCGCCGGGGATGTTGCGGGACTGCAGCGCGAAGATCAGCAGCAGGGTGAAGGCGAAGATCAGGACGGGCCAGCCCTGGAGCTCACCGGCCGGGCCGAGGGTCACGGGGCCGCCGCCGGGGGCGGGGTTCTCGTGCACGAAGCCGGCCTTCACGAAGCCGATGATCGCGATGAAGAGACCGATGCCGATGGTGATGGCGTGCTTGAGCGCGAGGGGTATCGCGTTCATGATCATCTCGCGGAGGCCGGTGACCACCAGGAGACAGATCACCGCGCCGTACGCCACCGACATGCCCATGGCCTGCGGCCAGGTCATGACCGGCACGACCTGCGAGGCCATCACACCGGAGACGCTGAGCCCCGCGGCGAGGGCCAGCGGCACCTTGCCCCAGAAGCCCATCAGGAGCGTGGTCGCGGCGGCGCAGAGCGCCGTGGCGGTGATCAGCGCGGGCTGGCTCAGGATGTTTCCGTCGACGTCCTTGCCGCTGAGGATCAGGGGGTTGAGCAGGAGAATGTACGCCATCGCCATGAAGGTGGTGACGCCGCCGCGGATCTCCGTCGCGACGGTGGATCCTCTCTCCGAGATGTGAAAGTACCGGTCGAGCCAGGACCTTCCGGCGGGGTTGCGCGAGCCGTTGCCCGCGTCCTCGGCCGTGGTCTTGGGCTCCACTGACGACTGGGTCATGGGGCCTACTCCCAAGGTTCAAAGGGGCACCCGCATCAGACTTCGAAGGATTTCGTCGTGCTGTGAAGCTGCGGGATTTGGGAAATCAAGTGGGCTGCACGACCCGGGGGACGGCCCGAGACGAACGGGTGAAGCGGTTTCCCCGGACGGTGCGGGCGGGGGAAGTGTGACGTTCCTGGGAGGCACGCACCGTCCGGAGAGGTCCTACAGGGTGCCGGTGAGCGCCTCGGGGCGGACCGGCGTCTTGTTGAGCTCCAGGCCCGTCGCCGCCCGGATCGCCGCGAGGACGGCCGGGGTGGACGAGAGGGTCGGGGCCTCGCCGATGCCCCGGACGCCGTACGGCGCGTTGGGGTCGGCCAGTTCGAGGTAGTCGACCGGGATGGTCGGCGTGTCGAGGATGGTCGGGATGAGGTAGTCCGTGAAGGAGGGGTTGCGCACCTTCGCGGTCTTCGGGTCGACGATGATCTCCTCCATCACCGCGACGCCCAGGCCCTGGGTGGTGCCACCCTGGATCTGGCCGACCACGGAGAGCGGGTTGACCGCCTTGCCGACGTCCTGGGCGCAGGCCAGCTCGATCACCTTGACGAGACCGAGCTCGGTGTCCACCTCCACCACCGCGCGGTGCGCGGCGAAGGCGTACTGGACGTGCCCATCGCCCTGGCCGGTGACGAGGTCGAAGGCCTGGGTGGGGCGGTGCCGCCACTCCTCCTCGACCTCCACGGCCTGGTCCCCGAGGACGTCCGCGATGGTGGCGAGGGCCTCGCCGCCGTCGGTGACGACCTTGCCGCCCTCCAGGAGGAGTTCGGCGGAGGCCCACGCGGGGTGGTACGAGCCGAACTTGCGCCGGCCGATCTCCAGGACCTTCTCGCGGACGATCTCGCAGGAGTTCTTGATGGCGCCGCCGGTCATGTACGTCTGGCGGCCCGCGGAGGTCGAACCGGCCGAGCCCACCTGGGTGTCGGCGGGGTGGATGGTGACCTGCTGGACGCCGAGCTCGGTGCGGGCGATCTGCGCGTGGATCGTGACACCGCCCTGGCCGACCTCCGCCATCGCGGTGTGGACGGTGGCGACGGCCTCGCCGTTGATGACCTCGATGCGGATCTTGGCGGTCGAGTAGTCGTCGAAGCCCTCGGAGAAGCCGACGTTCTTGATGCCGACGGCGTAGCCGACGCCCCGTACGACACCCTCGCCGTGCGAGGTGTTGGACAGGCCGCCCGGCAGCGCGCGGACGTCCGCGCCCTCGCCGGCGGTCTCCCACTGGCGCTCCGGCGGCAGCGGACGGGCCTTGACCCGGCGCAGCAGCTCGGCGACCGGGGCCGGGGAGTCCACGACCTGGCCGGTCGGCATGATCGTGCCCTGCTCCATGGCGTTGAGCTGGCGCAGCTCGACCGGGTCCATGCCCAGCTTGGCCGCCAGCTTGTCCATCTGGGCCTCGTACGCGAAGCAGGCCTGGACCGCGCCGAAGCCGCGCATGGCGCCGCAGGGCGGGTTGTTGGTGTAGAGGCCGATCGCCTCGATCTCGACGTCCTCGACGACGTACGGGCCGACCGAGAGGGAGGAGGCGTTGCCGACGACCGAGGCCGTCGACGACGCGTACGCGCCGCCGTCGAGCACGATCTTGCACTTCATGTGCGTGAGCTTGCCGTCCTTGGTGGCGCCGTGCTCGTACCAGAGCTTCGCCGGGTGCCGGTGGACGTGCCCGAAGAAGGACTCGTACCGGTTGTAGACCATCTTGACCGGCTTGCCGGTGCGCAGGGCGAGGATCGAGGCGAGGATCTGCATGGAGATGTCCTCGCGGCCGCCGAAGGCGCCGCCGACACCGGCCATGGTCATCCGGACCTTCTCCTCGGGCAGGCCGAGGCAGGGGGCGATCTGCTTGAGGTCCGAGTGCAGCCACTGGGTGGCGACGTACAGGTCGACGCCGCCGTCCTCGGCCGGTACGGCGAGGCCGGACTCGGGGCCGAGGAAGGCCTGGTCCTGCATGCCGAAGGTGTACTCGCCCGTGACGATGACGTCGGCGCGCTTGGCGGCCTCGTCGGCGTTGCCGCGGATGATCGGCTGGCGGTGCACGATGTTCGGGTGCGGGACGTGGCCGGAGTGGTGGTCGTCGCGGTTCTCGTGGACCAGGATCGCGTCCGGGGCGGTGGCCGAGGCCTCGTCCGTGACGACCGGGAGCTCCCGGTACTCGATCTTGATCTTGGCGGCGGCGCGGCGGGCGGTCTCCGGGTGGTCGGCGGCCACGAGCGCGACCGGCTCACCGTGGTGGCGGACCTTGCCGTAGGCGAGGACCGGGGTGTCCTGGAACTCCATGCCGTAGTTCTTCGCGGCCGGCAGGTCCTCGTGGGTCAGGACGGCGTAGACGCCGTCCATCGTGAGGGCCTCGGTGGTGTCGATGGACAGGATCTCGGCGTGCGCGACGGTGGAGCGCAGGATCTGGCCCCACAGCATGTCCTCGTGCCACATGTCCGAGGAGTAGGCGAACTCGCCGGTGACCTTGAGGGTGCCGTCCGGGCGGAGCGTGGACTCGCCGATGCCGCCCTTGACGTGGTTCTGGGTGACGTCGGTGGGCGTGCCCACCGGAACGGTACGCGTGTTCTGAGTCATCGTCAGACCGCCTCTCCCTGGCGTTCCTGGCGAGCGGCCGCGAGGCGGACCGCGTCGAGGATCTTCTCGTAGCCCGTGCAGCGGCAGAGGTTGCCGGAGAGCGCCTCGCGGATGTCCGCGTCCGTCGGGGACGGGTTGCGCTCCAGCATCTCGTCGGCCGCGACGAGCAGACCGGGGGTGCAGAAACCGCACTGGACGGCACCGGCGTCGATGAACGCCTGCTGGATCGGGGAGAGTTCGACACCCTCACCGGTCTGGGAGTCCTGCGCGGGCTTGGCCTCCCACTTCTTGGCCGCGTCCACCGAGGTGCCACAGGCACCCGAGGCGCAACCGGCGTGCTCGGCCCGCTCCTTGGCGAAGTCGGCGAGCCCCTCGACGGTGATGACCTCGCGGCCCTCGACCTGACCGGCGGCGACCAGGCAGGAACAGACCGGCACACCGTCCAGACGGACCGTGCAGGAACCGCACTCGCCCTGCTCGCAGGCGTTCTTGGAGCCGGGCAGACCCAGGCGCTCACGCAGAACGTAGAGGAGGGACTCGCCCTCCCAGACGTCGTCGGCTTCCTGCGGACGACCGTTGACCGTGAAATTGACGCGCATTGGTTATGCAGCTCCCTCAAGCGTGCGGCCGTTGCCGCGGTACTGCTCCCAGGTCCAGCCGAGCTGGCGGCGGGCCATGATGCCGACGGCGTGGCGGCGGTACTTGGCGGTGCCTCGGACGTCGTCGATCGGGTTCGCGGCGCCCGAGCACAGGTCGGCGAACTGCTTGGCGATCGACGGGGTGATGATCTTGCCGCTGTCCCAGAAGCCGCCCTCCTCCAGGGCCGCGTTCAGGAAGGCCTCGGCCTCCTTGGCGCGGATCGGGGTGGGCGCGGCGGAGCCGATGCCGGTCCGTACGGTCCGGGTCTCCGGGTGCAGGGCGAGGCCGAAGGCGCAGACGGCGATGACCATCGCGTTGCGGGTGCCGACCTTGGAGTACTGCTGGGGGCCGTCCGCCTTCTTGACGTGGACGGTCTTGATCAGCTCGTCGGGCTCCAGCGCGTTGCGCTTGACGCCCGTGTAGAACGCGTCGATCGGGATGAAGCGGGTGCCGCGCACCGACTCGACCTCGACCTCGGCACCGGCCGCGAGGAGCGCCGGGTGGGCGTCACCGGCGGGCGACGCGGTGCCCAGGTTGCCGCCGACGCCGCCGCGGTTGCGGATCTGCGGGGAGGCCACCGTGTGCGAGGCGAGCGCCAGACCGGGCAGCTCGGCCCGGAGGTTCTCCATGATCTGCGTGTACGGGACGGAGGCGCCGAGGCGTACGTTCTCCTCGCCGACCTCCCACTCGCGCAGGAGCTCGATACGGTTCAGGTCCAGGAGGTACTCGGGACGCCGGTGGTCGAAGTTGATCTCGACCATGATGTCGGTACCACCCGCGATGGGCACGGCCGTGGGGTGCTCGGCCTTGGCGGCGAGCGCCTCCTCCCAGCTGGCGGGGCGAAGGAAGTCCATGGTGGCTCTCTTCTTGTGCTTCTAGTGAACGGGGGGTCGTCCGTACGGGCCTGGGGGGACGGCCGGCCCTCGACGATCTCTTCATGTGCTGTTAACGCGGTGTGTGGCCTAGTACACAAGCCCGTGTCGCCCGGGTGCAGTCACCGAAAACATGAAGGAGTTGGCTGGCTGCCATCCTCGTCTTGTAGATTCGAACGAAAGGCGGGAAGCAGGAACCTCTTCGTTTTCCCCTGGAAACGGTGGCACCACGCCACCGGCGACAACGCGACACCCACGAGAAGGAACGGCGGCGACATCATGCGGCTGCGCGCACTGCTGGAGAACGACGCGCTGGGGCTGCGCCTGCTGGGCGGCGACGAGGAGCTCGACCGCACCGTCCGTGGCGTGATGACGACGGACCTCAAGGACCCCAGCCGCTATCTGTCGGGGGGCGAGCTGGTCCTCACGGGCCTCGCCTGGCTGCGGGACCCGGAGGACGCCGAGCCCTTCGTACGGATCCTGGCGTCGGCCGGAGTGGCCGCGCTTGCCGCGGGCGAGGCCGAGCTCGGGGACATCCCGGACGACCTCGTACAGGCGTGTTCACGCCACCGGCTTCCCCTGTTCGCAGTAAACGAGTCCGTTGCGTTCGCGACGATCACCGAGCACGTTGTTCGACAGGTCTCCGGCGAGCGGGCCGGCGACCTGGCCGCCGTCGTCGACCGCCACCGACGCCTCATGACCTCCGGCCCGGCCGGCGGCGGCCCCGAGGTCGTCCTCGACCTGCTCGGCTCCGACCTGGACCTCCGGGCCTGGGTGCTCTCCCCCACCGGCCGCCAGATCGCGGGCGCGGGGGAACCCCTCGAACCGTCCCTCGCCGCCACCCTCGCCGGGGAGCACCTGGCCGCCACCCGCACCGGCCGGCGCGGCCCGCACCGCCTGAACCTCGGCGGAAGCACCTACTCGCTCTTCCCGATCCGCAACACCGGCCGGGGCGCCGCCCCCGCCGCGCGGGACATCCGGGAGACCGTCCTGTCCGACTGGCTGCTGGCCGTCGAGGCCGACGCGGGCGACTGGCCGGCCGCCCGCCTCGACCTGCTCCAGGGCGTGACCCAGCTGATCGCCGTCGAGCGGGACCGCAGGGACGCCGCCCGCACCGTACGCCGCCGGCTCGCCCAGGAGGTCCTGGAGCTGGTCCAGACGGGCGCCGCCCCCGCCGAGATCGCCGCCCGCCTGCGGGTGGCCGCCCCCGTGCTGCTGCCGGGCCTCGGCAGCGCCCCGCACTGGCAGGTCGTGGTGGCCAGGGTCGAATGGGACGAGACCGTCGACAGCGGCCCGATCGCGCAGTCGCTCCTGGAGGAGATCCTGGTCGACCCGTCGACCTCCGGCGCCGACTCCTCGGACCGGATCGCCGTGGCCCACAGCGGCGACGAGGCCATCGCCCTGGTCCCGCTGGCCGCCGCACCGCTGCCGGACAGCGAGGACGACCTGCCCGCCACCGCCCTCGGCCTGCACGCCGACGCCCTGCTCGCCGCCGTCCGGGCCCCGCTGTCCTCGGGCCTCGCCGACGACGGCCGGCTCACCCTGGGCGTCAGCGCCGCCGTGCACTCCGCGGAGGGCCTGCGCGGCGCCCTGGAGGAGGCCCGGCACGCCCGCAGGGTCGCCGCCGCCCGCCCCGGCCGGGTCTGCGCCGCCGGACACCACGAGCTGGCCTCCCACGTCCTGCTGCTGCCCTTCGTCCCGGACGACGTGCGCCGCGCCTTCACGGCCCGCCTCCTGGACCCGCTGCGCGACTACGACCGCCGCCACCGCGCCGAGCTCATCCCGACCCTGGAGGCCTTCCTGGACTGCGACGGCTCCTGGACACGCTGCGCGACCCGCCTGCACCTGCACGTGAACACACTGCGCTACCGCGTGGGCAGGATCGAGCAGCTCACCGGCCGCGACCTGTCCCGCCTGGAGGACAAGCTGGACTTCTTCCTCGCCCTGCGCATGAGCTGACCGATTCATCTCTTCGGGTGACAAGGCAAACTGACGGGGCACCAGCAAACAACCACCCCACCACACCCCCCACACCCCCACCCCTTGTGAAAACATTCACCCAACCCCTTGGCCCGGCCCCCGCCATCGTGCTGAGATGCCGTCCTACTCACAGCTCGATGGCGCGCTCGGGGAGGGCAATGTGGCGTATGGCCGGGGAACCCCACTGGAGACCGCGGTGTGGAGACTCCGCTCCCGCGGCTGCTGGACGGACGCGGCCGAACTGCTGGCCCCCCGCGCGACGGAGCCCGCCGCGGCTCTGGAGCGGGCGGCCCTGCTGATCGAGCGCTGTCTCTACACCGAACAGGGCTGGGGCGAAGCGGAGGAGGCCCTGCGGGCGGCCGAGGCGGTGACCCGGACCGACGAGGAGCGCGGCGCGGCAGCGTGCGAACGCGGCTACCTGGCCTACGCCTCCACCCTCCTGGGCGTACGCGACCGAGCGGACGAGGCCCGCGCGGCCCTGGGCCGCGCGGCAGCCCTGATCGCCCCGGACACCCCCACCCGCGCCCTGCTCGACTTCCGCCGCGGCCTGATCGCCCAGAACCTGGCCGAATCCCCGCAGGCGGCCCGCGCCGCGTACCTCCGAGCCCACACGGCGGCAACGGAACACGGCGACATCCTCCTCCTCTCCTTCACCTGGCGCCACCTGGCAGGACTGGCCCTACGAGAAGGCGAGTTGAAAGAGGCAAGACACGGCTTCACCGAATCCCTCCGCATCCGCGAGGAGTTGGGCTACCTGGTGGGAACGGCCCCGGCCCTGGCCTCACTGGCCGAAGCGGAGACAGAACCGGAGGCAGGCCGCCTCCGAGCAGAAGCAGAACGCCTCTTCCGCCTCCTAGGAGGCGTACCGACCTGGCTGGCAGCCCAGTTGACCCCAAGGCCGGCTATCTAACCGACCCGAGGTCGGGGCCGCGGTGGCGGGGCCGGAGCGGGGGTGGGGGTGTCCGGACGTGGCGGCGCCCGTAACGAGCGAAGCGAAGTGAAGGTCGCAGTCCGGACACCCCCA
>NZ_JBEOUE010000051.1:0-24091 GCF_040303965.1 Streptomyces sp. NPDC094032 | reverse complement strand
ACGGTCGAGGAGAACACCGACGGCACCTGGGCGCAGACCGCGTCCAAGATCAACCACTACGACAGCGACGGCGACAACCCCCGCTGGATCGTCGAAGACGCGGCGGACGGCACGCTCACCCGCAACGTCGAATCGGCCTCCGGCGACCTCGCCGCCACCACCAGCGGCAACGGGAACACCGTCCTCCAGCTGACCACCATCCACGGCGACGTCGCCCTCCAGCTCCCGCTGGACACCAACGACGCCCCCCTGGTCCTGGACAACGACGAGTACGGCAACCCCCGCACCGGCCAGCCCGCCACCCGCTACAACTGGCTCGGCGCCAAGCAGCGCTCCAGCGAGACCCTCACCGGTGTGATGCTCATGGGCGTCCGCCTGTACAACCCGCAGACGGGGCGGTTCCTTTCCATCGACCCGGTCTACGGCGGCGGAGACAACCGCTACGGGTACCCCGGTGATCCGATCAACCAGTACGACCTCGACGGCAAGTCCTGGTGGAGCCGGTTCAAGCGGAAGTCCCGCTCCTGGTCGGGTCGCATCTACCGGGCCTACAACAGGGCGCAGGCCTCGGTCATCGGCCGTGGTTCCGCCTACCTGAGCCGCGCCGCGGGATACCGCTGCCGCTACCGTTACGGGATGCGCGTCTGCTCTGGTGGCGCTGGGTTCCACGCCCGTGGGGGGACGACCATCGGCACGACGTTCTTCACGTCGAGCCGCAATCCGTCGTACAAGTTGATGAGGCACGAGAAGAGGCACCGGAGTCAGTGGCGGCGCTACGGCCTCCGGTTCATGTACATGTACCTCAGGGCCGGTTCCAACCCATGCCGTAACCGATGGGAACGTCGCGCCAACTACGACGACGGTGACTACAGGGAATGCATGTGACGAGGCGATCCTGGCCGTGGATCGTGGGTGCGGCAGCGGTGGCGATCGTGCTGCTCGGCGTTCTCGCGGTCTGGGCCTTCGTGGTGCGGTCCATGTCCGATCCTGAGAGCTCCGGGAGTCTCGGCATCCGGATCGACGGGGACCAGGTCACCGTGAAGTCCGCTCAGTGCCCCGGGGACCTGGCGCGCCGGGTCGAGGTCCGGGACAGCGGGTCGGAGAAGCTGGTCTGGTACGCCGACGGACCGCTGACCGAGCAGGGCAAGAGCGGTCGGCTGGCCCTGTGGAAGGCGGACGACTACCGCGATGCCGCCGGCGGTCGCGTGCCCGCGAAGCTGCCCGGAGAGCTCGACGTGCTCGTCGACTACGGCTCCGCCGGAGGCACGGGCGAGGTCTTCGACCTGTCCCTGGTGAGGGCTGCCCAGATTCCCGCAGGCCACTACTGGACACCCGCCGGTGTCAGAACGGCTCAGGAGATCGACGCGGTGCTCGACTGCTCGGGGCGGGGCGAAGCCACCTCCTGACACGGGGTGGTCGTCCGCACCCCACGACAGGCCCGTCCGCATCGCGGACGGGCCTGTCCGTCGTCACGCCTCCGCGCCCACCGCGCTCTCCTCGTCCCGCGCCCACGTCCGGTGCAGATGCCCGATCTCGACGGCCACGGCCTCCCGCATCAGGGCGCGGGCGTGAGGCGCCGTGAGCGTGTGGGTCAGCCAGCGGGTGCTCAGGCCCTCCAGGAGGGCGGTCAGACGTTCCGCGGAGGCCGTCAGGGTCGGGGCGGGGGCCGTGGGGCAGGCCTGGGCCAGCAGGGCGGCGATCTCGTGCACCCAGGTGAGACCGGCCCTGGCCAGGTCCGGGCGCAACTCCGGCTCGAAGACCGCGCTCGCGCGCAGCTCGCCCCAGGCCGTGCTGTTCTCCCGGACCTCGGCGAGATCCTGGAACTCAAGGAGCAGGGACCGCTCCAGCTCCTGGTGCGGGGCGAACGGCCCGTCCGGGCACTCCTCGTCGGCGGTGTAGCGGTCGGCCCGGTCGCTGATGAATTCGAGCGTATGGCGCAGGATGCCCGCCCGGTCCTTGAAGTGGTAGTAGATCAGCGCGGTGGACACCCCCGCCTCGGCCGCCAGCTCCTCCACCCGCAGCCCGCGCACTCCCCGCCGCGCGATGACGCGGGCGGCCCCCTCCAGAATTGCCGTTCGGCGGTCCCTCGCCACGCTTCCTCCTCTTCGTCCAGGCGATTGTCTCATGCTGACTGAAACTTCAGTTGGTTCTCAGTCGCACGGCACGGCACTGCACCGCTCAGGACGAGGAGACGGGCGGCTCCGCCTTGATGCCCGCCGCGACCACCGTGATGAGGCAGAACGCGACGATCGACTCCGCCCACAGGAAGGCGAGGTAGTCGAGCAGGGAGCCGATGGGCGGCGCGCCCGGCGCCGTGTTGCGGAAGGCGGCCAGGGCGAAGAGCGTCGCGGCCATCCAGCCGAGCGCCGGCCAGGTCAGGCCCTTGCGCCGGGTCACCAGGTACCACGCGCCGATCAGCACGGACACCGCCAGCGCCCACATGGCCACCATCATGAAGACGGCGAAGACCAGCACGCTGTTGGAGCGGGCGAGCCCGAGCCCGAAGACGGCGACCCCGTCGCTCTCGGAGGCGTCCACCGAGGCCGCGAAGAGGGCGTCGTTGTTCGAGAGCCGCATGTGGACCGGGACCTTCTCGCCGCCCATCGTGGCCCCGAATTCGAGCGTCGTGTCGTACGCGTCGAAGGGGTAGTCGGTGATCCGCCCGCCCGTGAGCGCCACGGGCACGTCCCGGGTGGAGATCCGGCTGTGCGCCTTGAAGGTCAGATCGCCGCCGGTGGACGTCGCCGTCTGCACGACGAGGTCCTCGGCGGGGGACACCCCGCCCGCCTCGGCGAGCGCGCCGCGCGGTGTCACCAGGACCCGCAGCACCAGCTCCCGGCCGGCGGCGTCGACGCGCTGGACCGTGGCGTCGACGTCCACCCGGTCGGGCTCCTCACCGCCCGCCGAGTACACCGTGTCCATCGCCTGGCGTTCGCCGAACTGCAACCACGCGCCCACACTGACGGCGCCCACCATGGCGAGCAGGATCAGGCTCGTGACCAGCGTTCTCTTACGGGTGGGCCGTTGGCGGCGGCTCTCGGACACGGTGACTCCGGGGGGTGCGTGCGGTCAGGCGGCGGGCTTGCCGGGCTGGTCGTGGGTGGAGCAGTGGATGCCGCCGCCGCCCGAGGCGATGGTGTCGATCGGGACCGGGACGATGTCGCGCTTGGGGAAGTGCTCCTGGAGGATGCCCTTCGCCCGGCCGTCGGCCTTCCGGTCGCCGAACCTGGGCATGAAGACGGCGTCGTTGGCGATGTAGAAGTTGGCGTACGTGGACACGAAGTCGTCGCCCTCGCCGGTGATCCGGTCCAGGTCGGGCTGCGGCAGGTCGATGACCTCGAAGCGCCGGCCGCGCGCGTCGGTGGCCTTGGACAGCACCGACTTCGCCTGGTCGGCCGAGCGCGACCAGGAGTCGGCCGGGGTGCTGGGGTGCGCCCGGTCCAGGAGGACGACGCCGGGAGCGGTGAAGCGGACGAGGCTGTCCACGTGCGCGTCGGTGATGTCCTCGCCGCGGACACCGGCCAGCCAGACCACTTTCTCCACGCCGAGGGTGTCCTTCAGCTCGGCCTCGATCCGGTCGCGGCTCTTGCCGCGGTTGCGGTTGTCGTTGACGATCGAGCTCTCGGTGATGAGCAGGGTCCCCTCGCCGTCCGTCTCGAACGAGCCGCCCTCGGCCACCAGCGGCGCCTCGACCCTCGGGATCCGGTACTTCCCGAGCAGCTTCTCGCCGACCAGGGCGTCGTTCTCGTGCCGCTGCTTGTTGCCCCAGCCGTTGAAGTTGAAGTCGACGCCGGTGACGGCACCGTCCTCCTCGACGAAGACGGGCACCGTGTCACGGGCCCACAGGTCGTCGACCTCCAGCGGGATGACCTCCACCTGGGAGCCGCACGCCCGCTGCGCCGCCTTCAGCTGGTCCGGGCGGGCCATCATCACGACCGCCTCGTACTCCCCGACGGCCCGCGCGATCCGCGCGATGTCCTCGCGTACGTACCGCAGGTCCTCCTGCCAGACGGACTCCAGGGCAGGCCAGGACATGAAGGTACGGGTGTGGCTCTCCCACTCGGCGCCCAGCCGGCGCTCCCCGCCCGCCTCCGGGTCCGTCCCCGCGCTGCCGGCGGCGCCGACCAGGCCGGGATCGGCGGGGCCGCAGGCCGAGACGCCGAGGACGAGCGCGCCGATCCCGGCGAAGGAGCGGAGGGCGGAGCGGCGGGAGGGGAGGAAGGTCACGGGGACTCCGATCGTGGACTGACGGGACCGAGGGCGTCCGGCCGAGGTGGGGGGGCACGGGGGAGGGGGCGCGGGAGCGCCGTACGAGTCCTGCTTCAAGAGTGCGTGACGTGGACCCCGAGCGCCGGTTGCCGCGACGGCGGGTACGGCCTCTGTCCACACTGTGGCACTGACTGGAATTTCAGTCAAACGACATGAGGGTCTGGATTGACTGAAACTTTCGTTAAGGGCACGATGCGGGGGCCTTACGCCTCCTGCCGCATAACGCCTCCTCCCGCCTCACGCCTCCTGCCGAAAGAGCCGTCGCATGTCCGCTCAGCACCCCGGTGCACCACCCGCCCGCACGGCTCTGGCCCCCGACGACCCCCGCGAGATCGGCGGATACCGCCTGCACGCCCGCCTGGGCGCGGGCGGAATGGGCGTCGTGTACCTGGCGTACACCCCCGGCGGCCGTCCCATCGCGCTGAAGGCCGTACGGGAGGAGTTCGCCGCGGACCCCGAGTTCCGCGAGCGCTTCGCCCAGGAGGTGGCCAGCGCGCGCCGGATCCACGGCCTGTTCACCGCGCAGGTGGTCGACTCCGGCGTGGACGCCCGGACGCCGTGGCTGGCGACGGCGTACGTCCCCGGCCCCACCCTCCAGCAGGTGGTCCAGCGGCACGGCCCGCTGCCGGTCCGCACGGTGCTGCCGCTCGTCGCCGGCATCGCCGAGGCCCTCCAGGGGATCCACGGCGTGGGGGTCGTGCACCGGGACCTCAAGCCCGCCAACGTGCTGATCGCCGCCGACGGCCCGCGCGTGATCGACTTCGGGATCGCGAGGGCCGCCGACGCCGCCGCGCTCACCGGGACGGGGCTGCGGATCGGCACCGCCGCGTACATGGCACCCGAGCAGGCGCTCGGCCATCCGGTGACCCCCGCGACCGACGTCTTCGCGCTCGGCGCCCTCGCCGCCTACGTGTCGTGCGGCCGGACGCCCTTCGGGGACGGGCCGGAGCCCGCCGCGCTCTACCGGGTGGTCCACGAGGCGCCCGACCTCGCCCACGTACCGCCGGAGCTGAGGGAGCTGCTCGGGCGCTGCCTCGCCAAGGACCCGCGGGACCGGCCCACCACCGGCGAACTGATCGCGGCCGTCCACGCCCACCCGGCCGTGGGCCCCCGGCCGGGATTCGCCGACGACTGGCTGCCCCACCCGGTCAGCGACGACGTGCAGGGGTACGGAGCGGGCCCGACACCCCCACCCGCACCGACCCCGATACCGACCCTGATACCGACCCCGACTCCCACGTACATGCAGGCGACGGCCACCGCCACGGCGCCGGCCGCAGCGCCCGCCGCGCTCCCCCTCGAACCGTCACCCTCGTCGCGCCGCGCGCCCCGCAGAGGCCGCCGGACGCTGTTCACCGCACTGGTCGCGCTCCTCGCGCTCCTCGGGGGAGGGGCCGTCGTCTACTCCCTCGGCTACCCGCCGGAGGAGAGGACGCGGGCGGACGGATACGTCCCCGGATACGCGAACACGGAGCTCACCGCACCCGACGCCACCTACGAGTTCGACCTCAGGGCCGGAAAGGTCGTCCCCGAGGAGACGGCCACCTGGTACCTCGCCCGCAACGGCGCCGCCTTCGTCGTGTCCGAGGAGAGCGACGCCTTCATGGCGGACGGCGACGACCTGAGCGTGGCCGACTGCGTACGGGGGATCGAGACACGGCCGGTGACGGCGCTGCCCTTCACCGAACTCGCCGACGAGCGGCCCTTCTGCGTACGGAGCGCGGACCAGAAGGACATCGTGATCGTGCGGCTCGTCGAGGCGGCCGCCGGCGGCGGACCCGTCACGGTCTCCGTCGACCGGCACCACCGGGAGGGGTGACCGGGTGGACGCCCGCCCCGGAAGCCGCCAGGTAGGGTTCGGGCATGGCGACTCGTAGTACTCAGATCCTGGAAGCCGCCGCGCGGGTGATCGCCCGGCGCGGGATCCGCGGGCTGCGGGTGGAGGAACTCGCCGCCGAGGCGGGCGTGTCCACGGCGCTGATCTACTACTACTTCAAGGACCGCGCCGGGATCCTGCGTCACACCCTGGAGTTCATCAACGATCGCGCCGAGCGCTACACGACCGACCGCGACCCGGACGCCCCGCCGCTGACCCCGCGCGAGGAGCTGGAGGAGACGCTGCTCCTGGAGCTCCAGGACACCGTGGAGGTACGGGAGAACAGCGCGGCCTGGGGCGAGTTGCGCGCGAGCGCCGTCTTCGACGAGCTGCTGCGCGAGGACCTCGCCCGGGCCACCCTGGTGTGGACCCAGGAGGTCGCGGCCCTGCTGGGTCAGGTGCAGCCGATGGCGCCGGCCTCGGCGCTGGCCGCGTCGGGGGAGCGGCTCACCGCCCTCCTTGAGGGGCTGAGCATGCGCTGGCTCGGCGGCGGGATCCAGATCGCCCACGCGCGCGCCCTGCTGATCGGCGCCATCGAGGCGGAGCTGGCCGGGCTCCGCTGAGCCTCCGCGCCCTTCCGTTCCCGAGGTTTTCACCCGTACGTCCCCCACAGTCCCACCCGCCTTCAGCTGGTGGGACTGTGTCATGTCCGAAACCTTGACTGTCTTTTCAGTCAGTGCCAGAGTGAGGGCACGCCGAGAACGGACCGCTCTCGCATCCGCCGGCTCCCGTGCCCCCGGGCCCCCTCGCGGGCCCTCGCCGCCCCCGCTCGCCTCCCGGACCCTCATCCGGCCCGGTGGGCCCGACGGCGGCTCGCCGTACCGGCATTCGCCCACCTTCCGGAGAAGGAATGAACACCATGGTTTCGACCGGCGCACCCGTCGGGGAAGCGGTGCGGGGGTCGTCATGCCCCTGACACCCACCGAGCGTGACCGGCTGCTGCTCTTCACCGCCGCCGAACTCGCCCGGGCCCGCCACGCGCGCGGTCTGCGGCTCAACGTCCCCGAGGCGACCGCGCTCATCGCGGACACCGTCTGCGAGGCCGCCCGCGACGGGCTGCGCCTGGCGGAGGCCGTCGAGCGGGGCCGAACGGTCCTGGGCCCGGACGACGTGCTGCCCGGCGTCGTCGACATCGTCACCGAGGTCCAGGTCGAGGCCGTCTTCGACGACGGCACCCGGCTGGCCGCCATCGCCGAGCCCTTCGGGCCCCAGGAACGCGACGCCGCCGCCCCCGGCGCCGTACTGCCCGCCGCGGAGGCCATCGAGGTGCCCGAGCCGGTCACGCGCCTGGCCGTCCGCAACACGGCGTCGGTGCCGGTGAGTGTGACCTCGCACTTCCACTTCTTCGAGGCGAATCCGCGGCTGGACTTCGACCGCTCGGCGGCGTACGGGATGCGGCTGGCGATTCCGGCGGGTGCGTCGTTCCGGTTCGATCCGGGCGGTGAGGCGGAGGTGGGTCTGCTGCCGATCGGCGGGGCGCGGGTGGCGATCGGGTTCGCGGGTCTGGTGGACGGTCCGCTGGACGCCCCGGGCGCGAAGGAGGAGGCCCTGCGCAGGGCGGTGGCCTGCGGCTACCTCGGCGCGGACCCCGCCACGCCCGCCACGCCCGCCACCCCCGCGCCGGCCCTGGAAGGAACGACCCCGTGAGCAAGCAGACCAGGCACAGCGACCACTGTGCCCCCGGCGTCAGTCGCCATGTCGACCCGTACGACTACGCCTCCGTGCACGGCCCGCGCGCCGGTGACCGGGTGCGGCTCGGTGACTCCGGGCTCGTCGTCCGGGTCGAGTCCGACTCCCAGAAGCCCGGCGACGAGTTCCTGGCCGGCTTCGGCAAGACCGCCCGCGACGGGATGCACCTCAAGGCCGCGACCGCCAGCGGCACTTGTGACGTCGTCATCACCAACGTGCTGGTGATCGACGCCGTCCAGGGCATCCGGAAGACCTCGATCGGCATCCGCGAGGGCCGCATCCACGCGATCGGCCGGGCCGGGAACCCCGACACCCTCGAAGGCGTCGACGTCGTCGTCGGCACCGGCACCACGATGATCCCGGGCGAGGGCCTGATCGCCACCGCGGGCGCCGTCGACACGCACGTCCACCTGCTGTCGCCGCGGATCATGGAGGCCTCGCTCGCCAGCGGCGTCACCACCATCATCGGCCAGGAGATAGGCCCGAGTTGGGGCGTGGGCGTCAACTCCGCGTGGGCCCTGCGGCACGCCTTCAACGCGTTCGACGCGTGGCCGGTCAACATCGGCTTCCTGGCCCGGGGTTCGTCCTCGGACCCGGCGCCGCTGGTGGAGGCGCTGGCCGAGGGCGGGGCGTCCGGTTTCAAGGTCCACGAGGACATGGGCGCCCACACCCGGGCCCTCGACACCGCGCTGCGGGTCGCCGAGGAGCACGACGTCCAAGTGGCGCTGCACAGCGACGGGTTGAACGAGTGTCTGTCGGTGGAGGACACCCTGCGGGTCCTGGACGGCCGGACGATCCACGCCTTCCACATCGAGGGCTGCGGCGGCGGACACGTACCGAACGTCCTGAAGATGGCGGGCGTGCCGAACGTCATCGGCTCCTCCACCAACCCCACCCTCCCCTTCGGCCGCGACGCCGTCGCCGAGCACTACGGCATGATCGTCTCCGTCCACGCGCTCAAGACCGACCTGCCCGGCGACGCCGCCATGGCGCGCGACCGGATCAGGGCCGGGACGATGGGCGCGGAGGACGTCCTGCACGACCTCGGCGCGATCGGCATCACCTCCTCCGACGCCCAGGGCATGGGCCGGGCCGGCGAGACGATCCGCCGTACGTTCGCCATGGCCGGGAAGATGAAGGGCGAGCTCGGCCCGCTGGAGGGCGACGGCGCCCAGGACGACAACGCGCGCGTGCTCCGGTACATCGCCAAGCTGACCATCAACCCCGCCATCGCCCACGGTCTCGCCCACGAGATCGGCTCCATCGAGGTCGGCAAGATGGCCGACATCGTGCTGTGGCGGCCGCCGTTCTTCGGCGCCAAGCCCCAGATGGTCATCAAGAACGGCTTCCCCGCCTACGGTGTGACCGGCGACCCGAACGCCGCCACCGACACCTGCGAACCGCTCGTCCTCGGCCCCCTGTTCGGCGCCCACGGCGCCACCCCCGCCGATCTCTCCGTGGCCTTCGTCAGCCGCGCCGCGGCCGAGTCCGGGTCCGCCGGGCGCCCGTACGACGTCATGACCACCCGCCGGCGCCGGGTCGCCGTGCGCGGCACCCGGGGCATCGGCCCCGCGGACATGATCGGGAACACCCGCGTGGGCGACGTGCAGGTGGACGGCGCCACCGGTCTGGTCACCCTCGACGGGCAGCCGCTCCGCTCCGAGCCGGCCGACGAGGTCTCGCTCAGCCGCCTCTACTTCCTCTGAGCCCCCCGGCCCTCCCGGGCCCCTGCACACCCCCATGACCTCGCTCTTGACTGAAATTTCAGTCGAGAGGAAGATTCCAACCCACCCAAGAGAGAGCTTCAGATGAGCGCATTCCGTATGCCCGCCGAGTGGTCCGCCCATGAGGGCTGTCTGATGGCCTGGCCCACCCGCCCCGAGCTCTGGGGCAGCGTCCTGGACGACGTCAAGGAGGAGTACGCGAACGTCGCCAGGGCCATCGCGGAGTTCGAGCCCGTGACGATGGTCGCCCCGCCCGGTCACGGCGACGACGCCCGGGTCCTGTGCGGCCCGGAGATCGCGGTCGTCGAGCTCCCGGTGGACGACTCCTGGTTCCGCGACTCCGCCCCGCTGTTCGTCCTCGACGGCGAGGGCCGCCGCGCCGGCGTCGACTTCCGCTTCAACGCCTGGGGGCGCAAGCACCACCCCTACGACTCCGACGACCGGATCAGCTCCCTGCTCCTCGACCACCTCGGGGTGGAGCGGATCGGCTCCGAGATGATCCTCGAAGGCGGCGCGATCACCGTCGACGGCGAGGGCACGCTGATCACGACCGAGCAGTGCCTTCTGCATCCCAACCGGAATCCCGGCATGAACCGGGACGAGATCGAGGCCGAGCTGAAATCCCGGCTGGGCGTCCGTAAGGTTGTCTGGCTTCCGTACGGTGGCCTGCTCGACACCGAGACCGACGGTCACGTCGACGGGGTGTGCGCCTTCGCCGCCCCCGGCAAGGTCGTCGTCTCCCTCCCCGAGGACCCCGCGCACCCCGACTACGCCCGGATGCGGGCCAACCGCGCGGTACTGGAGGTCACCACCGACGCACAGGGCCGACGCCTGGAGATCGTCGACGTGCCGCAGGTCGCGTTCGGCGACGTGGCCGGCGGCGAGGTCGAGGTGTCGTACCTGAACTACTACGTCGCCAACGGCGGTGTCGTCGTGCCCGTGGCCGGTGTGCCCCAGGACGACGAGGCCCTCGCGGTGATCGCCGCGGCCTACCCGGGCCGCAAGGTGGTCGGCGTGCGGGCGCTCGCCATCGCGTTCGGCGGCGGGGGAGTGCACTGCATCACGCAGCAGATCCCCGTCGCCCAGCCCCAGCCCCTGCCGTAACCGGACCGGCCCCGACCGCTCCTGCCGGACCGTCCCCGCGGTCCGGCAGCCTCCCCCATCGCGTACGGACGCACCGTACGGAAAGAGAGCGCGACGATGATCACACCCGTACTCCGCACCAGTAGACGCGCGGGCGCGCTACGCGGTCGTACGTCCGGCCGCCCGCTCGCGGCCGCGGCCGTCCTCCTCACCTCCACGGCCCTGGTCGCGGCCTGTGCGGGGCCGCCCAAGGGTGGAGGCGACGCCGGTGCCTACTCCCTGTCGAGGAGCACGCCCGCCGCCAAGGGCGAGATCGACTCCTTCAGCTGGGCCCTCTACGCCGAGCCGCCCACGCTCGACTACACGGTGGCGTTCGACTACCCGCAGAACACCATCCTGTCCAACGTGTGCGAGAGCCTGATGCGCTGGACCCCGGGCCTCACCCTGGAACCCGGCCTCGCGCGCCAGGCGTCGAACCCCGACCCCACCACCTGGGTCTACGACCTGCGCCCCGGGGTCAGGTTCCACAACGGCGGGACGATGACGGCCGACGACGTGGTGTACAGCCTCGGCCGCCAGACGAACCCCGACAACGCCGCCGCCTGGGCCCAGAACTTCCAGAACGTCGCCACGATCCGGAAGACCGGCCCGCTCCAGGTCACCGTCAAGCTGAAGAAGCCCGACTCCCAGTTCCCCCAGTACATGGCCACCGCCGCCGGAGTCGTCGCCTCCAAGGCCGGGGTCGAGAAGGCCGGCAAGGACTACGGCACCTCCGGGGGCCTCGCCTGCACCGGCCCCTTCGAGCTCGGCACCTGGAACAAGGGCCAGTCCGTCGAGCTCGACCGCTTCGACGGCTACTGGGGCCGCAAGGCCAAGTCCGGCAAGGTCGTCTTCCGCTTCATGACCGACCCCTCGGCCCGGACCAACGCCCTGCTCAGCGGCGAGGCCGACGGCGGCTATCTGATACCGACCGAGAGTTACGGACGGCTCAAGGGCAGCGGCGTCGGCACCCTCTATTTCGGCGAGGGCCTGAGCACGGTCAACGTCAACATCACCAACATGAAGGGCCCGCTCGGCGACGTACGTGTCCGCCGCGCGCTGTCCCTGGCCCTCGACCGCGAGGGCTTCGTCAAGGCCGGCCTCGGCGGCGCGGGCACCGCCACCCACTCCCTCACCACCCGCGCCGCCTGGGCCGCCGGATCGGAGACGACGCGGAAGACGGCCCTCGGCTGGCTGCCGACCGGCGGACCCGACATCGCGAAGGCCAAGGCGCTGATCAAGGAGGCCGGCGCCACCGGCAAGACCCTCACCGTCGCCACCAGCTCGATCGGCCAGGACGTCTCGCTGCTCGCCACCGCCGTCCAGTCGGCCGGCGCCCAGATCGGTCTCGACATCCGGCTCAAGACCATCGCGCCCAACGCGTTCACCGCGCTCTTCACCGACCCCAAGGCGCGCGAGGGCATCGACATGTTCCCGCTCACCTACTACGACTCGATCACCGACCCGCTGGACCTGCTGACCAGCTTCAAGACCGGCGCCTACCTGAACTTCGCGGGCTACAGCGACCGGACGTACGACGAGCGGGTCGAGCGGGCGACCGCCGAGTACGACCCCGACAAGCGCCTGATGATCGAGACGGAGCTGCAGAAGCAGGCCGCCGAACAGCTGCTGTGGATCCCGGTGGCCGAGTGGCCCACCGCCGTCTTCCTCAACAAGAGGATCACCGGCGCCCCCACCACCATCTCCTACATGTACTACCCGTGGGCCGCCGATGTGGGGGCCGCGCGTTGAGCTTCACGAGATTCGCCGCCCGGCGTCTCGCCGAGATGGCCGCCACCCTGCTGTGCGCGTCGTTCGTCGTCTACGGCGCGATGTACCTGGCCCCGGGCAGCCCCGCCAGCTTCCTGCTCTCCGGCCGCTCGGCCTCGCCCGAGGCGCTCGCCGCGATCAACGCCCAGTACCACCTGGACGACCCGTTCCTCGTCCGCTACCTCCGGTGGCTCGGCGACCTGCTCCAGGGCGACTTCGGGCGCTCCATCACCTACCGCACCGACGTCTCGCGCCTGCTGGCCGACCGGCTCCCCACCACGCTGCTCCTCGTCCTGATGGCGCTGGTCGTGGTCGTGGCCGTCGGCCTGGTGCTCGGCCGGGTGGCGGCGGTGCGCGGCGGCGCCACCGACTCCGCCGTCCTCGTCACCACCACCTTCGCCGTCGGCACCCCGTCGTTCGTCGCGGCCGTCCTGCTCCAGGCGCTGTTCGCCGTCCGGCTGGGCTGGTTCCCGAGCGGCGGCGCGGGCGACGGCCTCCTCGACCGGATCTGGCACCTGACCCTCCCGGCCGTCGCCCTCGCCCTCTATCTGATCGGCATGCTCGCCCGGGTCACCCGCTCGGCGATGCTCGAAGCCCTCGACAGCGAGCACGTCACCGTGGCCCGCAGCCGGGGCGTGCCCGAGCGCCAGGTCATCCGCCGCCATGTGTTCCGCAACTCCCTGGGCACCGTCCTGACCACCGGCGGTCTGATCGTCTCGACCCTGCTGGTCTGCACGATCCTCGTCGAGACCGCGTTCAGCATCGGCGGCATCGGTCAGCTCCTGGAACTGTCCACCTCCACCAAGGACTTCCCGACCGTCCAGGCCATCTCCCTGATCATCGTCGCCCTGTTCATGATCGTGAATCTCGTCGTCGACCTCCTGCTCCCCCTGGTCGACCCGCGGATCACCCTCGGATCGAAGGGGTCCGCCGCATGACCGCCGTCCTCAGCCGCCGGCCCGGCCTCGCCCGGATCCGCACGGTCCGCTCGCCGCTCCACCTCGCCTGCCTCGGCTTCGTCCTCCTGGTCGTCGCCGCCGCGCTGCTCGCCCCGCTCCTCGTCCCGTACGACCCGAACGCCGTCGACCTCGGCAACGCGCTCGCAGGACCCTCGCCCGAGCACCTGCTCGGCGTGGACGCGGCGGGCCGCGACACCTTCTCCCGCCTGCTCCTGGGCGCCCGCACCTCGCTGCTCGGCCCGCTCGGCGTGGTCCTCTTCTCCACCGTCGCCGGTGTCGTCGTCGGCATGGCGGCGGCCTGGCGCGGCGGCTGGCTCGACTCGCTGCTCTCCCGCAGCACCGAGCTGGTCTTCGCCTTCCCCGGCATGCTGCTCGCGATCCTCATCATCTCGATGTACGGGGAGGGGCTCACCGCCCCGGTCATCGCCCTGGCCATCGCGTACCTGCCCTACGTCAGCCGCCTCACGCGCTCCCTGGTGCTCGCCGAACGGGCCCGCCCGTACGTCAGCGCCTACCAGGTCCAGGGCCACTCGGCGCTCCAGATCTGCCTGCGCCACGTCCTGCCCAACATCGCCCCCGTCGTCCTCGCCCAGTCCACCATCAACTTCGGTTACGCCCTCATGGACCTCGCCGGCCTCTCCTTCCTCGGACTCGGCGTCCCGGCGCTCACCCCCGACTGGGGCCGCATGGTCTTCGACGGCCAGACCGCCGTCCAGCAGGGCTACCCGCTGTCCGCGATCCTGCCCTGCGCCCTCATCGTGCTGACGGTGGTCGCGTTCAACGTGGTCGGCGAGCGCTGGGCCGACCGTGTCGCCAGGAGAGACCGATGAACACCACCGACAGGCCGGCGCTCGACGTCCGAGGGCTCCGGATCACCCTGCCCGGCACCGCCCGCCCCGTCCTCGACGGGATCGACCTCACCGTCGCCGCCGGCGAGACCGTCGCGCTGGTCGGCGAGTCCGGCTCCGGCAAGAGCCTCACCTCGCGCAGCGCCCTGCGGCTGCTGCCGCCCGGCGCCGTCACCGAGGGCTCCGTGCTCGTCGACGGCGACGACGTCCTCACCCTGGACGCCGACCGGCTGCGCGCGCTGCGCACCGGCACCGTCGCCATGGTCTTCCAGGACCCGCGCGCGGCCGTCAACCCGCTCCGGCGGATCGGCGACTTCCTCACCGAGAGCGTCCGCCTGACGGGGACGATGACCGCCGCCGGGGCCCGGGCCCGCGCGGTCGAACTCCTGGAGGCGGTGGGCCTGGACGCCTCCGCCCTGGCGAAGTACCCCGGCCAGGTGTCCGGCGGCATGCTCCAGCGCGTCATGATCGCCGCGGCCCTGATGGGCGATCCGGCCCTGCTGCTCGCCGACGAGCCCACCACCGCCCTGGACGTCACCACCCAGGCGGAGGTCATCGCCCTCCTCGGCCGGCTGCGCGCGCGCTTCGGCACCGGGCTGCTGTTCGTCACCCACGACCTCGACCTCGCCGCCGCCATCAGCGACCGGGTGTACGTGATGTACGCCGGGCGGATCGCCGAGAGCGGGCCCGCGGCGGAGATCTTCGCGCACCCCCGCCACCCGTACACGGCCGCCCTCCTGGCCTCCACGCCCCGGATGGAGAACCCCCGGGGCAGGCTCACCGCCATCGAGGGCCAGCCCCCCGACCTCCGGCAGGAGCTGCCGGGCTGCGCCTTCGCCGCCCGCTGCGTCCTGGCCACCGAGGTGTGCGACCTGCGGGCGCCCGCGATGCTCTCCGCCCCGGGACGGCCGGAACACCAGGCCGCCTGTCACCACAGCGACCGGCTCGAAGGGAGCGCAGTCGATGTCTGAGAACACCGGGCACGTGCTGGCCGTCCGGGGGCTGCGCCGCAGCTACGGGCCCGTGAAGGCGGTGGACGACGTGTCGTTCACCCTGCCGAAGGGCGGATCGCTGGGCATCGTGGGCGAGTCGGGCTCCGGCAAGACCACCACGGCACGGATCGTCGTCGGTCTCGAGTACGCGGACGAGGGCGAGGTCCATGTCCTCGGCCGGTCCCGCACCGAACGGGGCCGTGGCCGGGCGCGGCGGCTCGCCCGCGCCCGCGAGGTCCAGATGGTCTTCCAGGACCCCTACGCCTCGCTCGATCCGCGGACCAGCGTCGAGGCGGCCCTGCGCGAGACGCTGAAGCTGCACTTCCCGGAGCGGGACCACACCCGGCGGATCCGGGAGCTGCTCGACCAGGTCGGCCTGGGGACCCGGGCGGCCGACGCGCTGCCGCGCCAGCTCTCCGGCGGGCAGCGGCAGCGCGTGGCCATCGCGCGGGCGCTGGCCGTGGAGCCGGCCGTGCTGGTGCTCGACGAGGCGGTCGCGGCGCTGGACGTGTCCGTGCAGGCGCAGATCCTCAACCTGCTCGCCGACATTCGGGAGGAGACCTCGGTCGGCTATCTCTTCATCACCCATGACCTCGGCGTGGTCCGGTGCGTCACCGACGAGGTCATCGTGATGCGGCACGGCGCCGTCGTCGAGGCCGGCCGCACAGACGAGGTGCTGGCCGATCCGCGACACCCCTACACCCGGCTGCTGTTGGAGTCCGTGCCCCGTCCGGGCTGGGACCCGGAGCGGATCGCGGCGGCCCGCCGGGCGCTGTAGGGGGGGCGAAGGGGCGTTCAGGCTCCGGCCGCGAGGGTGTGGACCAGGGTCCGCAGCACCGCCCCGCCGTCGACCTCGGCGCCCAGGGACTCCACCGCGGCCAGTCCGTCGACGGCGGCGGCGACCGCCTCGCCGAGCGGCCTTGGATCGACGGGCCCGCCTGGCCCGCCGTGCCCGCCGCGCTCGTCGGCCAGCACCTGGAACAGGGCGACGAAACAGGCGCGCCAGCGCCGGTACTCGGCCTCCAGGGACTCCCGTACCCGCTCGTCGTTCAGGGCGTGCCAGTGCAGCGCGGAGTGGAGGTGGGCGAGGTCCGCGCCCTCGGGCGCTTCGAGCAGGCCGAGGACGCGTTCGGCGCGCTCGGCGAAGGTGCCGGGGGCGGCGACCGCCTCCTCCAGCGGCAGGATCCACTCGGGGCGGATGTCCTCGACGACGGCCAGGACGAGGTCGGTCCGGTCCTGGAAGTGGTAGTGGCACATCCCGTGCGAGACCCCGCACAGCGCGGCCACGTTGCGGGTGGTGAACCGCTCGCTCATCTCACCGGCGAGCAGCGTCCGCGCGGCCGCGATCAGGCGCGCGCGGGTCTGCTCGCCCTTCGCCGAGACCCGGGGCCGCGGTGTCGCGGGCCTCGGGGCCGGGGGAGCGGTGACGTTCCGGGAGTCCTTCGCGGATGCGGCCATGGGCTCACTCTAGTCAGCCCGGAAAATACCGGCCGAAAATATTGACCGAGCGCTCGGTCAGTTCTACGTTTCCCCATCAACCACGGGAATTCCGTGGGCAGTTGACACCAGGAGGCAACAGTGAACGATCACGCCGAGAGCAGCCCGCGCGGCGGTGCGGGTCTGGGCAGGCGCCGGTTCCTGAAGGCCGCGGGACTCGCGGTCGTCGGCACGGCACTGGCCGGGACCGAGGCCCACGCCGGAGTCAGGGCGCTGGTGAACGGCACCGCGGCGGCGGGCGCGTTCGCCGTCCCGATCGAGGACGTCCGGCACACCCGTACCTGGATGGCCTTCCCGGACTCCACTGCGATCTGGGGCAACAAGCTGAGCGGCGTCCAGGCGGACATCGCGCTGATCGCCCGTACCATCGCGAAGTACGAGCCGGTCATCGTGTGCGCCAACGCGGGCAGCGCCGCCAAGGCCCGCTCGCTGTGCGGCTCCACGGTCACCGTCATCAGCTCGATCCCCGTCGACGACTGCTGGATGCGCGACAGCGGCCCGGTCTTCCGCACCGACGGCGCCGGCGGCCTCGACGCGATCGGCCTCAACTTCAACGGCTGGGGCGGCAAGCAGACCCACGCCAAGGACGAACTGGTCGCCGAGCGGATCGCCGCCTACGTGGGTGTCCCGTTCACCTACGCCGACCTCGTCGGCGAGGGCGGCGCCATCGAGCAGGACGGCGCCGGCACGCTCATGGCCACCCGCAGCAGCCTGGTGAACAGCAACCGCAACCCCGGCATGACGGAGCGCCAGATCGAGACGGCGATGTGCGCCGCCTACGGCGCCTCCAAGGTCATCTGGTTCGACGGCGTCCGCAACCAGGACATCACCGACGACCACGTCGACGCCACCTCGCGCTTCCTCGCCCCCGGCAAGGCGCTGGTGCAGATGCCGCTGTCCACCGACACCGACGCCTACGCCAAGGACGCCCGCCAGCAGTACCAGGTGCTGTCCTCGGCCACGACCGCCTCCGGCGCCCCGATGGCCGTGAGCAAGCTCCAGGGCCCGGACTACTACAAGATCCGCTCCACCAACCGGGACTTCCTCGCCTCCTACGCCAACTACTACCTGTGCAACGGGGCGGTGATCTCCGGGCAGTTCGGCGACACCGCGGCCGACACCGCCGCCCGGGCCACCCTCGCCCGGCTCTACCCGGACCGCGTGATCGAGCAGCTGAACATCGACCGGCTCGGCACCGGCGGCGGCGGGATCCACTGCGTCACCCAGCAGCAGCCCGTCAGCTGACACACCCGTCGGCGCACCCGCGTACGTATCCCCCTGTACACGGGTGCGCCGACGGCCGCCGGGCGGACGCCCCGGCCCGTCAGGCCGAGCGCAGCGCGTCCGTCGGGGACGAGCCGGCCGCGCGCAGCGCCGGATAGATACCGGCGAGCGCCGCGACCAGGACGGACACCACAGGACCCGCGACGACCATCGACAGCGGGACCGCCGCGGGCCACCCCTGCGCGAGGGCGTAGCCGTAGACCGTGAGCCCGCCCATCACGAGGCCGCCGATCCCGCCGACGAAGCCCATGAGCACGGCCTCCAGCAGGAACTGGGCGGCGATCTGGCCGCCCCTCGCGCCGAGCGCGCGGCGCAGCCCGATCTCGCCCCGGCGTTCCATCACGCCCACCACCATGGTGTTGGCGATGCCGACGCCGCCGACCAGCAGGGCGACGCCCGCGAGGGAGAGCACCAGGCCGGTCAGCGCGTCCTTCGCCTCGCCGCGCGCCGTGAGCAGGTCCGAGGGCCGGCTGACGGCCACGCCGCTCGCGTTGGCCGGGTTGGCGGTCGCCCCGGCCACCGCCTGCACATCGGGGACGCGCTCGGGGTGGGTGCGCAGGTAGACCGTGCCGGCCGTGCCGTCCGCGCCCAGGTGGGCGGTGGCCTGCGGCCAGCCGACGAGCGCGGCGGTGCCGAGCTCGGGCGCGAGCTCGTTCGGCGCCAGGATGCCGGAGACGACGTACCACTGGCCGCCGAGCCAGACCCGTTCGCCCGGGGCGGTCACCCCGAGGCGCTCGGCGGCCTGATCGCCGAGCACGGTCACCGGCAGGCGCTCACTGGCCCGGTCCAGCCACCTCCCGCTCGCGAGCCCGCCCCGCAGGACCGTCAGGAGGTCGAGCCGGGCCGCCAGCACGGTGAGGCTGCCGGTCTGCTGCCGGGGCACGAGGTCGTTGCGGTACACCTCGGCCTTGGTGGCGCCCGTGGCGGTGACCTGCTGTACGGGGGCGATGTCGGCGAGCATCTTCTCGGCCGTGGCCGGCAGCGGCACCGGCTTCTGCTCGGCGTCCTTGCCGGGGCCCACGGTGATCAGGTTGGAGCCGAGCTGGTCCAGCCGGGCCAGCAGATGCGCCTGGTTGGAGAGGGAGATCCCGGTCACCGCGATGACGGCGGCGATCCCCAGCGCGATGCCGAGCGCGGACAGCGCCGAGCGGGTCCTGCGGGTGCGCGGTCCGATCGTGCCCAGGCGCAGCAGGTCCGTGGGACGCAGCCGGGTCCGGCGCGGTGCGGGCGTCACAGGGCGGCTCCTACGGGGTGGGGGCCGCGCTCGTCGAACTCGACGCGGCCGTCGTGGATGCCGACGCGCCGGGGGAAGGAGGCGGCCAGCTCGCGGTCGTGGGTGATGACGACGACCGTGGTGCCCTTCCCGTTCAGCGCGCGCAGCAGGTCGACGACGGCCGCTCCGGAGACGCTGTCCAGGGCCCCCGTGGGCTCGTCGGCCAGGAGCAGGGCCGGGCGGCCGACCAGCGCGCGGGCGATGGCCACCCGCTGCTTCTCGCCGCCGGACAGCTGGTCCGGGCGGTGGTCGAGCCGGTGCCCGAGCCCCACCTCGCGCAGCGCGTCCACGGCGGCGGCGCGCCGCCGCGCGGCGGGCACCCCGCTGTAGAGCAGCCCCGTGGCGACGTTCTCGACCGTGCTGAGGCCCCCGAGCAGGAAGAACTGCTGGAAGACGAAACCGATCCGGTGGGCGCGCAGCGCGGCAAGGTCGGGGTCGGTCAGGCCGTCCAGGTCGCGCCCCTCGAAGCGCAGCCGCCCGGTGGTGGGCCGGTCGAGCGAGCCGAGCAGGGCGAGGAGGGTCGACTTGCCGGAGCCGGAGGGGCCGACGACCGCGAGGAGTTCCCCCGCCTCGACCGTCAGGTCGATCCCGTGCAGGATCCGCAGCGGGGGCGAGCCCGGGTACTCCTTCACGACGCCGGTGAGCTCCAGTACGGGGGCCGCCCCGGGGGAGTGTCGTGGTGTCACTTCGGGACCACCACCCGGTCGCCCGCGCGGACGTCGCCGCTGATCTGCGCCCGCGCGTCGGCGACCAGGCCCAGCCGGACCCGGACCAGCCGGGTGGCGGCGCCCTCCTCGACCCGTACGCCGTAGCCGCCGCCGTCCAGGGCGAGGAGCGCGGTGACGGGGACGACGAGGGCGTCCCGCGCGGTGTCGCCGACGATCGTGACGGTCACGGACGAGGGTCCTGCCTGCCGGGCCCGCCGCTGGTCGTCGAGGGCGATGGTGACCTCGGTCTTCTCCGCGCCGCCCCCGGAGTCGCCCGAGCCGCCCTGGTCGTCCCCGTCGCCGGAGCCGCCACGGACCAGGGAGCGGATGCGTCCCGTGACCGTGCCGCCGTCGGACAGCTTCACCGTCACCCGCCCGTTCGGCTTGAACCGGGACAGCTGGTTCTCGGCGGGCCGCACGACGGCGACGAGGGCCGTGTCGGTCACCGTCATGACCGAGGCCGAGCCGACGGCCGAGCCGAGCTGGGCGCCGATCCGCCGCACCCGGACGGAGTCGAGCGGCAGCATGACGACGTCGCCACGGGCGACCGTCCCGGTCTGCCGCGCGCCGAGCGACTTCTGCCACCGCTTCACCGCCACCGCCGTGGCCTTGGTGAACTTCCCGTCCACGCTCAGGCCGAGTCCTTCGGCGTGCCCGAGCCGCACCAGGTTGCGCTCCAGCTGCGCCACGTCGGGCCCGTCCGGGATCCCGGGGCCGAGGTCGCGCCACAGGGGCCGCCGCCCGTTCATCAGCACGACCGGGCGTCCGTCGACCTCGTACAGCTTCCCGCCGGCCCGGACCACGGAGCCGACGGCGGGCAGGGCCGTGAGCGTCCCCTGGCCGGCGGGGACCACGGGCGTGGGCGCGTCGAAGGCGAGCGCGCCGCCAACCTGTATGCCGCTCGACAGCGAGCCCTTCTCCACCACCACGGTGCCGTGGCCGACGGAGGGCCGCGCGGCGGCGGTGCCGGGCCCCTCCCAGGGGCGGGTCACGGCCAGCGCCCCGGTCCCGCCGATGACGGCGACCAGGGCGAGCGGGACGACGATCCGGCGGCGTCGGCGGCGCCGGGCGCGCCCGTGCGAGCGGTCGGCGGGCGCGGACGTGTCGACGCTCTCCAGGGTGTCGCTCACGCTCACTCCCCGATCCGGTAGCCGGGCATCGGCAGCTTGCCGCAGGCCGGCTGCATGGCGTCCCACTTGGCCATGTCGAAGTCGGCCGCCGGGATGACGAGGATGCCCTTCTCGTCGGGATCGGGCAGATCCGGGTAGCCGTTCTTCCGCCCGCACGCGACGAAGGCCCGGCCCTGCTCCGCGAACTTCGCGTCGTTCTTCGACTTGACCTGGTGGATGCCGGGGACCTTGGCGTCGCACACCTTGGCGGCGCCCTCGTAGCCGTCGATCGAGCCGCCGTCCGTACCGGCGGCCGGGATGGTGATGTTGCCGTCCTTGTCCTGTTCGACGCCGCTCTGCCCCTGCGTGTGCATGCAGTCCACCCAGGCCCTGCGGACCGCGTCGTCGTCCTGCGGCCTGCTCGTGCCCGTGCCGCCGTCACCGGCGACCCGGGGGGCCGCGTCCTCGGCCGAGCAGCCGCTCGCCGTCACCACGGCCGCCATGGCGACCGCTGCCAGTACCACTCGTCGGGTCCCGCCGCGCATGTCCGTTCTCCCTGCTGCTGACTGTCGTCGCTGACGTCGGTCAGTTCTACGGACGGCCCGGTGAGCCACTCGTGAGCGTGCGCCTAACGTCCGGCTCACCCCCGTCGGGGCATCCTTGACGTGCGGAAACAACGGCGAGGGCGGCGCGGGGCGCGGCCGGGTGGGAGGGGACGGATGCGCGTGCTCATCGTCGAGGACGAGGCCGAGCTGGCCGCGATGCTCGCCGACGGACTGCGCGGCGAGGGCATGGTCTGCGACGTCGCCCACGACGGCGCCCGCGCCCTCGAACTGACGGCGGCCCACCCGTACGACGTCCTCGTACTCGACCGGGACCTGCCCCGGCTGAGCGGCGACGCCGTCTGCCGGGCCCTGAACACCGCCGGCTACCCGGCCAGGATCCTCATGCTGACCGCCGCGGCCGGTCTCTCCGACCTCGTGGACGGCCTCGGCCAGGGCGCCGACGACTACATGGCCAAACCGTTCTCCTACCTGGAGCTCGTCGCCCGGCTGCGCGCCCTGGGCCGCCGCACCTCCGCCGGCGCCCTCCCCACCGTGCTGACCCGGCGCGGCCTCAGCCTGGACACCGCGCGCCGGGTCGCCGAACGGGACGGCCGGCCGCTGAAGCTGACCCCGAGGGAGCTCGGCGTGCTGGAACTGCTGCTCGCCGCCGACGGCGCCCCGGTCACCACCGAGGAACTGCGGGACAGCCTCTGGGACGCGGCACTCGACCCGGCCACCACCGCCGTCCGGGTCACCGTCCACTCCCTGCGCCGCAAACTGGGCGAGCCACCCCTGATCACGCACGAACCCGGCTTCGGATACCGGCTGTGAGCCGCGCCGGGACCGGCCGCCGGCTCCCGCGCCTTCCACTGCGCGGCCGCCTGACCCTGGTCACCACCGTGGTGTTCGCCCTGCTCGGCTGCGGCCTGCTCCTCCTGAACTGGCTGAGCTCCCGCCAGCTCATCGAGGACAACCGTTACCTGGTCGTCCCCGCGATCAGCACCATCCCCGCCCAGATGCCGACCGAGCACTTGGACCTCCTCTCCGACACCCCCGCGGCACCCCTCGTGCCCGCCACGCCCGCCGAGGGCTTCGCGGAGTTCGAGAACCGTGTGCTCGGCGAACTCCTTGCGCGGTCCCTGCTGCTGCTCGTCTTCTTCACCGCGCTCGCGGCGCTGCTCGCGTGGTGGGCCGGCCGCCGGTCGCTGCGGCGGCTCACCCGGGTCACCGCCGCGGCCCGCCGGATCGGCTCCGGCAGCACCCTGGACGAGCGGCTCGCCCTGACCGGACCGCACGACGAGGTCCGCGAACTCGGCGACACCTTCGACGCGATGCTCGACCGGCTCGACCGCAGCTTCACCGCCCAGCGCCGCTTCACCGCCCACGCCTCCCACGAGCTGCGCACCCCGCTCACCCTCCAGCGCACCGCCCTGGAGATCCCGCTCGCCCAGGGCCGGGTCCCCGCCGACCTGCGCCCCGACGTCCAGCGGGCCCTGGACGCCAACGCCCGCACGGAGCGGCTCATCGCGGCGCTGCTGACCCTGGCGCGCGGCGAGAGCGAGCCGCCCGCGCCGCACCCCGCCGACCTCGCGGACCTGGCCCGGGCCGCGGTCGCCGACCTCGCCGAGGAGGCGGCGGCGGCCGGCGTCCGCGTCACGGCCGACCCGCGACCCGCGCCGGTCACCGGCGACGTCTCCCTGCTGCGCCAGACCGCCCTGAACCTGGTGGCCAACGCGGTGCGGCACAACCACCACGGCGGCACGGCGACCGTGACCACCGGCACGGAGGGCGACCGGTCCTTCGTCGAGGTCGGCAACACCGGCCCCGTCATCGACCCGGAGGAGATCCCCGCGCTGTTCGAGCCGTTCCGCCGGGGAACGGAGCACCGCGCCGACGGCACCGGACTCGGACTCGCCGTGGTCCGCGCCATCACGGCCACCCACCACGGCGAGGTCACGGCCGCGCCGGGCCCCCACGGCGGCCTCACGGTCCGGGTGGAGCTGCCCCGCCGGCCCTTGATCGACATCGGGCCCGACGACGTGACGTAAACCCTGGACCCGACCGTCCCCGTTGTCATAGCCTCGCCGTACCGAGACACGGAACGGCGTGCGCCGGTCCGACCTCCCATGCCCGTGTCCGGACATGTGCGCGCCTCCGTAACTCGCTTCCCACGGTGTCGTTCTGCGTGTACACCACGCAACGAAGGCGGTCATCAATGTCCGGCACGGAGTCCTCCGACTACACCCAGCGGCTCGCGCGGCTCGAGACCTCGGGGGTGAAGCGGCTGTTGCCGACGCAGGCCCCGTACCGCTGGAATCTGAAGCGGCTCGGTCTCGGCCGGGTGCTCGACGTGGGCTGCGGCCTCGGGCGGAACCTGCTGAACTGCGGCCCGGACAGCGTCGGCGTGGACCACAACGAGACCTCGGT
>NZ_JBEOUE010000050.1:0-24164 GCF_040303965.1 Streptomyces sp. NPDC094032 | reverse complement strand
ACCAACGACGCCCCCCTGGTCCTGGACAACGACGAGTACGGCAACCCCCGCACCGGCCAGCCCGCCACCCGCTACAACTGGCTCGGCGCCAAGCAACGCTCCAGCGAAACCCTCACCGGTCTGATGCTCATGGGCGTCCGTCTGTATGCGCCGAACGCAGGCAGGTTCCTCTCTGCGGACCCGGTGTACGGAGGGAACGCCAACTCCTATGAATACGCCCATGCCGACCCCGTCAATAATTTTGACCTCGACGGAAGACGTTGCTGGAACCCCTTCAGTGAAACTTGCAGAAGCAAGAACAATACTGTGAGTTTCATTTACTCGGTAGGGTCCGTCTGCTTTTCCTGGTGCCCTTATGTCGGAGTGGTGGGAAAGACCTATAGGGCCTATCGCGCCGGGAAGCGGGCGTGGCATTACGGTAGGGCTGCGTATCGAACCTACAAGAGGGGTGGAGCGAGAGGCCTCTGGAACCACACCAAGAGTTGGTCTAGGCGGCAGAGCTGCGTTCTCAATAACGGCGGCAGGGCGGCATGCGGCTGGGCTGCAGTTGGAGGAGTCACTGGCGTGACCGAGGGCTACGGGCACTTCAAGAACGCATACGGGCTGGCACGTGGAAAAATTAGAGCCATCTCGAGAGGGAAGTGGTGGCGATAGGGTCGCAGTTGCATACATGGCGCCCTAGTTAGAATGCGCTTTGTGGGGTGAGCCTTCGCGTGGCTCACCCCACAAGGCGACCCTCCTGAAGAATAGGCAATCGGATGAATGTTCCTGAAAAATGGAAAGGCCCTTCATGGGGACTCGCTGCCGCATGCGCCATCTCGGTGCTCTGGAAACTGCTTGAGCAGATCCTCAGAGATGAAGGTCCATCTACGCTCCCTACCGCGCTATATTCAGTCCTGCTTGCCGGATTCTCCTTCTGGCTCGTAGACGGTCTCCGAGCCAGGCGGAAGCGCCATAATGATGGCTCGAAAGATTCCTAGGCTTCTTGGGCACCCAACACTGAGGTACTGTCATCGGCCAGCAACGCCCCTGATGGGGCCTTCCGGCAGGAAGTCCGTGAATCGTCTCTTTGATCCGGTGACGTTCGCCACGTAGACCCGGGCTTCCCCAGATCTCCGGCGTCGCCCCGCCCGTCAGGCGCTCCTCGCCGCACGCGAAGCGGCGAAGAAGCGCGGAACCGCCGGGCAGGACAAGCCCCGGCGCCGGACCCGGGTTGTGCCGCGCGACGGCCGCGACCAGCTCGGGCTCGGAGCCGTGATCGGCATGATGATGACCGAGCGCGGCCTGGTCGCCCCTGCTGCACAGAACTCGGCGGTTGTGAGAGGGGTTCTTCGAGAACCTCCCTGGGCGAACGACCACGGCGCTGACCAGCGGCAGCGGTTCTCGCAACCGTGCACGGGCTGCTCGTCGACATCGCGGACGAACAGGTCGAGCCACCGGGTGGGATCCCCGACGGTCACCGCGGTCTCCTTCCTCTTCGGGCCGGATGCCCGGGGCGGCCCGATGGTCACACCCAGGTGTACGTGTCGTCGGTGACGGCTTCGAGAGCAGCGTCGGTGACGGCGGCGCGGGGGTCGGGCAGGGAAGCCAGGGCCGGGCCGATGGGCGGGAAGATCGGCAGTTCGGCGGTCTTGCGGTAGTCGATCCACTCGATGACGCCGGTCTCGTGGCTGCCGTCGGGCAGTTCGTCCTGCTCGGTCTCGGCAAGGGGTGCGCGGACCTCGGGAGTGATGTGGAGGCGGTAGATCAGGTGGAGCTTGCGCGGCGGCGGGGTAGGGCCGGGGCGGGTGACGCGCTGGTCGACGACCCACATCAGGTCGCCGCCTTCGGCCTGGTCGACATCGAGGTCGAGCTCCTCGGCGAGTTCGCGGGCGAGGGCGGCGTCGAGGTCTTCGCCATGCTCGACGTTACCGCCGGGCGGGGTGTAGTGGGCGGAGCCGGCACGGTCGCGGCGGATGAGGGCGACGTCGTCGCCGCAGAACACCAGGGCCCCGGTCCGGATCTTGATCCGGGAGAACGGGGGCGCAGCGGAGGGTTCGGGTGTGCTGGTCATGGCGGCCAGTATCGCGACCGCACGGGGCCGACGACCGCAAGGCGCTGGCCGCTCACTAGGCTGCCCAGCAGGCGAAGCCCTAGGATCCGGCTCCCCCGCCGCCGTGAGGACGGTCCGCCCTGGCCGCGCTCACGGCCACCGCTCGCCCCGGGGGCCGCAGGACGGGCCAGCGCGGGTACCTGCGGCGTGACTGGCAGCCTGCGCGATGGCCCCGGGCCGGCGTCCTGCTCTACGGCACGTTGACGACGTCGTTGCAGGACGGGGCGATGCGCTTCGCGGTCTGGTGGGCGACCGCGGCCTGCCAGCGGGTGCGCTCCCTGTCGAGCCGGTCGCCGTCGGCCGGCGTCGAGAAGAAGACCTCCCGGAGCCTGGGGCTCTCGGTGCTTCCCCAGTCGTCGACGCCGATCACGTACCGGTGTCCGGCGATCAGTGGTGCCCGGTGCGGGCCGGTGGCCTTGAACCCGCCGCCGGGTACGCGGAAGACGACCTGGTCGACGGTCGCGCCCGAGGGCAGGGTGCCCTTCAGGGTCTCCTCGACACGGACCTTGGAGAAGACCTCGACGTTGACGTCGTTGGGCTGCTCCTTGACCGTCTGGTCGACCGTGACGACGGCCACGTGATCGACGATGCCGGCCTTGTCGCCGTCGGTCTCGTCGACCGGGAGGCAGATCGCGTGGACCGTGACGTCGTCGTCGTGCGTGGCGAGGACGGCGGCGGTTGCCGACCCGGCGAGCACGACGGCCCCGGCGAGCGACAGCACAATGGTGCGTTTCATCATCCCCACAATCGGGTGTAGTTGGCCTGGTCGACGGCGGTCGGTCTGTCGACGTCGCTCTTCCTGTTCCACATGTTGTGCTTGTTCAGGTACATGTAGTCGGTCTGGGCGATACCACCCCGCCGCTCCCAGTACCCGCCGATGGTGTCGGGCTTGCTGTAGTCCCGGAACTCCGGGTCGTTCACGGTGTTGACGGCGTCGGGTGCGATGCTGATCTTCCGGAGCTTGTTCCACTCGGTGATAGCGTGCGCCCTCTCCGAGTCGTACTTCGACGACTCGGTCCACCGGATCTCGCCCTCGTCGACCGAGGAGTCCGTCCTGGACTCGGTGTCCCCTTCCTCGCACGGTGCAGCCGCTGCGGTCGGCGCGGCGGCGTACGGAGCGTTCGAGGTGGCGAGCGAGAGCAGCACGGCGGCGACCAGCGAGAGCGTTGCCTGGCGAAGCGTCATGGGCATCCCTGGTCGGACGGGCGAGAGGTCAGACGCTAGCGGCCAGCCAGGACGGCACGCGAGGTCAGAGCGGGACTGTCACCCGATCCGGTGGCCCGCGAGCCGCGTGGCACACCGACGTTCACCGTGCGCACCGAGTGCTTGGCCTTGTCGGTGAACACACCGACGGGCAGGCCATGGGGGTGAGAGTGACGTCGTCGGCGAGGAGCCCGGCTCGGGCCGATCAGCGGCGGCCTTGGAGAACCAGATGTCGGGGAGCGGGAGCAGCAGCAGAAACACGTGCCGGTCCAGACCGTGCTGCGGGCGTACGACGTGTCCTGCCCCCATCGCGGCCAGGAAGCCGGGGCCTGGTGCCTCAACGCCTGGTGAATCGCACTCCGCGCGCACCACGCACGCCAGGAAACTCACCGAGCAGCAAGAGCCCTGCCCCTGATGACCCAGTACAGCGAACCTTCGCTCGCGCGGACAGGACACGCTACTGAGGCACGCTCCTGCCCAGGTCCTCGCCTCCAGCTGGTGGGAGTCCCGCTCCGGCGGGGCTCCCACCAGGATGTCCGGGCGGGTCAGCCCGGCTGGCCGGCCGGCAGGCAGGCCGGGACGGCGCCGACCGGCAGCTTCGGGAGCACCTCGGCGAAGGAGCCGGTGGAGTCACCCTTGGCCAGCGGGAAGCCGAGCAGCAACTCCTTGCCGTGCGGGATCCGGGTGGGGTCGATGGTCACGACGGTCTTCCCGCCCTCCTTGGTCACCGGGAAGCTCGGCGCGGGCGGCGCCGGCAGGTTCGACGCCCCGGTGGGCGGTGCGGTCGGGGTCGGCAGGTCGGGCGCCGACGGGGCGGGGGGCAGGCTCGCGCCCGGCGGAACCGGGGGCAGCGGGGGCGGGGTCCAGGCGCTGGCGCAGTTCGGGTCGCCGGTGAAGACCTTGGCGTGTACGCCGGCCTTCGCCAGGTCCTGCTGGAGCCGGCTCAGGTCGATCCTGGCGTCCGGCTTGGCGATGGTGAGCCGGACCTTGCCGTCCTGCCCGCTCTGCACGGTGTAGGCGGCGGCGCTCTGTGCGGGCAGCAGGATCAGTGCGGCCCCGGCCACCGCGGCAGCCAGGCCCGTCGGCACGGCGAACCTCACCACCCCGCGGCGCTTCCGCTCGGAGCCCTGGTCCTTGGTCAGCAGACTGGTCATCAGATGTTCCTCACGCTGGATCTGGCGGCCGGCCGGAAAATCGCGGTCCGTGGGCACCGGCAGCAGCTGACGCAGCATCCGCAGGTCATCGTCCTGGTCCCGGTTCATCGCGTTCTCCTCTCGCTCGGCCTGACCTTCTCGGTTCGGTCATCTGTTATCTGCCTGCCCGCGCCCGGGGGTTCCAGGTCCACCCCGAGATTCTTCCGGGCCAGTTTCTCCAGCCGCCGCCGGGCCCGGGACAGCCGCGAGCGCACCGTACCGACCGGGACGCCGAGCGCCTGGGCGGCCCCGGCGTAGTCCAGGCCCGCCCAGACGCACAGGGCGAGGACCTCGCGGTCGCCCCGGGAGAGCCGATCCAGCACCTGGCGCACCGCCGCGATCAGCTCCTGGTCCTCCAGCCGCCCCACCAACTCGTCGGCGAAGTCCGGCAGCAGCCCCGGCGCGGGCATCCGCGCCATCAGCGCCTGGTGGCGCCGGCCCACCCGCCGCCTGCGGTGCACCACGTAGTGCGCGATGCCCAGCAGCCACGGGAGCAGGCTGCCCCCCTCGGGGTCGACTTTCTCCCGAAGCCGCCAGGCCTCCAGGAAGACCAGCGAGGTGCAGTCCTCCGCCCCGGCCCAGTCACCGGTGAGGCGGAAGCAGTGGTTGTACACGGCCTTCCCATGTTCGCGGAACAGCGCGTTGAACGCGCCTTCGTCGCCGGCCCTGACACGGGCTCTGAATCCTGGATCCATACCTTCCTCTGCCGTCCTCGCGCGGGTGGTTCCCGGTGAGGTACGTCATAGAGGTCGGATCGGGTTCACGGCGTCCGTTGGGGGCCCGGGTCCAGCCGTCGAGCACCTCGTCGACCAGGTCCGCCACGAACCGGGCGAGGTGGCCCCCTGCAGCCGGTCGTCCACGAAGCCGGCTCGGGTTCCGGCGCCTTTGCTCGCTTCCGGGGCCCTGATCTCTCCTGACGCTCGCCACGGCGGACATCAGCGGCGTCGTGGCCCGCTTCGTCGAAGACGACGAGGCGCACGACCGGAATAGACGGATGGCCCACAAGTAGCCGGGCTGCGAGCGCAACCCCCCTGATCATGCCGGACGAACGGGGGTCGCTGTGATCGTGCGCCCGGTCAAGGTTCGGCACATCGTGGGAGCGGAGCCCATCCGACCCGGCGGCCTCCTTCCGGGCAGGACGGGGCCGCCGTATTGCCGTGAAGGGCGGTAAGCCGGTGCTCGGGCGCGAAAAGCTCCTGCACCGCGAAACCGCGAAGGCGATCACGAGCTGCGCCAGCCCGCGCTCGCCGCATGGGTCGCGAACCTTCTGGCCCGTCATCGCCCCAAGCAGACTCGGCAGTTCCTGACGCTGGAAGCTGCGCGAGGCCCACCGGACGCTCGACGCTGACCAGCTACGGGAGGCGGGCCGGCCACAGAACCAGCTCGTCACCGCGCTCTCCCGTACGGCCGCCACTCTGGCCGAGAAGCCAGGCAGCCGGAAGCGACTCGGTGCTGCACGAGATCGAGCAGTCCCTCCGCGGCGTACTCGCCCACCCCGGTGTCGCCGAGCTGTGGGCCAGGGCCGGCCGGTGAAGGTGCTACGGCGAGGTGAGAGCCGAGCTACCCGACGAGTACGAGCGGCTCCCGAAGGACGCGAAGGTCGATGTGCCGGCCGAGCCCTGCGTGGAGTGCGCGTACCTGGGCGCCGCGGCCCTGGAGCTGGCGGACCTCCTCGGCCACGACCGGCAGGGCCACCAGGTGCAGCGGGCCCTGTGGTCGTACCGGATCCGCAGCACGGCAGCCCTGCTCGCCGCCCTCGACGGCGACCTGGGCCTGTACTACCTGCGCGGCCAGGGGCTCGGGACCGGCGGCCTGGAACGCGTCCACAACCGGCTGCGCCGCCTGGAGTGGGACTGGCCGGTGCCGGGGACTCGACGCCCTCGCGAAGCCCCGGAGGGCGCGGACGTCGACGACGACCAGGAGGTGGTCCTCAAGGACCTGATCCGCGAGCTGGTCCTTGACTGGCGCACCCGCGCCGCCGCGACCACCAGATCGTCCAGGGCCGCATCGCCTGGTCCGGCGTGCACTCCGCGCAGTGCCTGGACCTCGGCTACACCCCGTGGAGCCGCGTCCTCGGCGGCGAGGCGGTCGTCGGCTGCGCGGGATCAGCTGCCCTTGCTGTTTCAGGCCAAAGCAGGCCGATACGGTCAGATGTGGACGGCTACGGCCTCGTGGCGATGACGGCTTCGATAGGGACGGCGTTGGCGAAGGTGCCGTCCGGGCTGAACGCGGTGAGCTCACGGCGCAGGAGCTCGTCGAAGGCGGTCTGCCGGGTGCCGAGGACGGCGGGGCTGGAGTAGGAGAAGGAGTACTGCAGGCCGACGAGTTCGTCCAGGGTGCGGGTGAAGGTCTGGCCCCGTGACGTCCGGCGAGGAGCCGGACGAGACGCGCACGGCCGTTTCCATCTGACGCAACGTCAGCTACCGTCCCCCTCCGACGCACCCGTGGAGGGGGACTTCCCATGCCGTTCACCGTCGTACGGTTCAACCTCGTCGATCCGCACGCGGACCCCGTCTCCCTCTCGGCCCGCTACCGCGCGGCCGTCGAGATGGCGGCCCACGCCGACGCGCACGGCGTCGACACGGTGCAGACCGAGGAGCACCACGGGGCCGTCAACAACTGGCTCCCCTCCCCCTTCGCCTTCGCCGGGGCCGTCTTCGGCGCGACCCGGCGGATCGCCGTCACCGTCTCCGCGATCATCGGCCCGCTGCACGACCCGCTGCGGCTCGCGGAGGAGATCGCCGTCCTCGACCTGCTGAGCGCGGGCCGCCTGGTGACCGTCGCCGGGATCGGCTACCGCCCGGAGGAGTACGAGGAGCGCGGGGTCGACTGGGGCCGCCGGGGCAGGCTCCAGGACCAGCTCCTGGAGACCCTGCTGACGGCCTGGAAGGGCGAGCCCTTCACGTATCAGGGCCGTACGGTACGGATCACTCCGCGGCCCTTCACCCAGCCGCACCCGCTGCTCCTGGTCGGCGGCTCCTCGAAGGCGGCGGCCCGGCGGGCGGCCCGGCTCGGGCTGCCGTTCTTCCCGAGCGCGCACCTGCCCGAACTGGAGACGTACTACCAGGAGCAGTGCGCCGCGCACGGCACGGAGGGCTGGACGATGATGCCGGCCCGCGAGACCCCGCTGCTGCACGTGTCGGAGGATCCGGACCGGACCTGGGCCGAGTGCGGCGAGCACTTCCTGCACGAGGCCCGTACCTACGCCTCCTGGCAGTCCAAGGACATCCGCTCGGCCGTGCGCTCGGGCGCGGGGAGCGTGGCGGAGCTGCGCGCGGAGGGCGTCTACCGGGTGGTGACGCCCGAGGAGTGCGTGGCGCTCGGGCGGGAGCTCGACAGCCTGGTGCTGCATCCGCTGTGCGGCGGGATGCCGGTCGAGGAGGGCTGGCGGAGCGTGCGGCTGTTCTGCGACGCCGTACTGCCCCGGCTCAAGGGATAGCCGATCCTCCCCGCGTTCAGCCCATCTCCTCCAGCGCCTTGCCCTTGGTCTCCTTGACGTACCGGAGCACGAAGGGGATCGAGAGCACGGCGAAGACCGTGTAGATGATGTAGGTGCCGGAGAGGTTCCAGTCCGCCAGGGACGGGAAGCTGGCCGTGATGGCCCAGTTGGCCATCCACTGGGCGGAGGCGGCGACGCCGAGGGCGGCGGCGCGGATCCGGTTCGGGAACATCTCGCCGAGGAAGACCCAGACGACCACGCCCCAGGAGAGGGCGAAGAAGAGGACGAAGACGTGGGCGGCGACGAGCGCCACGGCGCCCTGGGTCTCGGGCAGCTTGCCGTCGACGAGGTCGGCGGAGAAGGCCCAGGCCTCGAAGGCGAGGGCGATGGCCATGCCGACGGAGCCGACGAGCGCGAGCGGCTTGCGGCCGACCCGGTCGACCAGGACCATCGCGATCACGGTGCCGATGATGTTCACGATCGACGTGGTGAACGAGTAGAAGAACGAGCTCGACGGGTCGATGCCGACGGACTGCCACAGCGTCGCCGAGTAGTAGAAGGCGACGTTGATGCCGACGAGCTGCTGGAAGACGGAGAGCCCGATGCCGACCCAGACGATCGGCAGCAGCTTGAACTTCGTGCCCGCGACCATCAGGTCCTTGAAGGTGGACTTGTGCTCGCTGCGCATGGCCTGGTCGATCTCGGCGACCCGGTGGTCCAGGTCGACCCCGTGGCCCTCGACCTCGGCCAGCACCTCCTTGGCGCGGTCGGTCTTGCCCACGGAGATGAGGAAGCGCGGCGACTCGGGGATCGCGAAGGAGAGCAGGCCGTAGAGGAGCGCGGGCACGACCATCACGCCGAGCATCCACTGCCAGGCCTCCAGGCCGCCGATCTTGCCGCGCTGGTCGCCGTCGGCGAGCTGGAGGATGCCGTAGTTGACCAGCTGGGAGATGGCGATGCCGATGACGATCGCGGCCTGCTGGAAGGAGCCGAGGCGGCCGCGGTACGCGGCGGGCGCGACCTCCGCGATGTAGGCGGGGCCGATCACCGAGGCCATGCCGATGGCGAAGCCGCCGATGATCCGCCAGAGGGCCAGGTCCCACAGCGCGAAGGGCAGCGCGGAGCCGACGGCGCTGATGGCGAAGAGCACGGCGGCGATCCGCATGCAGAGAATGCGGCCGATGCGGTCGGCGATCCGGCCGGCGGTGGCGGCGCCGATGGCGCAGCCGATCAGGGCGATGGCGATGACCTGGGCCAGCGCGGCGGAGCCGATCTCGTACCGGTCGCGGATGGCCTCGACGGCGCCGTTGATGACCGAGCTGTCGTAACCGAAGAGGAAGCCGCCCATCGCGGCCGAGGCCGTGATGAAGATGACGTGTCCGATGTGGTCCGGATGGGCCGAACGCCCCTCCGACGGCGGCGGTGTGGGCGCCTGCGCGGTGCTGGTCACTTGGGCTCCTCCGGGGGACGGTCCTGCCCCGGGTGTCCCGGGCCGCCGGGGCTCTGCCGGACGTCCGGGGGTTCCCGGGCTTCCAGTGGCGCACACCTTCCCGTCGGCCACCACTTCAGCCACGGCCCGTTCACCGCGTCAGCGCAGCCGCTGGCTGATCACCTTCGAGACGCCGTCGCCCTGCATCGACACTCCGTAGAGCGCGTCGGCGACCTCCATCGTGCGCTTCTGGTGGGTGATCACGATCAGCTGCGAGGACTCCTGGAGCTCCTCCATGATCCGGATGAGCCGCTGGAGATTGGTGTCGTCCAGCGCCGCCTCGACCTCGTCCATCACGTAGAACGGGCTGGGCCTGGCCTTGAAGATGGCGACGAGCAGCGCCACGGCCGTCAGCGAGCGCTCGCCGCCGGACAGCAGCGAGAGCCGCTTGACCTTCTTGCCCGGCGGACGGGCCTCGACGTCGATGCCGGTACGGAGCATGTCGTCCGGGTCGGTGAGCACGAGGCGGCCCTCGCCGCCCGGGAAGAGCCGCGAGAAGACGCCCTCGAACTCGCGGGCCGTGTCCCGGTACGCCTCGGTGAAGACCTGCTCGACCCTCAGGTCCACCTCCTTCACGACCTGGAGAAGGTCGGTCCGGGTCTTCTTCAGGTCCTCCAGCTGCTCGGAGAGGAACTGGTGGCGCTCCTCCAGGGCCGCGAACTCCTCCAGGGCGAGCGGATTGACCTTGCCGAGCTGCTGGTACGCCCGTTCGGCGGACTTCAGCCGCTTCTCCTGCTCCGAACGGATGAACGGGCGCGGCTGGTTGCGCGGGTGGTCCGGGTCCTCGGGCAGCTCCTCGCCCTCGGCCGGAGGCGACGGCGGTACGGGCTGGTGGGGGCCGTACTCGTCGACCAGCGCGGCCGGCTCCACCCCCAGCTCCTCCAGGGAGCGGCTCTCCAGCTGCTCGATCCGCAGCCGCTTCTCCGCGCCCAGGACCTCGCCGCGGTGGACCGAGTCGGTGAGCTTGTCGAGCTCCGCCTTCAGGGCGCGGCCACGGTCGCGGGCCGCCCCGAGCCCCTGCTCGCGGGCCCCCTTCGCGGCCTCCGCCAGGCTCCGCTCGCGCTCGGCGCGGACCAGGGAGACCTCCACGTGGGCGAGGAGCTGGCGGGTGCCCGAGGCGACGGCCGCGGCGACCTCCGCCTCGTGGCGCAGCCGGGCCCTGCGCTCCTCGGCGCGGGTCCGGGCCTCGCGCTCGGCGCGGGCGGCGCGGTCCAGGGAGTCGGCCCGTCCGGCCAGGCCCTTGACCCGCTCCTCGTGGGTGCGGACCTGGAGGCGGGCCTCCATCTCGGTCTGGCGCGCGTTGGAGCCGTCGACGGCGAGGCGGTCGCGGACCGACCCGTCCGGCTCCTCGTCGGCGTCCGCCCCGAAGGGGGACGACTCCTCGGCGACCAGCAGCCGTTCGGCCAGCTCCTCCGCCTCGGCCAGCGCCTGCTCCAGTGCCTCGGCCGCCCGCGCGGCGGCCGCGGCGGTCCGCTCGGCCTCCCCCGCGGCGCCCCTGGCCTGTCCTGCGAGCCGCCCGAGCTGCTGGGCCACCGCCGACTTCTCCCGGTCGGCGGCCCGTCGCCGCTCGCCCGCCTCCTCGACGAGCCGGGCGGCCTCGCGCCCGCGCTCGGCGGCGGCCCGCTGCCGGTCCGCCAGCTCCGCGCAGCGCACGTCCAGTTCGGCGAGCTCCGCCGTCGCCTCGTCGACCGAGGCGCGCAGTTCGAGGAGGCTGGGCGCGCCGGCGGCCCCGCCCTGCGCGAGGTGCGCCCCGAGCAGGTCGCCCTCCGCCGTGACGGCCGTGAGCTCCGGGCGGGCCCGCACCACGTCGACGGCCTCGTCGAGGCCCTCGACCACGACGACGTCCCGGAGCAGCCGGCGCACGGCCCCCATGAGGTCTGCGGGTCCTTGGACGAGCGGGGCGGCGGACACCGCTCCGGGCGGCGGGGCGGGTGCTTCGCCCGGGGTCTCGGAGCCCGCTCCCTCAGCGCCCGCAAGCAGCAGCGAGGCCCGGCCCGCGTCCTGCTTGCGGAGCAGCCGGAGGGCTTCGACGGCGGTCGCCGGGCCGGTGACGGCGAGGGCGTCGGCGGCGGCGCCCAGGGCGGCGGCGACCGGGATCTCGTAGCCGGGAGTGACGGTCAGCAGCTCCGCCGCCGGGCCGAGCAGGCCGGTCAGCCCGGCGCCGAGCAGGGCGCCGGTGCCGTCCTTGCGGCGCAGGCCGAGGGCGAGGGCGTCGCGGCGGGCGCCCGCCGCCGCGCGGGCGCGTTCGGCGGCTCCGACGGCCTCGCGGGCGGCGGCGAGCCCGGCCTCCGCGTCGGCTCGTTCCCGGCGGGCCGCCTCGTACCGCTCCCCCAGCTCGGTGTCCCCGGCGTCGAGGCCGTCCACCTCGGCCTTCAGCTGCTGGTACTCCTCCTGCGCGGCGACCGCCCGCTCCTGGGCCTCGTCGCGGGCGGCGGCGAGCCGGTCGATCTCGGCCTGGGCGGAGGCGGCGCGTGAGCGGGCCGCGTTGACCTGCCCGTTCAGGCGGGCCAGGCCCTCGCGGCGGTCGGCGAGGGCGCGGGCCGCGTCCTTGAGGCGCCGTTCCTCGACGGCGAGGGCGCGTTCGAGCTCGGCGCGGTGCTCGACGGTGTCCTCAAGGGCGCGCTCGGCGGCCTCCAGGGCGGCCGTCAGCTCGGCCTCCTGCTCGCGGACGCGGGCGGCCTCGCGCTCCAGGTCCTCCGGCTCGCGGCCACGCCGCTCCTCCACGGGCCGGTCGGTGGCGCTGGTGACGCGGGCGTCGGCGAGCGAGACGGTGCCGCGCACCCGCTCGGCCAGCCGCGACAGCTCGTACCAGCTCTGCTGGGCGCGCTGGAGCCGGGGCGCGAGGCGGCGGACCTCGTCCTCCAGGGCGGCCTCCCGGGCCTGCGCCGCCTTCAGTTCGGCCTCGGTGGACTGCTTGCGGGCGAGCAGCGCGGCCTCGTCGGCGACCTCGGCCTTCAGCGCCTCCGTGAGGCGTACGAGGTCGTCGGAGAGCAGCCGCAGCCGGGCGTCGCGCAGGTCGGCCTGGATGACGGCGGCCCGGCGGGCGACGGCGGCCTGCCGGCCGAGCGGCTTGAGCTGGCGGCGCAGTTCGTCGGTGAGGTCCTGGACGCGGGCGAGGTTGGCCTGCATCGCGTCCAGTTTCCGCAGCGCCTTCTCCTTGCGCTTGCGGTGCTTGAGGACGCCCGCGGCCTCCTCGATGAAGGCGCGCCGCCCCATGGGGTCGGCGTGCAGGACCGAGTCGAGCTGGCCCTGGCCGACGATGACGTGCATCTCGCGGCCGATGCCGGAGTCGGAGAGCAGATCCTGGATGTCGAGCAGCCGGCAGGTGTCGCCGTTGATCTGGTACTCGCTGCTGCCGCCCCGGAACATGATCCGGGTGATGGTGACCTCGGCGTAGTCGATGGGGAGCGCGCCGTCGGAGTTGTCGATGGTCAGCGAGACCTCGGCGCGGCCGAGCGGGGGCCGCCCGGTCGTGCCGGCGAAGATGACGTCCTCCATCTTGCCGCCGCGCAGCGACTTGGCGCCCTGTTCGCCCATGACCCAGGACAGCGCGTCCACGACATTGGACTTGCCGGAGCCGTTGGGGCCGACGACGCAGGTGATCCCGGGTTCGAACCGCAGGGTGGTGGCGGAGGCGAAGGATTTGAAACCGCGGAGCGTCAGGGCCTTGAGATGCACGCCTGCGGACTCTACCCGGGGTCCCGGGTTTCACCCGTGAAGGACCAGGGCACACCCTCCCCCAAGGAGGGGACATGGGGGACCGGGGGTGGCGCGAGGAGACGATGCCGCAAGAAAGAAGGGACGCCTAGGCGCCCCTTGCATATCTGGCTGCGTATCCAGCTGTGTGTCCAGCCGTGCTAGCGAGAGTGTTTCTCACCGGTGCCCCGGCACGGGGCGTCAGGTGAGCGCAGGCTCCGCCTTGGGAACGTCGAGGTCGATGCTGTCCAGCAGCGACTCTCCGTGGTGAGCGGCGGCAGCGGCGAGCGCGTCGTTCTCGGACTGGATCCGAACCAGCTCGGACTCGAGGTCCTGGACGCGCTGCTGAAGCCGTCGCATCTCGGCGAGGAGTCGCGGGTCGGAGCCGCCGACGTAACCGAGAAGCGCCTTTGCCATGATGGATGGTCCTCCACACTGAGTGACCGACCGAAGCGGTGTGGGTCGTGAGGGATTCGCACCCGCGGTGCCCGACCATGCTCTTTGTCGTGCCGGTTCTCACGGTCGGACAGCTAAGGTGCGCGGGGCTTCCAGAGTCTCACCAAAAAGTTTGACGGTCAACACGATCACGCCCCGCATCAAGGGCTCACCGGGGGGTCTGCGGCCGCGGGAAGGGCGGCGGCGCCTCGCAACTCGGTGCCCGGGGGCTCTGGAGATCATCCTTACTCGCGCAGCCTGGCACGGCAAGCCCTCATTGGCAACCACCAGGCGGTTTCCGCTTCCGGCGACCCTTCCGCGTACGCCGTGAGCGCCCCCCGCGCGCCCCTCCGAGGACGTCGCGCGGGGCGTTCGGACAAGATCGTCTAAGGGGTGTCAGCGGATCGCGAAGGTCTCGTAGATGCCTCGGGGCGTGTCCCAGATCTCAGTGACTCCGTCCACGCGCCCGGGCGTGTCGCCCGACCGGAGCCAGTCCAGCAGACGGTGGCAATTCTCACTCGGCCCCTCGGCCACGACCTGCACCCGGCCGTCGTCGAGGTTCAGGGCGAAGCCCACGAGCCCTCCGATCTCCAGCGCGTTTGCCCTGGTGAACCAGCGGAAGCCCACTCCCTGTACCCGGCCGCGCACCCAGGCGGTCATCCGTACGTCGTCGTTCATGGCTGCACGCTAACGGGCGGATTACGGAAGGAGCACGTCAGCCCCTCATGTCTTCGCGTACAGTCCCGACGGAACGGGACTCGCCCGGTTGGCCGAATCCCGTTCGAAGCATCCACAGAAGCAAAGACCAGCAAAGATCGTCCTTCAGGGAGGCCGAGCGGATGGGACGCCATCGGGGCGCGCGACGCGGCGCGCCGGTACGCACCGGGCTGCTCGGTGTCTCCGCCGCGGTCGCCGTCGGCGCCATCGCGGTCGCCTCGGGTCTGCTGCCCGGCGGCGACACGTTCACGGTGGGCAGCACGGGCACGGGCGGCGAGCGGACCGTGGTCACACAGCAGGCCCCGAGCCTGACCACGCAGGGCGGCGCCTCGGCGACCCCGGCCGGCGACTCCGCGCCGAAGAGCGCGGGGAACGACAAGACCGTCACCCCGTCCAAGAGCGCGGCGACCCCGACGCCCCCCGCGCCGAAGCCCACGCCCACGCCCACTGCCACGAGGACGGCGGCCGCGCCGAAGCCGAAGGCCCCGGCGCCCGCGCCCTCCAGGACGGCCCGCCCGGTCCAGGCCCCGACCACGAAGGCCCCGGAGCCGACGGTCACCGTCCGCCCCCTGGCCGGCCGGGAGGCGGCCGCCGAGGCGGAGGTCGTGCGGCTTGTGAACGTCGAGCGCGCCAAGGTGGGCTGTGTCGCGGTCCGCTCCGACGCGGATCTCGCCGCCCTGGCCGGTGCCTTCAGCGCCGACATGGCCGCGCGCGGCTTCTTCGACCACACCAACCCGGACGGCCTGACCCCGTGGGCGCGCGCCGACAAGGCGGGCGTCAGCGGTCTGGGCGCCGAGAACATCGCCCGCGGCCAGGTGGACGCGGCCGCGGTGATGAAGTCCTGGATGGCGAGCGACGGGCACCGGGCGAACATCCTGAACTGCGACTACAAGACGCTGGGCGTGGGGGTGCACTTCGCGGACGGCGGTCCGTGGTGGACCCAGGACTTCGGCTTCTGAGTCCCGCGCGCACCCGCGTACGCCCCTCGTACTCCCCTCGTACACAGGCGAAAGGCCCCGTCACCGCAGTGGTGACGGGGCCTTTCGCGTGCGTACGGGTCAGGCCGCGGCCTTGCCGAGCGCAAACGTGCGGGCGGTCTCGGCGACGCGGCGGCCGAGGTGCTCGGCGGTGGCGACGTCGGCCTTGTGGACGGCCTCGGGGCCCAGGTCACTGGGGGTCTGGGCGGCGGCGCCGGAGAAGAAGCCGAGGCGGTTGATGTCGTTCTCGGACGCGGTGCTGGTGTTCCAGCCGGGCTTCAGGCCCAGGTTGACCCAGGTCATGCCGTGCTGGCCGGCGAGGGTCTGGAAGAACTGCAGGGTGTGCAGCTTGTCGCCGCTCTTCGAGGCGGAGTTGGTGAAGCCGGCCGCCAGCTTGTCCAGCCAGGCGTCGGAGAACCAGCGCTTCGAGCTGGCCTCGGCGAACTGGTGGAAGGCGCCGGAGGCGGTGCCCATGTAGGTCGGCGAGCCGAAGACGATCGCGTCGGAGGAGTCGAGCAGCTCCCACTGGGCGTCGGTGATCTCGTCGACCTTGATCAGGTGGACGGTGGCACCGGCGTCGGCGGCACCGTCCCGGACGGCCTCGGCGATGACGGCGGTGTGGCCGTAGCCGGAGTGGTAGGCGATGGAGACGACGGGCGTGGTCATGGAGGTGCTCCTCGGCTGCGCTGGGGACGGCATGGGGTGATGACGAGAAGTAGAGCACTAACTTTTCGACAGCGCAACCCTCGATGCAGCGCGTGCCTCGATGCAGCGCAACCCTCAACACAGCGCACTCCTCTCCACAGCGCTGTGCGCGAGTATGGTAGAAGGCATGACCGACGACCCGGACCTCGCTTTCGACGTCTTCGCCAAGTCCTGTCCCTCCCGCGGCACGCTGGAGCACGTGACCGGCCGCTGGGGCAGCCTCACCCTGGGCGCGCTCCACGACGGCACGTTCCGCTTCAACGAACTGCGGCGCAGGGTGGACGGCGTCAGCGAGAAAATGCTGTCCCAGACGCTGCACGCCCTGGAGCGCGACGGCCTGGTGCACCGCGACGCGCAGCCCACCAACCCGCCGCGGGTCGACTACCGGCTCACCCCGCTGGGCCAGGAGGTCGCCGAGCGGCTGCTGGGGCTCATCCACCTCGTCGAGGGCCGGATGGACCAGGTGCTGGCCGCCCGCGAGAGCTACGACGCGGAGCGCGCGGTGCCCGTCACGCCGTGACGCGCGGCGGGCGCTGGCAGCGCGGGCAGTAGTAGCTGGACCGGTTCATCCACGCGCGCCGGCGCATCGGCGTACCGCAGCGGTGGCACGGCTCGCCCTCCCGCCCGTAGGCGTCGAGCGACCGGTCGAAGTAGCCCGACTCGCCGTTCACGTTCACGTACAGCGCGTCGAAGCTGGTCCCGCCGGCCGCGAGGGCCTCGTTCATCACGTCCCGCGCGTGCCCGAGGAGCTCGGCCGAGCGGGGCCGGGTCAGGGTCGCGGTCGGCCGGTCGTAGTGCAGCTTCGCGCGCCACAGCGCCTCGTCGGCGTAGATGTTGCCGACGCCGCTGATCAGCGACTGGTCGAGCAGCGCCCGCTTGACCGTCGTACGCCTCAGGCGCAGCGCGGTCTGGAAGGCGGCGTCGTCGAAGAGCGGGTCCAGCGGGTCGCGCGCGATGTGCGCGATGACGTCGGGCAGCCCGTCGGGTGTGTTGTCGTGCAGCGAGAGTCCGCCGAAGGTGCGCTGGTCGACGAAGCGCAGCTCGGTGCCGGCCGCGTCGGCGAAGCGGACCCGGATCCGCAGGTGCTTCTCGTCCGCCGCGTCCTCCGGCTGCACGAGCAGCTGGCCGCTCATGCCGAGGTGGCCGAGGACCGAGGCGTCGGTGTCGGCGAGCGGCAGCCACAGGTACTTGCCGCGCCGCCGCGCGGTGCCGAGCCGCTGTCCCCGCAGCCGGGCCGCGAAGTCCGTGCCGCCCGCCGGATGGCGCCGTACGGCCCGGGGGTGCAGGACCTCGACCTCGGCGACGGTCCGTCCCGCGACCCACCGCTCAAGACCGCGTCGTACGACCTCGACCTCGGGCAACTCGGGCACGGCACTCCTCCGGAACGGCTCCTGCGGGTGATGCCAGCAGCCTACAACCGCCGGGCACGACGATGCCCCCGTCCCCTGGAGGGGGCGGGGGCATCGGGAAGCGAAGGGTCAGGCCGAAGCCTGGTCCTCGGCGGAGGGGAGGTCGGTGACCACTTCCCCGCCCTGGCCGGAGGCGTTCTCGGCAGCGGCCTTCGCCGCCGCCGCGCGCTCGTCCGCGGCCGCGCGAATCGCGCGCCACGCGGACTCCGCCGCCTGCTGTTCCGCTTCCTTCTTGCTGCGGCCGGTGCCGGTGCCGTACGAGACACCACCGACGCGGGCGGCAGCAGTGAAGACCTTCTCGTGGTCCGGACCCTCCTCGCTGACGAGGTACTCCGGAACACCCAGGCCCTCGGCCGCGGTCAGCTCCTGGAGACTGGTCTTCCAGTCCAGGCCCGCACCGAGGTTCGAGGACTTCTCGATCAGCGGGTCGAAGAGCCGGTGCACCAGCTCGGAGGCCGCGTCGAGACCCTGGTCGAGATAGACGGCGCCGATCACCGCTTCAAGGGTGTCGGCGAGGATGGAGGCCTTGTCCCGGCCGCCCGTACCCTCTTCGCCCCGGCCGAGCCGGATGAAGGAGCCCAGGTCGAGGCCGCGGCTCACCTCCGCCAGCGCACGCGAGTTGACCACCGCGGCCCGCAGCTTGGCCAGCTGGCCTTCGGGCAGGTCGGGGTGGGTGCGATAGAGCGTGTCCGTGACCACCAGGCCGAGCACGGAGTCCCCGAGGAACTCAAGACGCTCGTTGGTGGGCAGACCGCCGTTCTCGTACGCGTACGAACGGTGGGTGAGCGCACGCACCAGAAGGGCGGACTCGAGCTGATACCCGAGCCGCCCTTCCAGAAGCGTGTGGGACGAGGCTGCGTTGACGTGGTCAGACATCGTGCCTCTCACCAGCCCACTCAGACCGAGAGGACCTGGCGCTTGTTGTAGGTGCCGCAGCTCGGGCACGCGATGTGCTGCAGCTTCGGCTCCTGGCAACGCTCACACGAAACCAGGGTGGGGACCGCAGCCTTCCACTGCGACCGGCGGTGGCGCGTGTTGCTGCGCGACATCTTCCGCTTCGGAACAGCCACGGCTACTTCTCCTGCTTCTCGGCGGCGCTTCGGACGTCCCCGTCAGAGGAGCCGCTCATGTTGTCCTTCTCATCGGTTCCCTGCGAACCGGCGAGTCCCTGCAGTGCCGCCCAACGGATGTCGACGGCGTCGTGGTGGTGGTCCGGGTTCTCGTTCAGGCTGATTCCGCATTCGGAACACAGACCCGCACAGTCCTCCCGGCACACCGGCTGCATCGGCAGTGCGAGCACCACCGCATCACGCAGCACGGGTTCGAGGTCGAACATGCCGTCCTCGAGGGGGATCATGTCCTCGTCGTCCTCGGCTTCGTCGTCCGCGGCCGCCTTCGAGCGGCCCCGGTCGTCGGAGTCGGGGTACGAGAACATCTCCTGGAAGTCCGCGTCGAGCTCAAGCTCGACGGACTCCAGACACCTTACGCACTCCCCCTCGGCCGATGCACGGGCGGTGCCTGTGACAAGCACCCCTTCCATGACCGACTCGAGCCGGAGGTCGATCTCCACCGGAGCGCCCTCGGGCACTCCGATGACCCCTGCGACACCCAGATCCCTGGGGGCGTCGATCGTGCGGGAGATCCGCTGGAGGGCGCCAGGACGCCGCCCCAGCTCGTGTGTGTCGAACACGAGGGGGTCGCGGTGGTCGAGGCGCGTGCTCAGGGCTCTTCCTGCTTTCGGATCGTTCACATCGTGAGGGGGAGCTGCCGACCGTGGGCAGCATGGATCGCGGAATACGCGCGACCGAAGAGCCAGGATACTGGACGCTTCGCCCAGGGCCCAATCCGGGTGAGCTCCCCGCTCAGTGCCCCTGCTCGTAGCGGCGCAGCTGTTCCAGGTCGATCATGCTCGTGTCGAAGAAGCTGGTCTCGTCGAGCCCGGCGGTCCCCGGCTGGTGCGCGGGCGGCGCCGGCTGGGGCTGCTGCTCGTAGCCGTACTGCTGCTGGTACCCGTAGGGGTCGGCCTGCGGCTGCTGGTACGCGTACGGGTCCTGCTGCTGGTACCCGTACGGGTCGGTCTGCTGGACCGGTACCGGCTGCGCCTGCGGCATCTGCTGCTGGGCGGCGTACCCGTACGGGTCGTGCGGGTCGTGCTGCGGCTGCGGCGGGGTCTGCTGCTGCGGGATCCGCGCGGGCTCGGGGTCGGCCAGCTCCGCGAGGCCCGCGAGGTAGTCGGCGTCGCTGGTGTGCCCGCCCGGGCCCGCGGCGTCCTGCGCGGCCATGTGCTCGGCGAGGTCGTCGGAGGCGATCCTGCCGTGCAGCTTCTGCCGGCCTCGGCCGACGGCCTCCAGGGTCTTGGAGAGCACGGCCTCGAAGGCGCCCAGCTTGGCGTCCACGTAGGCGTCGGCCCGGTGGATCAGGGTCTGCGGGTCCGCGCTGTACTCGGGGGCGTCCTCGTCGGCGTACCCGTCCGCGTCCAGACCGGGGCCCCGGCCGAGCAGCTTCTCGCGGCCGCGGTCGACGGAGCCGATGGCCTTGTTGAGCACGACCTCGAAGTTGGCCAGCTTGGAGTCGACGTAGTCGTCGGCCTCCGCGCGGATCTCCTCGGCCTCCCGGCGGGCCTCGGTGAGGATGCGGTCGGCCTCGCCCTGCGACTGGCGGGCGACCTGGCTGTCGGAGACGATCGAGCCGCGCTCGGCGTGCGCGGCCTCGATGATCCGCTCGGCCTCCTGCCGGGCCTGCTCGACCATCTGCTCCCGGCCGCCGATCAGCTCCCGGGCCTGGGCGAGCGAGCCGGGCAGGGCCTCGCGCACCTCTTCGAGCAGGGCGAGCAGCTCGGCCCGGTTGACCACGCAGGACGCCGACATGGGCATGGAACGGGCGCTCTGGACCGTCGTGACGATCTCGTCGAGCTTCTTCTGCACGTCCACCGGTGCTCGCCACTCTCTACAGCTGGATGGAGACGGACGGGACGACTGTAAGGCCAGTCGGGCCCCGTCCGGGACCTGGTGACGGAGCGTCAGTGGCGGTGGCCGGGGGTCACTGCCCGGAGCGCTGCTCGGCGAGCCGTTCGGTGAGCCGGCCGAGGACCGCCGGGGGCACCAGGTGGGAGACGTCGCCGCCCCAGGCCGCGACCTCCTTGACCAGCGAGGACGACAGGAAGCTGTAGGTCGGGTTGGTCGGCACGAACAGGGTCTCGACGCCCGAGAGCCCGTTGTTCATCTGCGCCATCTGGAGCTCGTAGTCGAAGTCGCTGACGGCCCGCAGCCCCTTGACGATGGCGGGGATGTCGCGCTGCTTGCAGAAGTCGACGAGCAGGCCGTGGAAGGACTCCACCTCGACGTTGCCGAAGCCGGCGGTGACCTCACGGATGAGTTCGATCCGCTCCTCGACGGTGAAGAGGCCCTTCTTCGACTGGTTGATCATCACCGCGACGTGCACGACGTCGTACAGCTTCGAGGCGCGGGCGATGATGTCGAGGTGTCCATTGGTGATGGGGTCGAATGACCCCGGACAAACAGCGCGGCGCAACGTGGGTCCCTCGCTCTCCGGTCCGGTCATCGTGCGTCTTCGCACGTAGAGGCGGCGCGACCGTACCAAAACGTTCCCTCGCCGTAGCGACGGGACCGCATGGGTGCGAAGCCGTCCGGCCAGCCGAACTCGCCGCCCCGGGTGCTGCGCTCCACGGTGACGAGGGCATCGTCGGCGATCCAGCCCCCCGAGCGCATTGTGAGGAGGATCTCGCGGAGATCGGCGTCGGAGACGGCGTACGGGGGGTCGAGGAAGACCAGGTCGTACGGTTCCGATGGCGCCGGACCGGTCACGATCTGCTCCGCCTTGCCGGTGCGCAGCTCGGCGCCCGGCAGGGCGAGCGAGCCGATGTTCTCCCGGACGGTCTTCGCGGCGCGCGGGTCGGCCTCGACCAGCAGGGCGTGGGAGGCGCCACGGGACAGCGCCTCCAGGCCCACGGCGCCGGAGCCCGCGTACAGGTCGGCGACGCGGGCCCCCTCCAGGCCGTGGAACGACTCCCAGGTGGAGAAGAGGCCTTCCCGCGCCCGGTCGGAGGTGGGGCGGGTGCCGGTGCCCGGCGGCACGGCGAGTCGGCGTCCGCCGGCGCTGCCGGCGATCACGCGGGTCATCTGAGGTCCTCGTCATCCATAAGCCAGTGCGTGCCCACCAGCTTATGGCGGACGGCGCCGGGGCGGACCCGCCGTAGGCCGCTCAGCCCTTCTCCAGGTACTCCTCCCGGCCCTTGTCGAGCAGCGCGTCGAGGGCGGTGCGGAGTTCGGGGTGGGCGGTGAGGTCGGGGTCGGCGAGGACGAGCGCGGTGGCCTCCTCGCGGGCGGCGGTGATGACCTCCTCGTCGTCGATGACGGTGAGCATCCGCAGGGAGGAGCGCACGCCGGACTGGGCCTGGCCGAGGACGTCGCCCTCGCGGCGCTGTTCGAGGTCGATACGGGAGAGCTCGAAGCCGTCGAGGGTGGAGGCGACGGCGCCGAGCCGCTGGCGGGCGGGGCTGGCCTCGGGCATCTCGGTGACCAGCAGGCACAGGCCGGGGGCGGAGCCACGGCCGACGCGGCCGCGCAGCTGGTGGAGCTGGGAGACGCCGAAGCGGTCGGCGTCCATGATCACCATGGCGGTGGCGTTGGGCACGTTCACGCCGACCTCGATGACGGTGGTGGCGACCAGGACGTCCACCTCGCCGGCGGCGAAGCGGCGCATGACGTCGTCCTTGTCGTCGGGGTGCATCCTGCCGTGCAGCACCTCGACGCGGAGCCCGGCGAGCGGCCCGGCGCGCAGCTGCTCGGCGACCTCCAGGACGGCGAGCGGCGGGCGCTTCTCGGCCTCGTCCTCGGGGCTCGCCTTCCGCTTCTGCTTCCGGTCCTCCTCGTCGCCGATCCGGGGGCAGACCACGTATGCCTGGTGGCCGCCCTCCACCTCCTCGCGGACCCGCTCCCAGGCGCGGGCGAGGAAGTGCGGCTTGTCGGCGGCGGGCACCACATGGCTGGCGATCGGGGACCGGCCGGCCGGGAGCTGGTCGAGGACCGAGGTCTCCAGGTCGCCGAAGACGGTCATGGCGACCGTGCGGGGGATGGGGGTGGCGGTCATGACGAGCAGGTGCGGCGGCTGCTTGCCCTTGCCGCGCAGGGCGTCGCGCTGCTCCACGCCGAAGCGGTGCTGTTCGTCGACGACGACCAGGCCCAGGTCGTGGAACTGCACCTTGTCCTCGATGAGGGCATGGGTGCCGATGACGATGCCGGCCTCGCCGGTGACCAGGTCGAGCAGGGCGTGGCGCCGTCCGGCGGCGCCCATCGAGCCGGTGAGCAGCACGACCTTGGTGGCGTTGTCGGCGCCGCCGAGCATGCCGCCCTCGGCGAGCTCGCCCATCATCTCGGTGATGGAGCGGTGGTGCTGCTGGGCGAGGACCTCGGTGGGCGCCAGCATGGCGGCCTGTCCCCCGGCGTCGACGACGGCGAGCATCGCGCGCAGGGCGACCATCGTCTTTCCGGAGCCCACCTCGCCCTGGAGGAGCCGGTGCATGGGGTGGTCGGTGGCGAGGTCGTCGAAGATCTCGCGGGAGACCTTCTGCTGGCCGTCCGTGAGGGTGAAGGGCAGCTTGGCGTCGAAGGCGTCGAGGAGGCCGCCCTCGGAGGGGCGGCGGGGGACGGCGGGGAGCTGGGTGTCGGCGTGCCGGCGGCGGGCGAGGGCGACCTGGAGGACGAAGGCCTCGTCCCATTTGAGGCGGTCGCGGGCGTCGGCGATGTCGGCCTTGGTGTGCGGGCGGTGGACCTTGGTGAGGGCGTCGGGCAGGTCGGTGAGGCCGCGGCCCTCGCGCAGGGCGGGCGGCAGCGGGTCGGCGAGCCCGGCCCAGCCGGTGGCGGCCATGGAGTCCAGGGCGATGGCCACGGACTGCTCGATGGTCCAGGACTCCAGCTGCTTGCAGGCCGGGTAGATGGGCAGCAGCTCGCTCGCGAAGGCCTTGACGGTCTCGGTGCTGCTCTCGGCGTCGAGCAGTTTGTACTCGGGGTGGGCGAGCTGGAGCCTGCGGTTGAAGAGGCCGACCTTGCCGGCGAACATGGCGCGCCGGCCGGGCAGCAGCTCCTTCTGGTGGAAGTGGACCGTGCGGCCGAAGAAGACCAGCTGCATGCGGCCGCTGCCGTCGGTGATGGTGACTTCGAGGCGCTGGCCCTTGCCGCGCCCGCCCTTGTTGAAGGTGTGCACGCGGGCGTCGGCGACCTGGGCGACGACGGTGACGTGCTCGTCCAGGGGCAGGTCGGCGAGCGCGGTCAGCTCGCCGCGCTCCGCGTACCGCCGGGGGTAGTGGTGGAGCAGGTCGCCCACGGTGTGCAGATCCATGTGCTCGGCCATCACCTTGGCGGTGGCGGCGCCGAGGAGGCTCTTCAGGGGGTCGGCGAGCTGCATGGCACCTCCTGCGGGTGGGTGGCGGACCCGGTGGCCGCCGCGAGGGCGGCGGCTCCGAGCGGCTTGTTCGGTGGTTCGTCGAGCGCGGGCACGCGGTCCATTGCACACCACCGCACCGACAGACGGCGCGCAGGCTGTGGATACCGGTTGGTCACGTCGGAGGCGTGGCGCCTAGGATGGCCGCTCTTCCGCTCCTTCCCCGCGATCACCGGACGCCGGGATCGCCCGACCCGCGCCGTCGCCCGTCCCCCCACCGGCGCAGCGACGATGACTGCTGACCAGACACCTCATACGTTCCAGGTCGATCTGCGTGGCCTGGTGGATCTGCTCTCCCACCACCTCTACTCCAGCCCCCGGGTCTATCTCCGCGAGCTGCTTCAGAACGC
>NZ_JBEOUE010000049.1:0-27326 GCF_040303965.1 Streptomyces sp. NPDC094032 | reverse complement strand
CCCACCCCGCCCCTCTTCCGATCCACCCCGGGGGCTGGAAGCCCGGGAGGGCGAAAGCCCGGGGGCTGGAAGCCCGGGAGGGCGAAAGCCCGGGGCGGGAAGCCCGGGGCGGGAAGCCCGGGGCGGGAAGCCCGGGGCGGGAAGCCCGGGTCCCGGCGAGGGGGGGCGGGGCCGTCGCCCCGCCCCCCCCGCTCCGCGTTACGCGCGGACCAGCTTCAGGACCTCGTCGCGGAGGTGCTGCATCGTTGTGGTGTCTCGGGCTTCGATGTTGAGGCGGAGGAGGGGTTCGGTGTTGGAGGCTCGGAGGTTGAACCACCAGTTGGTGGAGGTGACCGTCAGGCCATCCAGGTCGTCGAGGGTGACGCCGTCCTGGTTCTCGTACGCGGCCTTCACCGCGGCCAGGCGGCCGGCCTGGTCGGCGACGGTGGAGTTGATCTCGCCGGAGGCGGCGTAGCGGTCGTACGCGGCGACCAGCGAGGACAGCGGGCCGTCCTGGCCGCCGAGGGCCGCGAGGACGTGGAGGGCGGCCAGCATGCCCGTGTCCGCGTTCCAGAAGTCCTTGAAGTAGTAGTGCGCGGAGTGCTCGCCGCCGAAGACGGCGCCGGTCTTCGCCATCTCCTCCTTGATGAAGGAGTGGCCCACACGGGTGCGGACGGGCGTGCCGCCGTGCTCGCGGACGACCTCCGGGACGGACCACGAGGTGATCAGGTTGTGGATGACCGTGCCGCCGGGGTTCTTCGCCAGCTCGCGCGCGGCGACGAGGGCGGTGATCGCCGACGGGGCGACCGGGTCGCCGTTCTCGTCGACGACGAAGCAGCGGTCGGCGTCGCCGTCGAAGGCGAGGCCGAGGTCGGCGCCCTCGGCGCGGACCCGCGCCTGGAGGTCGACGATGTTCTTCGGGTCGAGCGGGTTGGCCTCGTGGTTCGGAAAGGTGCCGTCGAGCTCGAAGTACATCGGGACGACGTCCAGCGGCAGGCCGTCGAAGACGGTGGGGACGGTGTGGCCGCCCATGCCGTTGCCCGCGTCCACCACGACCTTGAGGGGGCGGATGGCGGAGAGGTCTACGAGGGAGAGGAGGTGGGACGCGTAGTCCGTCAGGGTCTCGCGGTGCGTCACCGTGCCCTCGGTGGCCGCCGGCTTCGGGGCGCCCTCGTCCGACCAGCGCTCCACCAGCTCGCGGATCTCGCCGAGGCCGGTGTCCTGGCCGACCGGGGCGGCGCCCGCGCGGCACATCTTGATGCCGTTGTACTGGGCCGGGTTGTGCGAGGCGGTGAACATCGCGCCCGGCAGGTGCAGCGCCCCGGACGCGTAGTACAGCTGGTCCGTGGAGCAGAGGCCGATCAGGGTCACGTCCGCGCCGAGGCGGGCCGCGCCGCGCGCGAACGCGGCGGAGAGGCCCGGCGAGGAGGGGCGCATGTCGTGGCCGATGACGATCGCGTCCGCGTCCGTCACCGTCACGAAAGCCGCTCCGAAGAGCTCGGCGAGCGCCTCGTCCCACTGATCCGGCACCACCCCGCGGACGTCGTACGCCTTCACGATCTGCGACAGGTCAGCAGCCACGGATCAACCCTCCTGAAGTCTCGGCAACCACGTACGCGCGAATGCGGCGCGCGCACGGAACGCCCAAACTACCCGGGAAGGGGCCTTGATCAGTTTTCGGGGGAGCGCAGGACCCTGAGGTGACCCCGACGGCCGACCTCCATCGGGTCGCCGCCGCGTCCGCCGCCCTTGCCGCCGGCCTCGGCCGCGCGCTCCTGGGGGCGGGCCGCCTCCCGTACCGCGTTGGCGAGGGCTTCGAGGTCGTCGCCGCTGGGGCGGGCGGGGGCGGAACCGTCGGTGAGCCGCACGACCTCCCAGCCGCGCGGGGCGGTCAGGCGCTCGCTGTGCTCGGCGCACAGGTCGTAGCAGTGGGGCTCGGCGTAGGTGGCGAGCGGGCCGAGGACCGCAGTCGAGTCGGCATAGACGTACGTCAGTGTCGCGACGGCAGGGCGGCCGCACGCGGTGCGCGAACAGCGACGTACAGGGCTCACAGCGTTGGACGGTACCGCACTCTTGAGCGGGCCGCGACGACTCTCCCCCAGGTCACTCCACCGTGTCGTGGTGTGACGTCCGCCACGGGACCGGTCCGGTCGCCCGTTCCGACCTGCGGGAGGGGCGCGGTACGGGCGTGGCGGCGGCTCGCGATCCGGACATCGGGGGGTGCCTATTCGGTCAGGTGCGGCCGGATGGCCGATCGCGGGAGCCCCGGAAAACGCGCCCTCGTAGGGCCGGAACGTTCAACCGCCGACAGCCTCGGCGGTCCGGGCCGTGCCCCGGACCGCTCAAGGAAAGGCCCCGGAACACCGGAGAGAGTTACGCTGCGTCAGTGACCGAACCCACCAGCAGCAAGGACAGTTCCGTGCCCCGTGTGCGGCGCCGTGACCGGCACGGCCGGGGCATGCGGGGGCCGGTCGCCCCGCCCCAGGTGCCGCTGTCGGCGAGCCGGGCGGACACCTTCCGCGATCTGGTGCTGGACTCGGTGGAGCGGCTTGAGCGGCGCTGGCCGCAGCTGGCGGACGTGGAGTTCCTGGTGATGGAGGTGCCGCCGCCGGTCACGGGCGAGTCCATCGTGCCGCTCGGCGGGTCGACCCCGGCCGAGAAGAGCGAGCCTGCCCGGGTCGTGGTCTACCGGCGCCCGGTCGAGATCCGTTCCAAGAGCCGTGACGAGCGGGCGCTGCTGGTCCACGAGGTGGTCGTGGAGCAGGTGGCCGATCTGCTCGGCCTCTCGCCCGAGTCCGTCGACCCCCGGTACGGGCAGGACGACGAGCAGGACTGAGGGCCGGGGTTCCGGTCAGTCCCCCGTAGGGGGTGGGTTTCCACCCTTACGGGGAGCCCGACGGGGCCCTGACAGGGGCTCAGTCGTCCAGCACCGACAAGTTCTGCCGGGCCGCCGGGACCTCCACGGTGCCGCGGTCGTCGTTGAAGTTCTGGATCGTGAACATCGGGATGCCGTCGCTGGGCAGCTCCAGCATCCGTGAGGCGTGCACCGGGCCGCCCGAGACGTGCTCGACGGTGAGCGCGTAGGCGCCCTTGAGGCCCTCGGGGACGGGCGGGGCCAGGGTGGTGGTCGTGCCCGCCTTGAGCTTGAGGGTCTTGGTGACCGGGGTGCCGCCCTGCGAGCCCGCGGAGGCGGTGATCCGGACCTCGGCGGCGGCGCCGGGGGCGGTCAGCGAGAGCGTGGAGCCCTTGGCGCGGTTGTCGGCGACGGTCGCCCGGCCCTCGACCGGGCCGGCCGCCGGGATGAAGGCGACCTCCCGCTTCTCGCCCTTGCCCCGGACGACCTGGAGCGCGGCCACGATCGGGGTGCTCTTCTTCGGGTTGCTCGGGGTCAGCAGCAGCGAGCCGGGCTCGCCGCGCATGAGGTCCTTCATGTCGACGGCGGCGGTCATCCCCGACTTCACGTGCAGGGAGGACGCGCTGGCCGGGACGATGGTGCCGGTCGGGGTGACCAGCTGGACCTTCAGGTCGGCGTCGTCGTCGCCCGGCGCGTACGCCACGAGCCGTACGGAGGTCGCGTCGGCCGGGATGCCGGGCAGGACGGCGGTGCCGGACGGGTCGGCGGAGGCGGGCAGCCAGTCGCTGCCCAGCGTGTCGTCGGCCGCGCCGATGACGGCGCCGACGCGTCCGCTGCGGGTGGTCACATGGACCGTGACGTCCTGCTGGGCCGGGTCGCCGGTGAGGGTCGGGAGCAGCACCGGGACGCTGGAGTGGGCCGGGACCGGGATGCCCTCGGTGATCTGGGACTTGAGGGCGCCCTCCGGGCCGTACAGCTCGATGTCGGCGACGGCGGCGCTGTCGTCCGGGTTGGTGAGGTGCACGTAGTCCTGGCGCTGCTTCGCGGTGGAGGCGGCGGGGAACCAGAAGTCGGTGTCCGGGGCGGTGCAGCCGGTGCCGAGCAGGCCGCGGGCCCCGCCGGCGGGGTTGACCGTGGTCTGCTGGACGGTCCAGCCGGGGGCGAGGGCGCCGTTCGCCGTGCCGGCCAGGGCGGGGGCGGTGGCGCCGTCGGACTCGGCGGTGACGGGGGTGCCGGTCTTGGTGACGGTCGCGGGGGCCTTGGCCGTCTTGGGCTTCTTGGCCGTCTCGCCGGGCGTGCCGGCCGCGGCGGCCGGCTTCAGCTCGGCCCCCGCCGCCTTGGCGCCCGTCTCGCTGTTCCGGTCCTTGCCGGTGCCGAGCGGGGTGTACGAGGTGTAGGTGGTCTCGGCCACCTCGGACAGGCTGGGCGCCGGGCAGAGCAGGCTGGAGCGCTCCACGGGCAGCCGGGTGGGCGCCTGGGCGGCCGGGGCGGCGGCGCCGTCGGGGGCGGTCAGGGAGACGGCGCCGGTGACGGCGGCGAGGGCGGTGGCGACCGCGATCAGGGAGAGGGTGGTGCGCTTCACTGGTTGCTGCTCCCGTCGGGACGCTGCTGCTGCTCGGGGTCCTGGCCCTGCCGGTTCTGGTCGTACCCGTAGCCGTAGGGGTCGTAGGCCTGCTCCCCGTACTGGTCGGTGTACGGGTCCCCGTAGGTCTGCTGCGGGTACTGCTGGGGGTCGTACTGCTGCGGGTACTGCTGCGCGTACGGGTCGTAGCCCTGCTCGGCGTACTGCTCGCCGTACTGCTGCTGCGGGTACGCGTACTGCTCCTGGCCCTGCGCCTGGTAGTAGCCCTGGCCCTGGTCGTCGGCGTACTGGACCTGGGGCTGTTCGTACGCCCCCTGCGCCCCCTGCTCGTAAGCCCCCGGTTCGTACGCCTGCTGCTCGTACGTCTCCTGCTCGTACGTCTGCTGCGCGGGCACCGGGGCGGGGGCCGCCTCGGGGGCGGGCTCCGGGAGGGGCGCCTCCGCTTCGGCCTCGGCCTCGGCCTCCGCCGCCGCGCGCAGGCGGCGGGCGCGGCGGCCGTCGCCCTCGGCCGCCGGGGCGGGGATGGCGAGCTCCTCCTCGGGCAGGTCGTCGTCGATGTCGCGGCGCCGGCCGGGCAGGGCGAGCACGAGCAGGACGACGGCGAGGCCGACCTGGGTCCAGACCCAGACGGTGTGGGTGAGCGGCGCCTCGAAGGTGAGGTCCAGGCGGCCCGCCTCGGCGGGGAGCTCGAAGCCCTGGGCCCAGCCGTCGACGGTGGTCGGGGTGAGCTCCTTGCCGTCGAGGGTGGCGGTCCAGCCGGCGTCGGCGCGGTCGGCGACGCGCAGCACGCGGCCGGCGGGTCCGGCCGGGAGGTCGGTGTGGGCCTCAACGGGTCCGGCGGCAACGGAGACGGTCTTGGCGGCCTCGGCGGCCTGCCCGGGGGCGGTGGCCCCCTTCGCGGCGCCGGGGACGATGGTGATCCGGGCGACCTCGCGGTCGATCCGCCACAGCGCGCTGCCGTCGAGCTGGCTGAGCCGGGACAGGCCCGGGGTGGCGTCGAGGACGCGGCTCATGGAGCGCGGTGCCCCGTCCCGTACGAGGACGTAGCGGATCGCGAAGCCGCTGAGCTCCTCGGTCTGGTCGGCGCCGGAGCCGGCCACGAGGTGGGCGACGACCTCGTCGAGGCGCGGGTCGCCGCCGCCGCTCGCGGCGAGTTCGGCGTCGCCGAGGCGGGCGCCGGAGCCGCGGACCAGGGTGTAGTCGACGCGGCCGGGCGAACTGCCGCCGAGGACGAGGGTGCGGGCCTGGTCGCGGGTGCCGCTCTCCTCGGCGACGAAGGCCGGCACCTGGACCGGGTCGCGGCGGGTGAGCGGGCCGTCGGCGCCGCCGATCATCCAGCCGGCCGCGGCGACGACCGGGCCGAGGGCGCAGGCGAGCGCGATGAGCGCGGCGACGGGCTGGCGCCAGCCGAAGCCGTGGGCGGCGACGCGGGTGCGGCCGCCCTCGGCGCCGATGAGGCCGGCGGCGAGCAGGGCCGCGCCGTAGACGAGGGTCGCGGGGCCGGCCCAGCCGGTGCCGTCGGTGCCGTTGGTGAGGGCGGCGAAGAGGAGGCCGGCGAGGGCGGCGGCCCAGGCGGCGCGGACGGCGAAGGCGCGCTCCTCGCGGAGCAGGGCGCCGAGGGCGGCGAGCACGAAGCCGATGAGGACGAGACCGCCGGTGGTGCCGGGGCCGCCGGGGCTGGTGCCGAGCAGGTCGAGGGCGGAGGCCGCGCTGGTGGGGACGGCGAGGCCGGCCTCGCGCAGCAGCGCGGAGGGGCTGGTCAGCAGGGAGAGCGACCAGGGGGCCAGGACGAGGACCGGGGTGCCGACGGCGGCGAGGAAGCGCAGGGCGTACGCGGTGATGTCGTCGCGGCGCAGCACGAGCACGCCGATGCCGAGGAGGACGGCGAGCGGCCAGACCACCGGCGTGAACGCCATGGCGAAGGTGAGGAGGAAGGTGTACGCCCAGGTGGCGCGCCAGCTGCCGCGCTCGGTGCGGCCGAGGCCGTGGGCGGCGACGGCCGCGCGGGCGATCAGCGGGAGCAGGACCGCGAGGACGGCGGTGCCGAGCCGGCCGGTGGCGAGGGCGCCGGTGGCGGCCGGCAGGAAGGCGTAGGCGACGGCGCCCCAGGCGCGCAGCAGCCGGGACTCGACGATGCCGCGGCTGGCGAAGTAGGCGGTGAAGCCGGCCAGCGGGACCGAGCAGACGAGCAGCAGGGTCAGCGCGAAGGAGGTCGAGCCGAACAGGAGGGTGGCGAGCGCGGCCAGGACGGCGAGGTAGGGCGGGGCGGTCTGGGTGCCGCCGCTGCCGATGGTGTGCCAGCCGTCGGCGTAGCGCGACCAGAGTCCGGAGACGGTGTCGGGGGCGGGCAGCAGGGCGCCGCCGGCGAGGGAGCCGCCGCCGAAGAGGCCGCGGCAGGCGACGAGGGAGACGAGGAGCAGGACGGCGAAGAGGACGGGGCCGGGCTTGCCGGCAACCTTCTTCAGGCGGGCGAACTGCTCGACCTCCATGAAGTCGGCGTCGTCGCCGCCGGGTCCCGACTCGACGGCGCCGTGGCGCGAGCCCGCGTCGGCGTCGGAGTCGCCGAAGTGGGAGGCGAGCTGTTCGGCGGCGGCGCGGACGGTGGCGCCGGGCGGCGGGAACAGCGGGCGCAGTTCGCTCGCGGGGACGGCCGGGTTCTTGCGCCGCTTGCGGGCGGCGAGGATCTTCTCGGGGCGCAGCAGGGTGGCGAGCAGGCCCATGATCTCGTCGACGGCCTGGCCGGGCGCCTTGCCGACGAGGTAGCCGAGGGTGCGCAGCACGGTGCCGACGACCAGGCGTACGAGGACGTACGGGAGGGCGGCGCCGCGGGTGTTGGCCAGCAGGGTGTAGACGGCGCCCGCCTTGTCGACGCGGTGCGGGTCGGCGGCGGTGCGGCCGGCGCAGTCGACGGTGCGGCGTTCGCGGGCGGAGGCCTCGGCGTGCCGCAGGACGGCGTCGGGGGCGACGAGCACGCGGTGGCCTGCGGCGTGGGCGCGCCAGCAGAGGTCGACGTCGTCGCGCATGAGGGGCAGCCGCCGGTCGAAGCCGCCGAGCTGCTCGAAGACGTCGCGGCGGACGAGCATGCCGGCGCTGGAGACGGAGAGGACGGAGCGGACCTGGTCGTGCTGGCCCTGGTCCTGCTCGCGGCGGTCGAGCCCGGTCCAGCGGCGGCCGCTGCGGGCGATGGAGACGCCGGCTTCGAGGAGCTGCTTCCTGTCGTACCAGCCGCGCAGCTTGGGGCCGATGACGGCGGCGTCCGCGTCGGAGTCGGCGACGCGCAGGAGTTCGGCGAGGGCGCCGGGCTCGGGCGCGCAGTCGTCGTGGAGCAGCCAGAGCCACTGGACGGGCTCGCCGTGCGGGAGTTCGGGCAGCTCGTAGGCCTCGTCCTGCCAGCTCCTGGTGACCGGGTCCCAGCCGCTGGGGCGCTTCAGGTACGCCAGTTCCTCGGGGCCGAGCACGGGCGCGGTGCGGGTGGCCTCCTCGACGGCGGCGCCGAATCCGGTGCGGCGGGCGAGGTGGAGGACGCGGTCGGCGCCGATGGCGTCGGCGAGGAGCTGCGCGGAGTCGTCGGCGCTGCCGGTGTCGGCGGCGACGACGTTCTGTACGGGGCGCTCCTGGGCGAGCAGCCCGGCGAGGGCCTCCGGCAGCCAGCGGGCGCCGTCGTGGGCGACGAGCACGGCGGTGACGACGTGTCGCGGAAACTCAGGAGTTGAGGACATCGAGCTACGGGCCCTCCGGCCGGGGGGTCGCCCGCGAGGGGCCTGGGTGCGTCTCGGACGGAGGCCCACACTAACGGCAGATAAGGAGGGGCGGCGCGCAGCGCCTCGATGAGGGGCGGTGGTCGGGCGGCGGGAAGGGCGACGGTCCGCCGCCTGTGGACAGAGCACAGGGTGCGGACCGTTCGTTGTGTACGTCTTTGTCTGTGGCCCGCGGACTTCTGCCGGGAGGGCCGCCGGTGGTGGCCGGATTCAGACGGCGGCCTTCTTGAGGCGGCGGCGCTCGCGCTCGGACAGGCCGCCCCAGATGCCGAAGCGTTCGTCGTTCTGCAGCGCGTATTCGAGGCACTCGGAGCGGACCTCGCAGGCGAGGCAGACCTTCTTCGCCTCGCGCGTCGAGCCGCCCTTCTCGGGGAAGAAGGACTCGGGGTCGGTCTGGGCGCACAGCGCGCGCTCCTGCCAGCCGAGTTCCTCTTCCGCGTCCTCGACCAGCAGTTCCTGGAACGTCTCGGTCATGTGCGCCCCTCGTCTGTCTGTGCGTCCCCGTGATGTGGCCGCTACCGATTCCGGCCGAACGACACGAGTGAAATTACAAGTTCGTGCTCTGTGCGAGTCAAGCCGAGATCTGCTATCGGGCCCCGTATTCACTCTGCGGAACCAAGCGTATGCGGAAAGTGTTCAAATCACCAAAAAACGTGACACATGCCACCGGCTTGGCCCCATCGACGTCTCCCTAGAGAGGAGGACGTCCGAGAGTTGGATCTTGTTGCGATCCAGCCACGGAAGCGATCCGGATCACAGTCCGATCACGGACCCCGCCGCGCCCGCACCGCGTCCACGGGCCCGACTGCTGCGCCATGTCTCCTGGTCAGGCACTGCACAAACCTTTCTCCGGGCACTGTAACCGGATGAGGTGAAACATTGCCCCCAAATCGGGCATTGAGTTGACAGTCGGGTGCCCCTCCCGCCACTTTGGTGGCATGCCAGCGACCGCAGCGCCTTCCGCGACCCACGCCCGTGGGTTCCGCAGCGCTGTCCAGGCGCGCTGTTGCTGTTGCTGTCCCAGCTGTTGACCGCTGTTGACGCGCGCGTCCCCCGCAGCGCTCCGGCACCCTCTCCGCGGCCTCCCCGCCGCAGCCTCCGTCACACCCGAGTGACCCCCGCATCGCGACACCCCAGCACACTTCTGCCGAGGAACCACCGCACCCATGAACATGGACAGCGACCTTCAGATCGCCGGCGACATCCTTGAGGTCCCGCACCTCCTGCAGCCCGCCCGCGAGCACCCCGCCACCGTGGCCGAGTTCGTCGGTCTCGCCCGCGAGATCGCCGCCGACCGCGCCAAGTGGGCCCCGTACGTCGAGTACGACGCCACCACCCGCTGGTACCACCGGCTCCGCACCGGCCCCGGCTACGAGGTCTGGCTGCTCTCCTGGCTGCCCGGGCAGGGCAGCGGACGGCACGACCACGGCGTCTCCTCCGGCGTGCTGACCGTCCTGGAGGGCGACCTGACGGAGCGTACGGAACGTGGCGTACGAAGCCTCGGCGCCGGTGCCCAGAGGGTCTTCGCGCCCGGGTACGTCCACGAGGTCGTCAACGACTCCCTCGAACCGGCCGTCAGCCTGCACGTCTACTACCCCGGCCTCACCGAGATGCCGATGCACGAGTCGCTGCGGGCCCAGTGCGCCCCGGCGCCCACGGGAGTCGTACCCGCCTGACACACTGCTGGGCATGCGCATTGTGGTTCTGGCCGGTGGCATCGGTGGTGCCCGCTTCCTTCGCGGCCTCAAGCAGGCCGCGCCCGACGCGGAGATCACGGTCGTCGGCAACACCGGTGACGACATCCATCTCTTCGGACTCAAGGTCTGCCCCGACCTCGACACCGTGATGTACACCCTCGGCGGTGGCATCAACGAGGAACAGGGCTGGGGCCGCGAGGACGAGACCTTCGCCGTGAAGGAGGAGCTGGCGGCGTACGGCGTCGGGCCGGAGTGGTTCGGCCTCGGCGACCGGGACTTCGCCACCCATATCGTCCGCACCCAGATGCTGGGCGCCGGCTATCCGCTGAGCGCCGTCACCGAGGCGCTGTGCGCCCGCTGGCGGCCCGGCGTGCGGCTGCTGCCGATGTCCGACGACCGGGTCGAGACGCATGTGGCGATCGACGTGGACGGCGAGCGGAAGGCCGTGCACTTCCAGGAGTACTGGGTGAAGCTGCGCGCCTCCGTGGACGCGCACGCCGTCGTGCCGGTCGGCGCCGAGCAGGCGAAGCCCGCGCCCGGCGTCCTGGACGCCATCGCCGAGGCCGACGTCATCCTCTTCCCGCCGTCCAACCCGGTCGTGTCCGTGGGCACGATCCTCGCCGTCCCCGGCATCCGCGAGGCCGTCGAGGCCGCGCCCGCGCCGGTGGTCGGCCTCTCCCCCATCGTCGGCGACGCGCCCGTGCGCGGCATGGCCGACAAGGTGCTCGCGGCGGTCGGCGTGGACTCCACGGCCGCCGCCGTGGCGCGGCACTACGGCTCCGGGCTCGTCGACGGCTGGCTCGTCGACACGGTCGACGCCGGTACGGTCGCGGACGTCGAGGCGGCGGGCATCCGCTGCCGCGCGGTGCCGCTGATGATGACCGACCTGGACGCGACGGCCGCGATGGCCCGCGAGGCGCTGGCGCTCGCGGCGGAGGTCCGGGACGCCGGGGACGCCGGGGCCGGCGCGTGACGGCGGGCTCCGAGGGGGCGGGCGTCGAGGGGGCCGGCGTCGAGAGCTTCGGCCGCGCGGCCCGTTACGAGGTGTGGGCGCTCGACGGGCTGCCCGAGGTCGCGCCCGGGGACGACATCGCCAAGCTGATCGCCTCGGTCTCGCCGGGTCTTGTCGACGGGGACGTCCTGCTCGTCACCTCGAAGATCGTGAGCAAGGCCGAGGGGCGGGTGATCGCCGCCGACGACCGCGAGGAGGCGATCGACGCCGAGACCGTACGGGTCGTCGCCCGGCGCGGGACGCTGCGGATCGTCGAGAACCGGCAGGGCCTCGTCATGGCCGCCGCCGGGGTCGACGCCTCCAACACCCCCTCCGGGACGGTGCTGTTGCTGCCCGAGGACCCGGACGCCTCGGCCCGCCGGATCCGCGCGGGGCTGCGTGAGGCGCTGGGCGTCGACGTGGGCGTGGTCGTCACCGACACCTTCGGGCGCCCCTGGCGCAGCGGGCTCACCGACGTCGCCATCGGCGCGGCCGGGGTGCGGGTCCTGGACGACCTGCGGGGCGTGACCGACTCCCACGGCAACGAGCTGAACGTGACCGTGGTCGCGACCGGCGACGAACTCGCCGCCGCGGGCGACCTGGTGAAGGGCAAGGCCACCGGCCGGCCCGTCGCCGTGGTGCGCGGGCTGCCCCACCTCGTCGCCGGTGACGAGGAGCCGGGCGGCCGGGCGCTGGTGCGGAACGGCGCCGACGACATGTTCCGGCTCGGCACCTCGGAGGCGGTCCGGGAGGCGGTGACGCTGCGGCGCACCGTACGGGAGTTCACCGACGATCCGGTCGACCCCGGGGCGGTACGGCGGGCCGTCGCCGCCGCCGTCACGGCGCCCGCCCCGCACCACACCACCCCGTGGCGCTTCGTGCTGCTCGAATCGGCCGACTCGCGGCTGCGGCTGCTCGACGCGATGCGGGACGCGTGGATCGCGGACCTGCGCGCCGACGGGAAGTCGGAGGAGTCCATCGCGAAGCGGGTACGCCGCGGGGACGTGCTGCGCCACGCGCCGTACCTGATCGTGCCCTGTCTGGTCATGGACGGCGCCCACCACTACGGGGACCCCCGCCGGGACGCCGCCGAGCGCGAGATGTTCGTGGTCGCGGCGGGCGCGGGCGTGCAGAATCTGCTGGTCGCGCTGGCCGGGGAGCGGCTGGGCTCGGCCTGGGTGTCCTCGACGATGTTCTGCCGGGACGTCGTACGGGAGGTGCTCGGGCTGCCGGAGGGCTGGGACCCGATGGGCGCGGTCGCCGTCGGGCGGCCGGCGGTGGCGCCGAAGGAGCGGGCGGGACGGCAGGCGGGGGCGTTCATCGAGGTGCGGTGAGCACCGGACTCACCAGCGCGTGATGTCTCCGGGTGTCATCCGGGGTGCTCTGCGGGGCGGGACCCGGCCGCTGAGCAGGATCAGCCGGGCGGCGCGGTGGCGCTGGCCCTCGTAGGGGGCCAGCAGCTCCAGCATGGCCGCGTCGTCGGCTGCCCGGTCGCCCGCGAGGGCCCAGCCGACGATGCCGGGCAGGTGGAGGTCGCCGGTGGTGACCTCGTCGGGGGCGCCGTTGCTGCGCTGGATCGTCTCGGCGGAGGTCCAGGGGCCGATGCCCGGGATCAGTTCGAGGCGGGCGCGGGCCTGTGCCGGGGGCATCGTGGCGGCCTCCTCCATGCGGTGGGCCACGCGGGCGGCGCGGACGATCGTGGCGGAGCGTTTGCCGTCGACGTTGGCGCGGTGCCATTCCCAGGACGGGATCGTGGCCCAGGTGCGGGCGTCGGGCATCGCGTACATGCCGTCCGGGGCCGGGCCGGGGGCGGGCTCGCCGTACTTCCGTACCAGGAGGCGCCAGGAGCGGTAGGCCTCGTCCGTCGTCACCTTCTGCTCCAGGACCGACGGGATCAGTGACTCCAGGACGAGGCCGGTCCTGGTCAGGCGGAGGCCGCGGCGGGCGCGGTGGGTGGTGGCGAGGAGGCGGTGGCGGGGGACGAAGGCGGTCGGGTCGTCCTCGGCGCCGAGGAGTCCCGGGAGGCGGTCTCGGAGCCAGCCTCCGCCGGGGCCCCAGGCGTCCGCGTGCGCCTCGGCGCCGTCGAGCCTTATCCGGAGGGTGCCGGGGCCTTCGGGGGTGCGGCTGGTGCGCCAGACGTCGCCGTCGGGGGTGACGCGGAAGGTGGGGTCTGCGGGGCCTCGGCGGAGGGGGCCGAGGGTTAGGCCTAGGTCCAGGGGGGCGGCTTCGGGGGTGGGGATGGGGATGTGGCCGCCTCGCGTCGTGACGCGGGTGGGGGTGGGTTCTGGGGAGAAGCGGCCTGCCATGTGTTCGAGCGTATCGGGCTCAGTGCCTTGGCCCGCTCCCCAGCGCGACGCGCTGGGGGTGGACGTACAGGCGCGGAAGCCTAGGCCCGGCAAGGGGCGCCGTTCCGTTGTGCCCACCCGTTCCGCCCTGCGGAACGATTGCCCACAACGGGGGGTGCTACTGGTCTGACGAGAAGCGGACTGCTCCTGCTGGGAGGGTGGTTTGGCACCAGATTCGGATGCCGTCTCGGAGTTCGTTGTCCGGGCCCACGTCCGCGCCGTCGCCGATTACCGCGCCGGTCAGGATCGAGCGGGCTCCGATGCGGGCGCCCGCGCCGATGAGGGAGTCGGTGATGACCGCGCCGGGGGCGATGACCGCGTCCGCCAGGACCGTCGAGCCGGAGATACGGGCGCCCGCGCCGACCACCGCGCCGGGGCCGATGACCGTACCGCCGGTGAGCTTGGCGTCGGGGGCGACCCGGGCCGTGTCCAGGACCAGGCGGTCGCCGCAGCGGCCCGGGACCGCCGGGGACGGGGCGCGGCCCATGACCAGGTCGGCGGAGCCGCGGACGAAGGCCTGCGGGGTGCCGAGGTCGAGCCAGTACGTGGAGTCGACCATGCCCTGGAGGTGGGCGCCGGTGGCGAGGAGCTCGGGGAAGGTCTCGCGCTCCACGGAGACCGGGCGGCCGGTCGGGATCGTGTCGATGACCGAGCGGCGGAAGACGTACGCCCCCGCGTTGATCTGGTCCGTCACGATCTCCTCGGGCGTCTGCGGCTTCTCCAGGAAGGCCGTGACGCGGCCGGTGCCGTCCGTCGGGACGAGACCGAAGGCGCGCGGGTCGTCGACCCGCGTGAGGTGCAGCGAGACGTCCGCGCCGGACGACTCGTGGGTGGTCAGGAGGGCTCGGATGTCCAGGCCGGTGAGGATGTCGCCGTTGAAGACGAGGACCGGGGCGTCCGGGCCCGAGCGCAGGTGCGAGGCCGCGTTGCGGATGGCGCCGCCGGTGCCGAGCGGGTCGGTCTCCGTGACGTACTCGATGCTCAGGCCGAGCGCCGAGCCGTCCCCGAAGTACGGCTCGAAGACCTCCGCCAGGTAGGAGGTGGCGAGGACGATGTGATCGACGCCCGCCGCGCGGGCGCGCGCCAGCTGGTGGGTCAGGAAGGGGACGCCGGCCGCCGGGACCATGGGCTTGGGCGTGTTGACCGTCAGGGGACGCAGTCGAGTGCCCTTGCCGCCGACCAGGAGGATCGCTTCTGTCACCTGTCGTCTCTGCTTCCTGTTCGGGTCCGGTCTCATCGCCGGGAAGGCTCCGTTCGCCCGTCCGTACGATATGACCGGTCAGTTTATGCAGATGGTTGAGTCCACGGCCCCATCAGCGCCTTCCCTGGTACTTCGCCGACGCCGACCGGGCGGTGCCGAGCTTTCCGTAGAGGCGCCCGCCGGGGCATTCGGTCGCGAAGCCGTCGCGGTGCCCGGCGATCACGTTGAACCTGACCTTTCTGCCCTTCTTGTACAGGTTTCCGCCTCCTGATGTGAGATACGTCTTGCCCTTCGGATTCACCCCGTACAGGCCCAGCTTCCACGCGGTCAGCCGTGCGACGGCGTTCACCGCCGCGGCCGGCGGGGTGGCTCCGCCGTAGCTGCCGAGCACCACGACGCCCATGGTGTCCGTGTTGAACCCGAGGGTGTGGGCGCCCATGACCGGCTTGCCCACGCCCCCGGCGCGGCCCTCGTAGATGTTTCCGCACCGGTCGACGGCGAAGTTGTAGCCGAAGTCCCGCCAGCCGCTGCTCTTCACGTGGTAGCGGTAGATCCCGCGCAGCACGGAGGGCGCCTGGCGGCAGGTGTAGCGGTTGCCGGTGGCGCTGTGGTGGACGAAGACCGCCTTGATCGTCCGCGTGTAGACGAAGCCCTTCTCGCGCAGCCGCTCGTCGGCGCCCCAGCCCTTGCGGGTGATGATCCGGGGGCGGGGGCCGATGTACGGCTTCGACGCGGGCGCTGCGGCGGGCGATGCGGCGGGCGATGCCGCCGGCAGGGTCGCCAGGGTCTGGGCGCGGGTCAGGGGCGGGAGCTCGGTCCCGGCGGCCGGGGCCGCCTGAGCCGCCTGCGCCGCCTGCGCCCCTGCCGCCGGGACCGTCCGGTCCTGCGGCTCGGCGGCGGGCGGCTCCGGGCCGGGGTCGACCAGCTCCAGGCGCAGGCCCGCGGGGAGCGGGGCGGGGGCTTGCCGGGCCCGCGCCTGCGGGTCCTGCGCCGGGCGCTCGTCCGCGTGCTCCGCCGCGCTCCCTGCCGGAGGCTCGTCCGAGCGCTTGCCCGGGTGCTCCGCCGCGCCCTCCCCCACCCCCTCCTCCGGGCGTACGCGGATCTCCACGCCGTTCGAGTCGCCGACCCAGAGGGGGGCGGTCGAGCCGCGCAGTGTGCGGGAGTGGCCCTCGGTGGTGTCGGGGTCGGCGCCGTGTTCGTCGTTGTGGGTCTCCACGGACTGCCAGTCGGACCAGACGCCGTCCCCGGTGGCGCGGGTGCGGACCTGGACCGTGCCGCGCAGCTCGGTGTGGACGTCGTCCCACACCACGCCGACCAGGGAGAAGGGTCTGACGTCCCGTCGGGTGAGGCCCCGGCCGGCGGCGGAGCCCAGCATCCGGTCGCGCGGGCCGTCCGCCGCCAGGGCTTCGAGCGGGAGCGACTGCGTCGAGCCCGCTGGCTCGGCCGCGGACGCCACGGCGCGGGCCGGGGAGGCGGCGGCGCCGGCCGGCGTCGCGACGGAGAGCGGCAGCGCGAGCACCGCCGCGCAGCTGACGGCGATCGAGGAGGCGAGGTTGGCACGCATGAGGCGATCGTCCGTAGCGGGCGGGCGTTCCGCGCGCCGGGAATCCGCACGGAAACTGACGCCCCGTCGGGCCGACCGGTGGACCGGGTCACCGGTACGGCGGACCCCACGGGGCGCCGCGCGTACGCTTGCCCGCGTGAACGCCAGCGACCGCACCCCCGCCGACCTGCTGCGATCCGCCCTCGCCGCGGACCCGGCCCGCCCCTTGGTCACCTTCTACGACGACGCCACCGGTGAACGCGTGGAATTGTCGGTGGCCACCTTCGCCAATTGGGTGGCCAAGACGGCCAATCTGCTCCAGGGCGAGCTGTCCGCCTCGCCGGGCGACCGGCTCGCGCTGCTGCTGCCCGCGCACTGGCAGACCGCGGTGTGGCTGCTCGCCTGCTCGTCGGTCGGTGTGACGGCCGAGCTCGGCGGCGACCCGGCCGACGCCGATTACGTCGTCGCGGGGCCCGAGGGCCTGGAGGCGGGCCTGGCCTGCTCGGGAGACCGGATCGCGCTCTCCCTCGCCCCGCTGGGCCGCCGCTTCGTCCCGGCGCCGCCCACGGGGTACGCGGACTACGCGGTGGAGGTGCCGGGGCAGGGTGACCGGTTCGCCCCGTTCGTACCGGTCGATCCCGATGCGCCCGCCCTCGTCGTCGACGGTACGGAACTGACGGGCGCCCAGCTCGTCGAGCGCGCCCGGGCGGACGCCGACGCGCTGGGGCTCGCGCCGGGCGGGCGGCTGCTCTCCGGGCGCCCGTACGCGGGCTGGTCCGGGCTCTCCGCCGGGCTCTACGCCCCGCTGGCCGCCGGCGGCTCGGTCGTCCTGTGCCGCAACCTGGACCAGCTGGGGGCGGAGGGGCTCGCCAAGCGGGTGGAGAGCGAGCGGGTGACCACCACGCTCACCGACTGAGCCCGGGCGGGGGTCCGTGGCGGGGGCAGGGGCGGGGTCGCCCCGCCCCGCACGCCCCTCTGTCCCCGCCCCCGTCCCCGTCCCCCTCCCACCCATCCGGCCCATCGACGCGCCGAGTCCCCGGGTCCCCACGGCCTCTCCGGTACATGATCGGCCGGGGGGTACTGATGCCTTCCGCACAACCAAGCGCCGGAAGCGACCGTCTACTTCAGCGAGACGACGCCCGCCCGGCGCGCCGGAGACGCCTTCGAGGACGGACGCAGACGTGACGGACAGCACGGACAGCGCAGACCCGCCGCCGAGACGTAAGCGGCACTGGCTGCGCTGGACCGCTCTGGCCGTGGCGCTCGTGGTGCTGGCCGCGGCCGGGGTCGGGTGGTGGTTCTACCGCAAGCTGGACTCCAACATCACGACGGACACGACGGCCGCCGCCGAGCTCCTCAAGTACGAGAAGGAGCGGCCCTCCCCCGCCGTCAACGCGGCGCGGAACATCCTGCTCATCGGCTCCGACACCCGGGCCGGCGCCGGGAACGGGAAGTACGGGCAGGACGAGGGCAGCCAGCGCTCGGACACCACGATCCTGCTGCATCTGTCCGGCGGCGGCTCCTCGGCGACCGCCGTCTCGATCCCGCGCGACCTGATGGCGACGATCCCGAGCTGCGCCAAGCCCGACGGGACCCGGACCAGGGAGCAGTTCGCGCAGTTCAACTGGGCCTTCGAGTTCGGCGGCACCGCGTGCACGATCCGCACCCTGGAGAAGATGACGGGCATCCGGATCGACCACCACATGGTGATCGACTTCCGGGGCTTCAAGAAGATGGTCGACGCGGTGGACGGGGTCGAGATCTGCCTCAAGGAGCCGATCGACGACGCCGACGCCCATCTGAAGCTGCCCGCCGGGCGCCAGACGCTCCACGGCGAGCAGGCGCTCGGCTTCGTACGGGCCCGCAAGTCCATCGGCAACGGCAGCGACACCGAGCGGATGGACCGCCAGCAGCAGTTCCTCGGCGCCCTGGTGAACAAGGTGCAGAGCGACGGCGTGCTGCTCAACCCGACCCGGCTCTACCCGGTCCTCGACGCGGCCACCAAGTCGATCACGACCGACCCGGGTCTCGACTCGCTGCGGGACCTGTACGACCTGGCCCGGTCGATGCGGGCGATCCCCACGGACAAGGTGCAGTTCCTCACGGTCCCCCGGCGCCCCTACTCGTACAACGCGAACCGGGACGAACTGGTACAGCCGGACGCCAACCGGCTGTTCGCCGCCCTGCGCGCCGACAAGCCGGTGACCGTACGGCCCGGCGGCAACGAGAAGTCCGACCAGAGCGACGGGAGCCCGAGCCCGTCGGAGACCCCGGCCTTCTCCGGGCGGAACGCGGCGGACGGGAGCTGCTCGGGGTAATCGGAGACCGGTCGAGGAGGGGGCCGAGTGACGTACTTGGCAAAGCAGGGACCAAGGGGAGGGACGCACAGCATGGGGTTTGAGCAAATTGCCCGGTTGTAAGGGGCGTGGAATTTGTCACGGACGTCGCCCCACGCTGAACTGGGCGGATAGTGTGACGCGATCCGGTGCACCCGACCAGGTGGTCGCGCACTCGAAGGATCGAAGGACCGAGCGCCCGAGGGGGAGGCGCCTCGCGTGTGGCACCGACGGAGGACTCGAGTAACCGTGGACGCGCACAGCCGTGGACGGGCGGACGAGATCGACCCCGCCGACCAGTGGGTGCTCAACCCGCAGACCGGCAACTACGAACTGCGACTGGACCGCTCCGCTGGGCAGTCGCGGCAGGCCCCGTCCCACCCGCGCCCGGGAGACCACGGCGGCCGGCAGCCGGAGTCCGGCAGCGCCCCGGAGACGGCTCCGCCCGTGCCCGGACAGCGGCGCCGGCGGGTCACCGAGGCGGGCGGGCAGCCGCCCGTGGGCCGGCGCAAGCGCAGGCCCGAGAAGTCCCGTAAGAAGAAGGTCCTGATCTGGACCGGCGGCACGATGGCCTTCGTGCTCGTCGGCGGCGCCGCGGGGGCCTACGCGCTGTACAACCACTTCGACGGCAACCTCAAGACCGTCGACGTGGCCGGCGCGGGCACCGGCGGCTTCCGCAAGGACGAGGCCTTCAACATCCTCCTCATCGGCACCGACAAGCGGACCGGCGAGGGCAACGCGGGCTACGGCGACAAGGACAGCCCCGGCCACGCGGACACCACGATCCTCTTCCATGTCTCCAAGGACCGGACGAACGCCACGGCGATGTCCATCCCGCGCGACCTGGTGATCAACATCCCCGCGTGCGAGACGAAGCAGCCCGACGGCTCCGTCAAGAAGATCCCCGGCCAGACGAACGAGCGCTTCAACATCAGCCTCGGCCAGTCCGACCGCGACCCCGGCTGCACCATGCGGACCGTCAAGGAGATCACCGGTCTGACCGTCGACCACTTCATGATGGCCGACTTCAACGCCGTGAAGGAGATGACGACGGCCGTCGGCGGCGTGAAGGTGTGCCTGGCGAAACCGGTCAACGACCCCAAGTCGCACCTCAAGCTGCCCGAGGGCGAGTCGACCATCATGGGCGAGCAGGCCCTCGCCTTCGTCCGCACCCGGCACAGCTTCGGCAACGAGAGCGACCTGGACCGCATGAAGGTCCAGCAGCAGTTCCTCAGCTCGATGATCCGGCAGATGAAGTCGGACGACACGCTCACGTCCCCGACCAAGCTGTACGAGCTCGCCGACGCCGCGACCAACGCGCTCACCGTCGACACCGGGATAGGGAGCATCTCCAAGCTCAAGTCCCTGGCCCTGGAACTCGCCAAGATCGACACCAAGAACATCACGTTCCTGACCATGCCGGTCATCGACAACCCGAGCGAGCCCAAGCCGATCACGGTCGTCCCCGACCCGGTGAAGGCCCCGCAGCTCTTCGCGATGATGCAGTCCGACACCTCGCTCACCGAGGTGAAGAAGAAGCAGACGGACGCCAAGAACGCCCAGGCGGCGCTCCTCAAGGGCACCCGCTCCACCGCCCACGAGGTGCGGGTCGACGTCTACAACGGCAGCGGCATCCGCGGCGCGGCGCAGTCCACGATCAACTGGCTCCAGAACGAGCACGGCGTGACCCGGTCGACCAACAAGAGCAACGCCCCCGAGAAGGCGACCGCGACCACGCTCACCTACGGACCGAACCAGGCCGATCAGGCCCGCAAGCTGGCGGATCTGATGGGTCTGCCCGCCACGGCTCTCAAGCCGGGCACACAGGACGCCGGGGAGCGCGAGCCCATGACGCTCGTCCTCGGCGCGGACTTCAAGGGCGCGGGGGTGCCCCTCACCGGACCGGCGAAGACGCCGGAAGGTGCGCAGACAGCAGACAAGCAGGTGTGCGCGAAGTGACCCGGACGAGCTTTTTCCGGCCTTGGGCCGCACCTGAATGACGAGGAGACCTGGGGTGGGACAGAGCAGCGTGCGACGGGAGGGGGCGCGAGAACGCGCCCCGCACGCCCGCGACTTGGGCTGGGACGAGACCCTTTACGACGGTGAGGACGGGGAGGCCGGCCAGGGTGCCGGCGCGCCCCGCTCGCGTCGTCGGGGCGGTGGCTCCGGCGACGGTGACGGTGACGGCGGCGGCCGGTCGGGCCACCGGCGCGGCGGCCCGCGCCGGCGCGCCAGGAAGACCGGCAAGAAGACCGGCAAGCGCAAGGTGCTGCGCTGGGTGGCGGCGACGCTGTCGCTGCTGATACTCGGCACGGCCGGCGCCGGATACCTGTACTACGAGCACCTCAACGGCAACCTCCGCGGCGGCGGGCGCGCGGGCGGCGAGAGCGGCGTCAAGAAGGGCGCGGCGAACGCCCTGGGCGACACCCCGCTCAACATCCTCCTGATCGGCTCCGACAGCCGCGCCGACGCCAAGAACGTGGCCCTCGGCGGCGGCAAGAACGACCGGGACCGCCCGGCCCTGGCCGATGTGCAGATGCTGCTGCACGTCTCGGCGGACCGGAAGAACGCCTCGCTCGTCTCCATACCGCGCGACACGGTCGTGCCCATCCCGGAGTGCAAGGACAAGGACGGGAAGTCGTACGCCGCCACCACGAACCGGCCGATCAACGAGTCGCTGGCGCGCGGTGGTCCCGGCTGCACCCTCACCACCTGGGAGAAGCTCACCGGGGTCTACATCGACCACTGGCTGATGATCGACTTCGCGGGTGTCGTGTCGATGGCCGACGAGGTCGGCGGTGTCCCCGTCTGTGTGAAGACCGGCGTCTGGGACAAGCCGACGGCGCGGGTGCCCGGCGGCTCCGGCCTCAAGCTGCCGAAGGGCACCACCGACGTCCAGGGCGAGCAGGCCCTCCAGTGGCTGCGCACCCGGCACGCCTGGGGCAGCGACCAGGCCCGTGCCAAGGCCCAGCACATGTACCTCAACGGGCTGATGAAGAAGCTCCAGGACCAGAAGGCGTGGACCGACACCGGGCGGCTGATGGGCCTGGCCGAGACCGCCACCACCGCGTTCGAGGTCTCCGACGAGATCCGCTCGGTGAAGAAGCTGTTCGACCTGTCGATGCAGCTGAAGAACGTGAACCTGAAGCGGCTCACGACGGCGACCGTCCCGACGAGCGAGTACCCGGAGAACCCGAAGGCGTGGGTCCAGGTGGTCCCGTCGGCCGCCGACCGGATGTGGGCGATGCTCCGCGACGACATCGCCTTCGACAAGAACGGCGACCCGGCCGCCGGGAAGCCGAAGTCCTCCGCGTCGCCGAAGCCGAAGACGCCCGCCGAGGAGCCCGGCTCCTTCCCGGTCCGGGTGGCCAACGGCACCGCCGGCGACGGCCAGGCGGCGGCCGAGGGCCGGGCCGGCACGATGGCCGGCAACCTGCGCGAGAAGGGCTTCACCCAGGCCGAGTCGCTGCGGACCGCCGAGCCGCGCAAGGACAGCGTGGTCTTCTACCCGAAGGCCGACGGCGACCAGGGCCGGGCGAACGCGGCCTCCGTGGCCAAGGCTCTCGGCCTGCCGGACTCGGCGGTACGGGCCGACGCGAAGGTGGAGAAGGTCACCCTGGTGGTCGGCGCGGACTGGCGCGAGGGGTCCACGTACAAGAAGCCGCAGATAGCCGCCGGTGACCTGCCGGAGGGCGCGGACGACAAAGTGACGTGCATGGACGTCTACTCGGTCTACCAGTGGAACGGCAAGAAGAGCTGACCGGCTGACCGACCGGCGTACGGGAAAGGCCGGGTCCCCCTCGGGGGCCCGGCCTTTCGCCGTGATCAGCTCGCTCGGGTCGCTCAGACCGACTCGCTCGTCACCGCGGGGCGCTTGCTCGCGATGACCTTGCGGGCCAGGGCGCGCGGGCTGGTGAGGAAGCCGTAGCCCCACGACATGTGCATGGTCGCCAGCGCCACCGGGATCCGCAGGCGGGCCTTCAGGGACAGGCCCTTGCCGGCCGGGACGGAGCCCGCGGTGATGGCCGCGAGGTAGCCGGCCGGGATCACCAGGCCGAGCGGGGTGAGCGCGGCGCCCACGACCAGGCCCGCGGCGATGGCGCAGACGGCGGCCGGCGGCGCCAGGTAGCGCAGGTTGATGGAGCCCTCGTGGTAGCGGGCCACCACGTGCCGCCAGCGGCCGTAGTCCTTGTACTGCTTCGCCAGCGCCCGCACGGACGGCCGGGGGCGGTACTGGACGCGCAGCTCCGGCGAGAACCAGATGAGGCCGCCGGCCTCGCGGATGCGGAAGTTCAGCTCCCAGTCCTGGGCGCGGATGAACTCCACGTTGTAGCCGCCCGCCCGCTCCAGCGCCTCGCGGCGGAAGACGCCCAGGTAGACGGTCTCGGCCGGGCCGGCGGCGCCGCCGGTGTGGAAGGCCGCGTTGCCCACGCCGATCTTCGAGGTCATCGCGGCGGCGACCGCGTCCTCCCAGGCGTTCTCCCCCTCGGCGTGCATGATGCCGCCGACGTTCTGCGCGCCGGTCTCCTCCAGGAGGCGGACGGCCGTGTCGATGTAGTTCGGCGACAGCATGCCGTGGCCGTCGACGCGTACCACGATCGGGTGACGGGAGGCCTTGATCGCCGCGTTGAGGGCGGCGGGGGTGCGGCCGGTGGGGTTCGGCACGGTGTGGACCCGGGGGTCTTCCCGTACGAGCTCGGCGGCGATCTCGTCGGTGCGGTCCGTGGACGGGCCGAGCGCGATCACCACCTCCATCTCGCCGTCGTACTCCTGTTCAAGGATGTGACGGACCGAGTTGCGCAGATGCCGCTCCTCGTCGAGGACCGGCATGATCACGGAGACAGGGGGCTTGGCGTTCATCGTCCGCCACGTTACCGCGAATGGGGGACACGGGTGCGCGCCGCCGGAGCCGCTGCGGGGTGGCGCTGATCGTATGGGCCTACGGTGCTCACGGTTCCCCCTGTCCCACCCGCGGAGGTGTCCCCCGGTGCCCACACCGCCCCGCACGCCCCGTCCCCGGCCCGCCGCCCGCCCCGCGCCCGCCCGACGGCGGTCAGGGGCCGGCCCAGGGAAGCGGAGACGGCCGAGGCGGCCGAGGTGGGGGATGCGGATGGCGACCACGCTCTCGGTGGTCGTGCTCGCCGCCGGGGGGATCGGGCACGCCGTCGTGACGAGCCTGGACACCGGGATCACCCGGGTCGACCCCTTCAAGGACATGAAGAACCGCCCGCAGGCCGGGAACGGGATGAACGTGCTGGTCGTCGGCACCGACGGCCGGGACCGGATCACCCCCGAGGAGAAGGCGAAGTACCGGCTCGGCGGCGCCCCCTGCCACTGCACGGACACCGTGATGCTCGTGCACATCTCCGAGGACCGGGAGCGGGCGAGCGTGGTGTCGCTGCCGCGCGACTCGTACGCCGAGATGCCCGAGCACACCGACCTGACCACCGGCCGGCACCACCACGCGCACCCGGTGAAGCTGAACGCCGCGTACGCGGAGGGCGGGCCCGCGCTCACCGTGCGGACCGTCGAGTCGATGACCGGGGTGAAGATCGACCACTATCTGGAGGTCGACTTCACCAGCTTCATGCGGACGGTCGACGCGGTGGGCGGGGTGCAGATCTGCACCGCCAAGCCGATGAAGGACGCGTACACCGGGCTCGACCTGCCGGCCGGCACCCATGAGCTCGACGGCGGGCAGGCGCTCCAGTACGTGCGCTCCCGCCATGTCGACGGCGCCGCCGACATCGGGCGGATGCAGCGCCAGCAGAAGTTCCTGGCCGCCCTCATCGACCGGCTCACCGGCGGCGGGGTGCTGCTCAACCCGGTGCGGTTCCGGGAGGTCGCCACCACCATGCTGGGCTCGGTCCGGGCCGACCAGGGCTTCGGTACGGAGCAGATGCTGGCGCTCGCCAAGGCGATGCACGGCTTCACCCCTGCGTCGTCGGAGTTCGTGTCCGTGCCGATCGGCGACATGAGCTTCCCCGTGAAGGGGATCGGCTCCACCGTGAAGTGGGACGCGGCCAAGGCGCAGAAGCTGTTCCAGTCCCTGCGCGACGACCGCCCGCTCGCCGCGCCCCGGCCCGCCCCCAAGGGGCCGCGGCCGGTCGACGTGGAGGTCGCGCCGAAGACGATCCGGGTGCAGGTCTACAACGGGACCCGGACGGACGGGCTCGGCGGGCGGGTGGACGCGGCGCTGCGGCGGACCGGCTTCGACACGACCCAGGCGCCCCGTACGGGGTCCGGGCAGGAGCTCGCGCGCACGGTCGTCGAGTTCGACCCCCGCTGGGACCGCTCGGCCCGCTCGCTGGCGGCGGCCCTGCCGGGGGCGGAGCTGCGGGCGGTGCCGGGGCAGGGCGGGACGCTGCGGGTGACGGCGGGCGCGGACTACAAGGGCGTCACGGCGGTCCGGGCGCGCGAGACGCAGTCGGGGCAGTTCGAGGCGGTGACGGGGGACCAGGTGGTGTGCCCGTAGGGGTTCCTCAGCGCCCTTACGGGCCCCTACGGGCCCCTACTCCTCGTAGCCCTCCGCCGCGCGGCGCTCCCGCAGCTCCATGATCGCGCGGCGGCGGGCCAGTCGGTGGGTGCGGCGGATCTGGGCCTCCTGGTAGCGCCGCTCGTCGCGCTCGGTCTCCGGCATGACCGGCGGGACCGGGCGGGGCTTCCCGTCGCCGTCCACGGCCGCGAAGACGAGGTAGGCGGAGCCGACCTGGGTGGCGGGCGTGGACTCGTTCCAGCGCTCGGCCATGACCCGGACGCCGACCTCCATGGAGGACCGGCCGGTCCAGTTGACCTGCGCCTTCACATGCAGCAGGTCGCCGACCCTGACCGGCTCCAGGAAGGCCATCTCGTCCATGGAGGCGGTGACGGCGGGCCCGCCCGAGTGGCGGCCGGCGACGGCTCCGGCGGCGTCGTCCACCAGCTTCATGATCACGCCGCCGTGCACCGTGCCCAGGAGGTTGGTGTCATGGCTGGTCATGATGTGGCTCAGCGTGGTGCGGGACGCCGAGGTGGGCTTGCCGGGGATGTCGCCCTGATCTGTCATGCCCTCTACCTTATGCCTGGTCCGTCGGCCGGTCCCGGCGCCGTCCGCTTTGCATCAGCTTGGCAACAGCGCCGACCCGATTCCCCACCCGGCCTGTCGGGGCGACGGGCCCTGACGGCAGACTGGTCCACATGAATGACTGGCCCGACGCCCAGCCCGACGGACCTCGCCGGATGCGCCATGTGCAGCGCCCGCAGGTCCCGCCGCAGCAGCCGCAGCAGCCCTACCGGCAGCCGCGGCAGCAGCAGGGGTACGACCAGGGCTACGGCCAGGAGTACAACCCCAGCTTCACGCAGGCCCAGGGCAGCGGTTACGACTCCGGCTACGGCGACGCCCAGGTGTACGGCGCCCCGCAGGGCGGCGGCCGGGGCGGCGGCGGGCACGGCACCGTACCGCCGCAGTACGCCCCCCGGCCCGGCGGCCCCGGCGCCCGGCCCGACTGGCGGCGCCGGATCAAGATCGGCTCGATCGTGCTGGCCGTCGCCGTGGTCGGCTGGAGCGTCGGCACCTACGCCTGGGCCAGCTCGCGGATGCGCAACGAGGTGGACCTGGCCAAGGTCATCGAGCGCCCCTCCGAGGGCGACTGCACCACGTATCTGATCGTCGGCTCCGACAGCCGTGAGGGCATGTCGGCCGAGGAGAAGAAGAAGCTGCACACGGGCTCCGCCGAGGGCAAGCGGACCGACTCGATGATGATCCTCGCGGCCTGCTCCAGCGGGAACACGATGATCTCGCTGCCCCGTGACTCCTGGGTGACCATCCCGTCCTTCGTGGGCTCGGAGTCCGGCAAGAAGTACGGGGAGCGCGGCGGCTCCAAGCTGAACGCCGCGTACGCCATGGACGGCCCCGAGCTGCTGGTCCGCACGGTCGAGTACAACACCGGGCTGCGCATCGACCACTACGCCGAGATCGGCTTCGCCGGCTTCGCGAACATCGTGGACGCGCTCGGCGGGGTCGAGCTGAACATCGAGAAGGGCTTCAAGGACAAGAAGTCCGGCGCGGACTTCCAGGCGGGCACCCAGACCCTGAACGGCGAGCAGGCGCTGGCCTTCGTCCGGACCCGCTACGCCTTCGCCGAGTCGGACCTGGCGCGGACGAAGAACCAGCAGAAGTTCCTGTCGGCGCTTGCCAACCAGGCGGCGACGCCGGGCACGATCCTCAACCCGTTCGCGCTGTACCCGACGCTGGGCGCGGGCCTGGACACGCTGATCGTCGACAAGGACATGTCGCTGTACGACCTGGGGAAGATGTTCTTCGCCATGAAGGGCATCAGCGGCGGCGACGGCAAGTCGATGAACATGCCGATCAACGGCACCGCCCCGCAGAACTCGCTGCGCTGGGACAAGCCGAAGGTGAAGCAGCTCGTCGAGCAGATCCGCAACGACGAGCCGGTCACGGTCACCTCCGACCGGTGACCCGTGACCGGCTCGCGGGCCTCCCTTAGGGGAGGTTGCGGGCCATGACGATGCGCTGGACCTGGTTGGTGCCTTCGTAGATCTGGGTGATCTTGGCGTCGCGCATCATGCGTTCGACGGGGTAGTCGCGGGTGTAGCCGTAGCCGCCGAGGAGCTGGACGGCGTCGGTGGTGACCTCCATGGCGACGTCGGAGGCGAAGCACTTGGCGGCGGCGCCGAAGAAGGTGAGGTCGCCGTCGAGACGCTCGCTCTTGGCTGCGGCGGCGTAGGTGAGCTGGCGGGCGGCTTCCAGCTTCATGGCCATGTCGGCGAGCATGAACTGGATGCCCTGGAAGTCGGCGATGGGCTTGCCGAACTGCTTGCGTTCCTTGACGTAGCCCTTGGCGTAGTCGAGGGCGCCCTGGGCGATGCCGATGGCCTGGGCGGCGATGGTGATACGGGTGTGGTCGAGGGTCTTCATGGCGGTGGCGAAGCCGGTGCCCTCGTCGCCGATCATGCGGTCGGCGGGGATGCGGACGTTGTCGAGGTAGACCTCGCGGGTGGGGGAGCCCTTGATGCCCAGCTTCTTCTCGGGGGCGCC
>NZ_JBEOUE010000048.1:0-27931 GCF_040303965.1 Streptomyces sp. NPDC094032 | reverse complement strand
GTCGCCGGCCCCCCGGCACCGGGGGCTATTCCAGTTGGGGGGGGGGGGCGCCCCCCGGGGTGGGGGGTGCGGCGCGCCGCGCATGTGCTCAGGCGTTCCAGCCGCCGTACGGCACGGTGATCAGCTCCATGGCGTGGCCCGCGGGGTCCATGAAGTACACGCCCCGGCCGCCGTCGTTGTGGTTGATGGCGCCGGGCTGTTGGCGGTGCGGGTCGGCGTAGTGCTCGACGCCGAGCTCGCGGATCCGCCGGTACGCCGCCTCGAACTCCTCCTCGGAGACCAGGAAGGCGTAGTGCTGCATGACGATGGAGTCCGCGGGGATCGTGGTGAAGTCCAGCGTGACGCCGTTGCTCAGGCGGACCGCGATGAACGGGCCCCACTCCGAGGTGATCTCAAGGCCCAGCAGGTCCACGAAGAACTGGGCGGACTCCCGGTTGTCCCGGGCATGGACGATCGTGTGGTTCAACTCGACTGACAAGGAATGCCTCCGAAGGCACCTTCCGACACCTCCATGCCTCACCCAGCCGGTGATCGACACGCGATGTCCCGGCAGAGCCTAGCCCACCTTGTCAAGCGGCCGGCATGGCTCCGGCCGGTCCCACCGGCTGTAGGGTGCCGCCCGTGGTGAATCATCGGGACGAGACCAGGGTGGCCTACGACAGTGTCGTCGAGCTGTACGCGTCGCTGTTCGCGGACGGTCTGGAGACACGGCCGTTCGCCCGGGCCATGATCGGCACCTTCGCCGAACTGGTGCGCGCGACGGGCAACTCGCGTGCGGCGGACGTCGGGTGCGGGCCCGGACATCTCACGGCCATGCTGAACGGACTGGGACTGGACGCCTTCGGGCTCGACCTCTCCCCCGGCATGGTCGACCACGCCCGGCGGGCCCACCCGGCGCTGCGCTTCGAGGAGGCGCGGATGGAGTCCCTGCCGATCGAGGACGGCGCGCTCGGTGGCGTACTGGCCCACTACTCGATGATCCACACGCCCCCGGAGGAAGTGCCGGAGCTCCTTGCCGAGCAGGTACGCGTCCTGGCTCCGGGGGGTCTGCTCCTGGTGTCCTTCTTCGGGACGGACGGACCGGAGCCGGTCCGGTTCGATCACAAGGTGACGCCTGCCTACAGTTGGCCGGCGGACCGCCTCGCCGGACTGCTGGCCGACGCCGGGCTCGTGCCCTTCGCCCGGCTGCTGCACGACCCGGCCTCCGAACGAGGCTTCCTCGACGCCCACTTGCTGGCCCGCCGCGCCGGATAGGCCCTACGGATCACCTGCCGGGGGAAACGACGTCTTCCAAGGTCCGGGGCAGCGGGTAGGCGCGCTCCGGAGGGAGCAGCCGCTGCGCCTTGCTCGCCTGGCCGGTCTGTATCAGTGCCGAGGCCTTGCGGACCAAGGGAGTGAGGTCGGTGAGACCGACGATCCACTCGTCGGTGAACGTGCGGATCAGGTGGCGGCCGATGCCGACCTGGATGCTGTAGTGGTTCAGCGCCGCTCCGCGCGGCGAACGCTCCGGGTCCCACTGGACGTGTACGGCCGCCTGGGCCACCGCCGCCGGGTCGGCGGTCGTCAACACGGCCTGGGACAGGGCCTCTTCCCAGCCCTCCCGCGTGATCCGCACCGCGAGAACGCGTTCCTGGCCGGGCTTGCGCGCCCAGTTGCTGCGGTGCATCAGCCACATGAACGACGGCTTGATCCAGGTCATTCGGTGGAACGAGAACGGCGCGACGAAGCGGCCCGCCCGCAGAGCCGGGTCGGCGATGGCGGGTGAGTACGCCTGATAGACCACGATCGTGCGGGCGTCGTGGTCGGCACGGATCTGATACTGGGGCGTCATGCTCCGCACCCTGCCATCGGGTGTGCCGACGCGGCGAGTCGATTTCGCCGAGCCGAGCCGAGCCGGGGTCAGGTCGTGGGGTGGCAGGTGAAGACGCGTTCCAGCAGGGCGTCGAGGGTCGCGCGTTCCTCGGTGGTGAGGGTACTCAGGCCGGCCTGTGTGGTGTGCATCTTCGTGCGGATCGCGTCGGTGACGCGTTCGCCCTCGGGCGTGAGGGTGACGTTCTTGACGCGCCGGTCGGACGGGTCGGCTTCGCGGCGCACCAGGCCGCGTTTCTCCAGGCGGTCGATGATGCCGGTGATGTTGGAGGCGTCGCAGGTCATGGTGTCGGCCAGGGCGCGCATCGCGGCGGGGCCGCGGCGGAGCGCGGTCAGGGCCTTGGCCTGGCTCGCGGTGAGGTGCTCGCTCGCCGCCGCGAGGGTGAAGTCGCCGAGGTAGACGCCCCAGGACATCGAGAGCCGCTCCATGAGCCGGTCCGTGTCGACGGGCTCTTGCGCACGAGGGGCTTCTGTCATGGGGGCACCCTAACGGAGAAACTTGACTATCTGAAATATGGAGATCTACCTTCTTCTTGTTGCATGAAGTTCTCAAGCATCAAGGTTGTCAAGTAAAAGCCATAAGGAGCGCCCCTGTGAACGCCCTCGCGTCCCCCGCCTCCCGCGCGGCCGAGATCCTCTCCCGGCCCGTGGCCCTCAACGGCCTTACTGTCCCGAACCGCATCGTGATGGCGCCGATGACGCGCATGTTCTCCCCCGGTGGCGTGCCCGGCGAGGACGTCCGCTCGTACTACGCCCGCCGCGCCGCCGCCGGTGTGGGCCTGATCGTCACCGAGGGCACCTACGTCGGCCACGCGTCGGCGGGACAGAGCGACCGTGTGCCGCGGTTCCACGGCGAGGAGCAGCTGGCGGGGTGGGCGAAGGTCGCCGAGGACGTGCACGCGGCGGGCGGCACGATCGTGCCGCAGCTGTGGCACATCGGCATGGTGCGCCGGCAGGGCCAGGCGCCCTACCCCGACGCCCCCGCCATAGGCCCCTCCGGCATCCGTACCGACGGCACCGAGGGCGCGGGCCGGGCGATGACCCAGGGCGACCTCGACGACGTCATCGGCGCCTTCGCCGAGGCCGCCGCGACCGCTGAGCGCATCGGCTTCGACGGCGTCGAGCTCCACGGCGCCCACGGCTACCTCATCGACCAGTTCCTGTGGGCCGGGACGAACCGGCGTACCGACGCGTACGGCGGCGACCCCGTGGCCCGTACGAAGTTCGCCGCCGAGATCGTCGCCGCCGTCCGCGCGTCCGTCTCGTCCGACTTCCCCGTGCTCTTCCGCTACTCGCAGTGGAAGCAGGACGCCTACGACGCCCGGCTCGCCGGGACTCCGCGGGAGCTGGAGGCGATCCTCAGCCCGCTCGCCGCCGCCGGTGTCGACGCCTTCCACGCCTCCACCCGCCGCCACTGGATCCCCGAGTTCGACGGCTCGGACCTCAACCTGGCGGGCTGGACCAAGAAGCTCACCGGCCGCCCCACCATCACCGTCGGCTCGGTCGGCCTCGACGGCGACTTCATCCACGCCTTCGCGGGCCAGGGCGCGCCGGTCCAGGGCATCGACGAGCTCCTCGACCGTCTGGAGCGCGACGAGTTCGACATGGTCGCCGTCGGCCGCGCGCTGCTCCAGGACCCGGAGTGGGCGGCCAAGGTCCTCGCGGGCCGGACCGGCGAGCTCAAGCCGTACGACGCGGAGGCGGTCAAGAGCCTGAGCTGAGGGCGGCGGGCGCGTGGTCAGCGGCAGCGGGCCACGCGCTCGGCGGCCAGGCAGGTGCGGACGATGGCGACGCGGATCGTCGGGCCGCCCACGCCGCACTTGATGGCGTAGAACAGGAAGATGTTCGTCGCGGTCACGGCGGACGCGTACACATAGACGTCGTGGAGGAGTCCCAGGTAGAGGGCCGTGCCGATGGTCAGCACGGCCACGCAGTAGAAGAGCGACGTCGGTACCCACTGGGCGAACGAGGACAGGCCGGTGATCTTGGTGTCGTCGGCGGGGAGGGTGCTGAGGCCGAGGCGCCGGGAGCGGCGGACGACCGCGTGGATGTAGGCGAGGGTGAACACGTTCGCGAGCCACGTCAGGATCTGCCCGATCGCCGAGTTGAGCGGCCACCAGCGGGGCTCGACGAGCGTGATCGCCAGCACCAGCAGGCACGGGACCACGGCCATCAGCCGCATGATCACCTCCGTCGCCACGGCCAGCCTCGTCAGCGATCCGGCGCGCCAGCCGATGGCCAGGGGCGTCAGCCCGGAGAAGAGCATCTGGTAGTACTTCGGCGCCGCGATGGCGTAGGAGAGCCCGACCATCCTGGCCGGGAGGCTGGCCCGCAGGTCCGGCACCTGGTAGTCGTCGCGCCGCCATGAGTCGACGATCGGGAGACCCTCGGGGGTGCCGGCGGCCCGCTGCACCAGGGACACCAGGTTGTTCCCCCACGAGAGGTCCAGGTCGCGCAGGATCCAGGTGATGACGACGGTGTTCGTCACCGCCCAGATCACCGCCGACAGCAGCGACCAGGCGAGCAGCCAGTTGGCGAACGAGCCCCGGTCCGTTTCCGCCCGGTCGCTCTGTTGTCTGCGCATCCGCCACAGCCGCCACTCCCGCCCCGGGTCGCCGGCCAGCGGGCGGAGCAGCTCGCGCCAGGCGCGCCAGCCGGTCTCGACCCGCAGGTCGCTCTCGCCCTGTTCGGCGGCCTGCACCATCTCCAGCTCGGCCAGGAAGTCGCGCTTCAGCCGGGCGAAGGTGTGCGTCGGGTCGGCTCCGCCGGAGAAGACGAGCAGCCGACGCGCCGGGGCCGCGTCGACGAGGTCCTCCAGGAAGCGGGCCAGGAGCGCGGCGCGCATGTAGAAGATGTCCGGCACCACCCCTTCGGCTCCCGCCTGCCCGGTGCCGAAGAGGATCAGCAGCTGACCGAGCGAGTACAGATCCGCCCGGGCGATGTCGGTCTCCCCCGCCCTGACCTCGGGAGCGATGTAGCGGGATTCGGCCCCTCCCGTACCGGTGACCGTGTGGGTGTAGAGGTAGTTGCGGCCGAGATCGACGAGTTTGAAGGTGCCGTCGGACGCGGACACGATGATGTTGGAGGGCGTGAGGTCCGCGTGCACTCCCTTGAGCCCGCCGTGCACCGGGTCCTCTCGCGCGAGGCGCTGGAGTTCCTCCAGCGCGTCGAAGAGCAGCAGGCCCTTGTCCCTGAGCCGGTCGAGGCTGAGGGAGGGTACCCGGCGCGCGTCGGGCGTCTCCCGCTCCGCCTCCTCGCGGACGACTTCGGCGAGCGTCCTTCCCTCGACGAAGTCCATGAGGATCCAGCTGTCGAAGCTGGCCCAGACCCGCACGAGATGACGCGCTCCGCTGCTAGACGTGCCGTACGTCTCCGCGTAGCCGCGCGTGGCCTGCGCGAGGGTCGCGATCCTGGTGAACGGGTACAGGATCAGCTTCAGGGCGAACTCCGGGCGGGTGCCGTGGACGGCGTCCGCGGTGCTGCCCCGCAGGATCATCGACGTGCTGCCATGGCGATGGAAGCGCAACGTGCGCTGCATCGCCCGCCATTCACGCTCCGCGGGCCCTCCCGCCGCCGGTGGGCGGCGCCCGGCGGACTCCCCCTCGGGGCTGTACACGTCGGCGATCACCTCGGCGACCGCGACCTCTTCGACGAGGGCGCCGCAGATGCCCCCGCAGTCGTGCGTCAGCCCCTGGTCTCGCCGGCCGGTGGCGGCCCCCGCCGGTGAGAGCGAGCGCTGGGCCTCCGATTCCGCGAGACCGAGCAGGGTCAGCAGGAACAGGGTGACGAAGCCGAACAGCTCGGCCCCGTCGGCCCGGCTCCGGCCGCCCCACGCGCGGTACCCGAGGCACCAGGAGACCAGCCGCGCGATCGTGGCCTGTCGGCCGGCGGGGCCGAAGCGGTCGTCGAACGATCTCTCGTCCAGCGGTATGTCGTGCAGCAGACGCCGCCACAGCCCGAGACGGCGGGCCTTCTGCCGGGCCGTCTCCGGCCGGCCGTCGGCCGGAAGTTCGAGCAGGGTGCGTAATCGGGCCGACTGCGGGTCGTCATATCCGCTCAGGTCCGACAGGGCCGCGAGCAGCCGGTCCAGCGTGGTGCCCTGGTTGTCCATGCGCGCTGTCCACCACCATCAGTCTCGGCATGGCACGGATCCCTCCCCGGCGGATCAGGTCGGCCGGTCTGCCCTCGGTGGCGCAGAAGGCGATCCCGTAGGCCATCCGGGCGTGCCGGAGGAGTGGGCCGTGTTTCAGTTCGTGTCGTTTGAGCTCGGGCATCCACGGCAGTGGCGCCAGATCGAGGACGTACGGGGCCTCGGAGCCGGGAGCCGTCCGCATGCGGCGCAGGCGTTCCTGGTCGATGTGCTTCTGGCGGATCGCCGCCAGGTATCCGCTGCCCAGTCCCCGGCGCACCTTCTCCAGGTGGAGGTACGTGAAGCGGTGGAGCAGGTCGAATCCGCCGCCGGCCGGCCGCATCGGCCGCGTGCTGAGGGAGAGGACGTGGGTGCAGCCGTCGTCGAGCGCGAGCCGGAACGGCAGGGCCGTGAGGACTCCGCCGTCCACGGCGCGTCCCACCTCCGGCAGGGCGACCGTGCCGGGGACGGCGACGGGAAGCCACGCCGAGGCGCGTAACGCGTCCTTGAGGTGCTGCCGGGAGGAGAAGTCCCGCAGGACCACGGTCCGCAGGGCGTCGATGTCGGTGACGGGAACGGCCAGGGGGATCGGCGAGCGGAGCACCGCCTCGTAGTCCAGCGGCTTCACCCGCTCCATGACGTGGTCGAAGGAGTAGGACAGGTCCAGGATCGGGCGGCGGCGCAGCGGCCGGGAGAAGTCGACGAAACGTTTGGTCGTCAGATCGTCGTAGTAGATCGACAGCGGGTACCACGTCTCGCCGGCGAGGAAGTAGGCGCCGTTGATCCCGCCGGCGGAGCAGCCGTAGACGACGTCGAAGGCGTTCTTGTAGCCGTAGTCCTCGAGTTGGGAGAGCATCGCCGCCGAGATCACCCCGCGCATGCCGCCGCCCTCGACGGCCAGGGCGACCCGTGCGCCGTCGGTGCGCTGCCCCGGCAGGCTGCCGGAGTCGCGTCGGGCCCGCAGGATCTTCAGGACCGGATGTGCCGGATCCCAGTACGCGGGCGTGCCCTCGGCTTCGTCGGTTCTCATGGTCCCCCCTGTGTCGGTCCTTGATCTCCCGCCGGCCCCGCACCGCCTCTTCCCGCCTCCGCGTGCGCCAAACGCGCGGGGAACGGGCTTACGGGCGTGGCGTGTTGGTGCTTCTGAGACCCCTTACCATCGTGACGGGCAGGCATTCGGCGAGGAGGGCGACGACGTCACGCCAGGCTCGTCGTGCGTGCCGCGGGTGGTGGCCGACGCCGGGCAGCACGGTGTGGTCGACCGGCGGATGGTGGAAGGCGTGAAGGGCTCCTCCGTAGACCACGAGGCGCCAGTCGACGCCCGCGGCCTCCATCTCCTCGGCGAAGGCGTCCCGTTGGGCGGGCGGCATGATCGGGTCTTCCGACCCGACCCCGGCCCATACCGGGCAGCGAATGCGTGCCGCCTCACCCGGTCGGCCCGTGGTGACCGCGTTGATCGTCCCGATCGCGCGCAGATCGACGCCATCGCGGCCCAGTTCCAGTGCGATGGCGCCGCCGGTGCCGTAGCCGATGGCGGCGATCCGGTCCGGGTCGGCCCGTGGTTCGGCACGCAGTACGTCGAGCGCGGCGTGGCCGATGCCGCGCATCCGGTCGGGGTCGGTGAGCAGCGGCAGGCAACGGGCCAGCATCTCCTCCGGGTCTTCCAGGTAGCGTCCGCCGTGGAGGTCGAACGCCAGCGCCACGTACCCCAACTCGGCCAGGGCTTCGGCCCGGTGACGCTCGACGTCGCTGAGGCCCACCCCCTCGGGACCGATCAGGACCGCGGGGCGGCGCTCGGCGCCTGCCGGGAGCGCGAGGTGTCCGAACATCGTCAGGTTGTCGGCGGAGTACTCGACCGTGCGCGTGGTGACCGTCGTCATGCCCATGGACGGTAATGACCGTCGCGCTCGGTCGGGGTGGTGTTCACCGACGGCGGAGTGGGGGGAACATCCGTCGGCGCGGCGACCTCGGGCACGACACTGACGTGTCCATGGAAAGTGCAGGGAGAGTGTGCTCTGCTGCGGACTCGAAACCGACTCGCCCACGCCCACGCCCACGCCCACGCCCACGCCCACGCCCACGCCCAGGAAGGATGCCCGACCGATGGTCACCTCGGTGCCGCGCAACGTCCCCGATGTCCTCGCACCGGCGCGGCTGGGCCCGCTGGGTCTGCGTAACCGTGTCCTCAAGGCGGCCACGTTCGAGGGGGCCACCCCGGACGGACTGGTCACCGACCGGCTGATCGAGTACCACCGGGCCCCCGCGGCCGGCGGGGTGGGCATGACCACCGTCGCCTACCTGGCCGTGGCCCCGGAGGGGCGGACCGAGCGGCGGCAGATCTGGATGCGGCCCGAGGCCGTGCCGGGGCTACGCCGGCTGACGGAGGCCGTGCACGCCGAGGGTGCCGCCGTGTCGGCGCAGATCGGCCATGCCGGGCCGGTCGCGAACGCCGCTTCGAACCGCGCTCCGGCGCTCGCCCCCACCCGTCGGTTCAGTCCGCTCGGGATGCGGACCACCCGCGCCGCCGGTGAGGCCGACATCGCGCGGATCGTCCGGGCGCACGGGGAGGCGGCCGAGCTCGCGCTCGCCTCCGGCTTCGACGCCGTGGAGATCCACCTCGGTCACAACTACTTCGCGAGCGCGTTCCTCAGCCCCCGGCTCAACCGGCGCCGGGACCGGTACGGCGGCAGCCTCGCCAACCGGGCCACGGTCGCTCGGGACGCCGCCCGCGCGGTGCGGGACGCGGTCGGAGACCGCCTCGCCGTCATCGCCAAGCTGAACATGGACGACGGTGTCCCCGGCGGCAGCCGGCCCGACGAGAGCCTCCAGCTCGCCCGCTGGCTCCAGGACGACGGCACGGTCGACGCCCTGGAGCTCACCGCGGGCAGCTCCCTGCTCAACCCGATGTACCTCTTCCGCGGCGCCGCGCCGCTACGGGAGTTCGCCGCCACCTTCCCGCGTCCCCAGCGCCTGGCCGTGCGGGCGCTGGGCGGACGCTTCCTCGTCGAGTACCCCTACCAGGAGTCGTATCTGCTGGACTCGGCCCGCCAGTTCCGCGCCGCGCTGGATCTGCCGCTGATCCTCCTCGGCGGCATCGCCGACCTCGCCACCGCCCAGCGGGCCATGGCCGAGGGCTTCGACTTCGTGGCCATGGGCCGGGCCCTGCTCCGCGAACCCGACCTCGTCGCCCGCTACCGGGCCGGAACGAGCAGCAGGTCCCTGTGCGTCCACTGCAACCGCTGCATGCCGACGATCTACACCGGCACCCGCTGCGTCCTCGTGGACCCGGAGCCCCGGTAGGGACATGGGGGTTAGGGGGTTTCCGCCAGGAGGCGGTTGACCAGGGCGGTGAGCTGGGCGGGGGTCTTGGCGAGGGCCAGGGCGTCGTCCTCGATCGACACCGGGAACTCCCGCTCCAGCCTGCTCGCCGTCTCCAGCAGGGCCAGCGAGTCGTAGCCCAGGGTCGTGAACTCCTGGTCCTCGGGGCGGCGGTCGCCCGTCACCGGGTCTCCCTCGCCCGCGCAGTCCCGGATGATCTCCATGAGCCGGTCGGTCGTCAACTGGGGCATGTGCGTCTCTTCTCCTGTCGGTGGGGGGTGGTGGTGACGTGGTCAGGTCGGGAGTGTCAGCACCAGCGCCGAGTTGAAGCCGCCTCGGCCTCTGGCCAGGATCAGGGCCGCCGCCGGCCGGGTCCGGCGCGGGGCGGTCACGAGGTCCAGGGTGTGTTCGGGGCGCGGCCGGTCGACATTGGCGGTCGGGGGGATGATCCCCTCACGCAGGGCCAGCAGCGCCGTGGCCACGTCCAGGGCCGAGCCGCCGGCGCTCAGGCGGCCGGTCATCGTCTTGGGGGCCGTGACCGGGACCCCGTACGGGCCGAACAGGGCGCGCAGGGCGTCGGCCTCCGCCGTGTCCTCCTCCCGTGTGCCCGCCGCGTCCGCGAACACCACGTCGATGCCCTCGGGGGCAAGCTCGGCGTCGTCGAGGGCGGCGCGGGCGGCGCGCAGCAGGTTCGGCGGGCGCCCGGAGCCGGGCGGCGGGTCGAACGTGGCCGCGTAGCCGGCGATCCGGCCGTACCAGCGAGTGGCGCCGCGTGCGCGGGCGGCCTCCTCGCTCTCCAGGACCAGCAGGGCGCCGCCCTCGCCCGGTACGTAGCCGTCGGCGCCCGGGCCGAAGGGGCGGTACGCGCGGGCCGGGTCCGTTTCCTCGCTCATCCGGCCCGTGCTGAGCTGCGCCACCCAGCCCCACGGGCACGGAGAGCCGTCCACCGCTCCGGCGAGCACCATCGGCCGGCCGCGCCGCAGTTGCCGGCGGGCCTGGCCGAGCGCGTCGAGGCCGCCGGCCTGTTCGGTGACGAGCGCCCCCGCGGGGCCGCGCAGGCCGTGCCGGATCGACACCTGGCCGGTGTTGACCGCGTAGAACCACGCGAAGGACTGATAGGCGCTGACGTGCGCGGGGCCTCGGCCCCACAGGTTCTGGAGCTCCCGGTGGCCGAACTCGAAGCCGCCCGCCGAGGCGGCGGTGACCACGCCCATCCCGTACTCGGGCAGCGCCGCCGGGTCGACCGCGGCGTCGGCGAGGGCCCAGTCGGAGGCGACGAGGGCCATCCGGGTCATGTGGTCGGTCTGCGGCAGGAGTCGGCTCGGCAGGTGCTCCTCGGGTACGAAGCCGGGCACCTCGCCCGCCAGCCGGCTCGGGTAGCGGGCCGCGTCGAAGCGGGTGACGGGGCCGATCGCCGACGCGCCGCGCAGGGTGTTCGCCCAGTGCTCCTGGTGCCCCAGACCCGTCGGGGCGACCACCCCGAGGCCGGTGACGACCGTGTCCGCGCTCATCCCGCCGCTCCCCCGCCCGCCTCGGGTCCGGCCAGCACCATCGCGCTCTGGAAGCCGCCGAAGCCGCTGCCGACCGTGAGGACGCGCGACACCGGCAGCGCGCGGGCCTCCAGGGGTACGTAGTCGAGGTCGCACTCCGGGTCGGGCTCCCGCAGGTTCGCCGTGGGCGGGACCACGCCGTGCCGGACCGCGAGGGCGCAGGCGGCGATCTCCAGGGAGCCGATGGCGCCCAGCGAGTGCCCGATCATCGACTTGATGCTGCTCACCGGGGTGCGGCGGGCGTGCTCGCCGAGGGCCAGCTTGAAGGCCGCGGTCTCGTGCCGGTCGTTCTGCCGGGTGCCGGAGCCGTGGGCGTTCACGTAGTCGATCGCGGTCGGGTCCGTACGGGCGTCGGCGAGCGCCACGCGGATCGCCTCGGCCATCTCCCGTCCGTCGGGCCGCAGTCCGGTCATGTGGAAGGCGTTGCAGCGGCTCGCGAAGCCCGTGATCTCGGCGTACACCTCGGCGCCCCGGCGGCGGGCGTGCTCCCGTTCCTCCAGGACGAACACCGCCGCGCCCTCACCGAGGACGAAGCCGCGTCGCGTACGGTCGAAGGGCCGGGACGCCTCCCCCGGCCGGTCGTTGTCGGGGCTCGTCGCCTTGATCGCGTCGAAGCACGCCACGGTGATGGGCGAGATGGGCGCCTCCGTCGCACCGGCCACCATCACGTCGGCCACGCCCTCGGCGATCAGGTCGGCCGCCCGGCCCACCGCGTCCAGGCCGGACGTGCAGCCGGTCGACACCAGCGAGACCGGTCCCTCCGCCGCGATCCGGTCGTGGGCGACCTCGGCGGCGATGGAACTGGGCACGAAGTAGTCGAAGAGGTGAGGGACGGCGTAGGCGTGGTCGACCAGCCAGCGGCCGCCGCTGTCGCTGACGACCGCGTACTCGTTCTCCAGGCTCGTGGTGCAGCCCACGGCGCTGCCGATGACGACGCCGACGCGGGTGCCGTCCAGCGCCTCCCGGTCGATGCCGCTGTCCTCGATGCCCTCGCGGGCGGCGACGACGGCGAATTGGGCGGCCCGGTCCATACGGCGGATCTGCCGGGGCGTGAGTCCCTCCGCCGCCGGATCGAAATCGCATTCCGCCGCTATTCGGGAACGGAAGGGCGTGGGGTCGAACGCGGTGATCGTACGGGTGGCGGTGCGTCCCGAGGTCAGGAGATCCCAGAACGGTTTCACGCCGATCGCGCCCGGTGCCACGACCCCCATTCCCGTGATGACCACACGCCGATTACCGGCCGCCTTCATCCGCGTCCCCCTTTACCCGCGTCGGTGCCCTCGACAGAAATGTCCACACGGCGAGCGTGCGCCGATCGGCTCGCGTTCGGCTCAATGCGGCGTGGAGGATCGCGCGGAGCCTTGACACGGGCGGCGGGAGCGTGTCGGACGGCGGGGTCCGGGAGGCCGGCCGGGCGCCGCCGGGGTGGATTCCCGCTGGAGGAACGCTGGAGGGCCGGGAGCGGGAGGGCGCCGAAGGAGGCGGGGGGCGAGGGGACGGAGCGGGCGGGGAGGCGTCCCGGATGGCGGGAACCGGCCGCCCGGCCGTCCGGTTCCCGGCCACTCCCCTGGCGGCGAGCGGCGGGTCGGCGGGGTTCTTCGGGGTCCGGGGGCGGGTGTCTCCGGGAGCGAATCTCCGCCACTTCTCGATGACCAGTGCTTTACGGGAACTTTTCCAGGAGTCGGCGATTCCGGTGCGCTCTCCCAACTCCCTTCACTCCAGCCTTCATTGACCAGCCGTTTTCGACGATCTACCGTGGGTTCGAGGTGATCAGCCGATGAGGACGTACCTGAATCGGGAGGAAACATCTTGGAGTTCCGGCTTCTGGGGCCCGTCGAAATACGCTGGCGGGGGCGCAACATCATGCCGACCGCGCCCAAGCCCCGACAGGTCATCTCCCTGCTCATGCTGCGGCACAACACCGTGGTCCAGGCATCCGAACTGATCGACGAGCTATGGCCCGAGCTCCCTCCGCCGAGCGCCGTGACAACGTTGCAGACCTACATCTACAAGTTCCGCAAACTGCTCCTGAAACAGGGGCTCGGAAACCTTCTCCAGACCCAGCCGGGCGGCTACAGCCTCACCATTCCGCCGTCCAGCCTCGACGTCAGCCTCTTCGAGCAGACCGCCGACGAGGGCCAGGAGCTCCTCCAGCGGGGCGACTCCGCCGGTGCGCTGGCCAGCTTCGAGCGGGCGCTGGCCCTGTGGCGCGGCCCCGCGCTGGCCGACGTCGAGACCGGCGGGCGGCTCTTCTCGTACGTGACCCGCCTTGAGGAGCTGCGCTTCCGCATCCTCGAACTGCGCATCGAGGCCGACCTGGAGACCGGCCGGCACCGCGAGCTCATCAGCGAGCTCAAGTCGCTGGTGCTGCAACACCCGCTGCACGAGCACCTGCACGGGCTGCTCATGGTGGCCCTGCACCGGTCCGGCCGACGGCACGAGGCGCTTGAGGCCTACCAGAGCCTGCGGCAGAAGATGATCGACGAGCTGGGGCTCGAACCGGGCAAGGAGCTCGCCCGGCTCCAGCAGACCCTGCTCGCCGACCACCCCTCCGAGCACGAGGAGCCTCCGCGCCCGAGGCCCGCGCCCCGGCCGGCGGCCGCGCCGGCGTCCCTTCCGGCGCCGCCGCCGGTGGACGACCGCGCGCGCGTTCCCCCGGCCGCCGCGCCCCTCCCCGTACGGGAGTCGATCGGGAATCCGGCCCAACTGCCCGCCGGTCTTGCCGGGTTCGTCGGCCGGCAGGCGGCCCTCAAGGAGCTGGAGGCGGCGCTGGGCGATCCGGACGGTCCGGGCGCCGACGGCACCGCGGCCCGCATCGGGGTCGTGACCGGGCCGCCCGCGATCGGCAAGAGCGCGCTGGCCGTGCACCTGGCGCACATGCTGCGGCCACGGTTCACCGACGGGCAGCTCTACGCGGACCTGCGCGGGTCCTCCCCCGAGCCCCGCGACCCCGCCGAGGTGCTGCGCGGGTTCCTGCGCGCGATGGAGGTGCCGACCTCCCGGATCCCGGAGAGCCCGGAGGAGTGCGGGGCGCTGTTCCGGTCCCGTACGGCCGGACGGCGGGTGCTGGTGCTCCTTGACGACGTCGCGTGCTCGGCCCAGATCCGGCACCTGCTCCCCGCGGACCCGCGCTGCGCGCTGCTCGTCACCGGGCGCCGCAGGATGACCGCGCTGGTGGAAGCCGAGCGCGTCGAGCTGGGCCCGCCGCCGCAGGAGGAGGCTTTGGAGATCCTGGCGGCCCTCACGGGCAGGCAGCGGGTGGAGCGCGAGCCGGAGGCGGCGCACCGGATCGTGGAGCTGCTCGGGCGGCACCCGCTGGCCCTGCGCTGTGTCGGCGGGCGGCTCGCCGCCGGGCCGCGGCTCTCCCTGACGGCGCTCGCCGACCGGCTCGGCGCGACGCCCCGGATCCTCGACGTGGCGCGGCTCGGCGAGCTGGACGTGCGCTCGCGGTACGACGCGAGTTACGCGGGGCTGACCTCGTCGGAGCAGGGGGCGTTCCGGCTGCTGAGCATGCTGGGCGAGGCGCCCTTCACGGCGGCGCAGGCCGCGGACCTGCTGAACCGGCCGGCCCCGGAGCTGGAATTCCTCCTCGAAGTCCTCGCCGACCAGCATCTGTTGGGCACGGACCGGTGCGCGGACGGGGTCGGGCGCTATGTCTTCGACCGGCTGACCCGGGCCTACGCCAAGGAGCGTCTTGAGGAGACCCTCCGCGCGGCTCCGGTGGTGGAGGAGGCGGGCGCCCGGTGAGGTGACCTGCGGGGGGGGATACGGGGGGACCGGCGAGGGCGGCCGGTCAGCGGGAGTCGAGACGTTCTCCACGGGGCCGGGGCAGGCTCGCCGCCACGCGTCCGGGGTCGCCGGGCGCGCGGCCGACGAGACGAGGAGGGGCCTGCCATGCCCGAGGGGATGGACCACGACGCCGAGGTGATGTTCGTCAACAGGTTCACCGTGCACGGCCCGGCCGAGGAGTTCGAGGAGGTCTTCGCCCGGACCTCCGCGTTCATGGCGCGCCAGCCGGGCTTCGTCCGGCACCGTCTGCTCCGGGAGCTCGACGACCCGGCCGCCTATGTGAACCTCGCCGTCTGGGCGGACCGGGCCTCGTTCCTGCGGGCGGTGGGGCGGCCGGAGTTCGCGCCGCACGCCGCCGCCCTGCGGGCCCTGAGCCGGAGCGAGAACGGGCTCTTCGCCACTCGGCTCTCGGTGTCAGGACAGGGTCTTGAGGACGTCCCGGAGGGCCTCGACGACCCGGTCCTGGGTGTCGGGGGCGAGTGAGGGGTACATGGGCAGCGAGAAGATCTCGCCGGCCAGCCGCTCGGTCACCGGGAGGGACCCCTCCCGGTAGCCGAGGTGCTGGAACCCGGTCATGGTGTGCACCGGCCACGGGTAGCTGACGTTGAGCTCGATGTCCCGCTCGCGGAGCGCCTCGATGATCGCGTCCCGGCGCGGGTGCCGGACGACGTACACGTAGTACACGTGCTCGTTGCCGGGGTTCGTCGCGGGGAGGATCAGGTCGGTGTCGGCGAGGCCCTCGGCGTAGCGCCGGGCCACTTCGCGGCGGGCGGCGACATAGGTGTCGAGGCGGCGCAGCTTGCGCCGCAGGATCTCGGCCTGCACCTCGTCGAGCCGGCTGTTGTGGCCCGGCAGGGCGGTGACGTAGTAGCGCTCCTCCATGCCGTAGTAGCGCAGCCGGCGGAGCGCCTCGTCCACGTCGGGGTCGGAGGTGACGACCGCGCCGCCGTCCCCGTACGCGCCGAGGACCTTCGTCGGATAGAAGGAGAAGGCGGCGGCCTTCCCCATGCCGCCGGCCGGGCGGCCGTGGTGCCGGGCGCCGTGGGCCTGCGCGCAGTCCTCCAGGACGGTGAGCCTGTGGCGCGCGGCCAGTTCCTCCAGGGGGGCCATGTCGACGCACTGGCCGTACAGGTGCACCGGGAGGAGGCAGCGGGTGCGCGGGGTCAGGGCGGCTTCGACCCGGTCGACGTCCATGAGGTAGTCCTCGCGGACGTCGACGAAGACCGGGGTGGCCCCGGTGCCGGTGATGGCGAGCACGGTCGGGGCGGCGGTGTTCGAGACCGTGATCACCTCGTCCCCGGGCCCGACGCCGAGGGCCTCCAGGCCGAGTTTGACGGCGTTGGTGCCGTTGTCGACGCCGACGCAGTGCGCGACGCCGTGCCGGGCGGCGAACTCCTCCTCGAAGGACCGGACGCTGTCGGCGAGGACGAGGCGTCCCGAGCCGAAGACGGTGTCGACCGCGTCGAGGATCTCCTCGCGTTCGGCGGCGTACTCGTCCAGATATCCCCACACGCGAATGGTCACGGACACTCTCCAATTCCGCTCGGATGGGGACCGAGTTCAGCCGATGCCGCTCGCATCGATCTCGACTGCCCCTCGACTCCGCATTTCTGTGATTTCTGCCCTCAGCCGCGACGTGCCACGAACAGGCCCCGGGCCGTCCACTCCGGGCTCAGGTACTCCGCCGGGCAGCCCGCGTCGGCGAACGCCGTCAGGTACTCCTCGCGCGTGAAGAGGGTGAGCAGGTCGATCTCGGTGAACTCCCTGATGCCGCCGACCTCGCCGACGACGAACCGGACCTCCATCCGGGTGGTCCGGCCCCGGCGGGTCGAGTGCGAGATCCGCGCGACCGTGCGCCGTTCGTCGCTCGCCAGGTCCCCGGCCACGTACCCGTCGAGGAACCGCTCGGGGAACCACCAGGGTTCGACGACCAGCACCCCGCCCGGGCGCAGGTGGCGGGCCATGGTCGCGACCGCCGCCCGCATGTCCGGGAGGGTCGGCAGGTAGCCGATCGCCGTGAAGAGGCAGACCACGGCGTCGAAGGTGCGCCCGAGGTCGAAGTCGCGCATGTCGCCCTGGTGCAGGGGGACCCCGGAGAGCCGGTCGGCGGCGCGCTCCAGCATGGCCGGTGAGAGTTCGAGTCCCTCGGCGTGGGTGAAGTGCCCGGCGAGGGTCTCCAGGTGGGCGCCGGTGCCGCAGGCGACGTCCAGGACGGAGTCCGCGCCGGGCAGCCGGTCCCTGATCAGCCGGGCCGTCTCGGTCGCCTCCGCCGCCCAGTCCTTGCCACGGGAGCGGTAGACGAGTTCGTAGACGTCCGCGAGGTCGTGGCCGAACATCGGCCTCCTTCGGGTACGGGCCCGGGGTCGGGCGCCGGTGGGGTGGACGGGTCGGACGGGCGGGCGGAGGTCCGGTGGCTCAGTCGTCGACGAGCGCGACGGCGCGGGTCCAGCCGGCCCCGGCGCCGGTGATCTTCACGGGGAGGCAGGAGACCTGGAAGCCGTACGGGCCGGGCAGGTCCTCCAGGTGGGCGAGCCGTTCGATCTGGCAGTACTCGCGGTCCCTGCCGATCATGTGCGCGGGCCACAGCACCTCCCGGTCCCCGGTGGCCCGGTAGCGGGCGATGATGTCGCCGAACGGGGCGTCGAGGCTGAAGGCGTCGGTGCCGATGACCCGGACGCCGAGGTCGAGGAGCAGGTGTACGGCGGGGCCGTCGAGTCCGGCGAAGTCGGTGAAATACCGCCGGGTGCCGTGATGGCGCTGGGCCCCGGTGTGCAGCAGGACGATGTCCAGCGGGTCGGGGCGGCGCCCGATCCGGGCGAACTCCTTCTCCAGCCGGTCCGCGCCGATCGTTCCCGTGGGCGCGTCGGTGAGGTCGAGGACCATGCCGGGGCGGAGGAACCAGTCCAGCGGCATGCGGTCGATGTGGCGCGGGACGCCGTCGCCGTATCCGGCCCGGGAGCCGTAGTGGGAGGGCGCGTCGACATGGGTGCCGGTGTGGGTGGTGAGGGTGAGGCGGTCGAGGGAGAGGAACTCCCCGTCGGGCAGTTCGTCGGGGTCGAGGTCGACGCCGAAGTGGGCGCGCATCTCCTCGCTCATGTGCAGGGCTCCCTCGCGGGGCGTGAGGACGTGGTGCTCCACCGGGTCGGGTTCCCAGAGCGCGGCGTCCACCGGCGAGGACAGGTCGACGATCCTCATGTCGCACCTCCGTGGGTTCGGGGCGGGCGTCAGGGTGGGGATCCTCCCGGCCGGTTCCGGAGCGCCGGTGGAGCCGCGCTGGAGGCCGGGGCCGGTCCGGGCACGAGTCCGGCTCCACACGGGGGGACGAGCATCCGGGCAGCGGCCCCGCGACCGGCGCGGGCCGGGAGGGAGAAACGTGAGCCAGACCGTCAGCCCCGCGGCCACCTCGTACGCGGTGCTCTGTGCCGAGGTCCAGCGCTTCCACGCCCGGCAGATGCAGTTGCTCGACTCCGGTGAGGCCGAGGCCTGGGCGGCGACCTTCACCGAGGACGGCCTGTTCGCGCCGCCCTCGCTGCCCGAGCCGGTGCGCGGGCGCGCGGCCCTGGCCGAGGGCGTCCGCTCGGCGCACGCGGCGCTGGCGGCCGAGGGCGAGACGCGCCGGCATCTGCTGACCACCGCGGTGGTGGAGGAACCGGCCCCGGAGGACGCCGACGGCGCTGTGCGGGTGCGCTCGTACGTCCAGGTGGTCGCGACCCGGAAGGGCGAGGCGCCCCGGCTGCTCCTGATGTGCGTGTGCGAGGACGTGCTGGTGTCCGAGGGCGGCGCGTGGCTGGTGCGCGAGCGGTATGTGACCCGCGACGACCGGCCGTGAGACGGCGCGAGGCCCGGTGGACGCCGTGGGGCGTCCGCCGGGCCTCGCGCGTCGCGCGGGCGGGCTCAGCGGAAGGAGTCCGCGGAGACGATGGTGGGTTTGGGGAAGGGCAGGACGAAACGGCCGCCGGCCCGCAGGAACTCCTTCTCCTTGCGCAGGATCTCGTCGGCGTAGTTCCAGGCCAGCATCAGGTAGACGTCGGGCGGGTCGGTGCGGGCGTACTCGGGGCTGCGCACCGGGATGTGGGTGCCGGGCAGCACCTTGTCCTGTTTGAGCCGGGTGGTGTCGGTGCAGTAGGCGATCTCCTCGGTGCCGAGCCCGCAGAGGTTGAGGATCGTGGTGCCCTTGGCCGAGGCCCCGTATCCGGCCACCCGGTTGCCCTCCGCGACCAACGACCTGACCAGGGCGGGGAGTTCCTCGCGGACGGTGTGGACGCCTCGTACGAACTCCCGGTAGCCGCCGTCGGTGCCGAGCTCCGCCCGCTCCTCGGCGGCGATCAGCGCGCCGACGGCGTCGGCGACGGGCCGCACGCCGGGCAGGCCGACGAGGACGAGGAGGGAGCCGCCGTGGACGGGGAGCCGTTCCACGTCGAAGAGGCTCAGTCCGTGGCGGGTGAAGAGGGTGTCCAGGGTGCGCATCAGGAAGTACGACAGGTGCTCGTGGTAGATGGTGTCGAAGGCGTGCTTCTCCAGCAGGTCCACGGCGTACGGGACCTCGATGGCGAAGACGCCGTCGGGGGCGAGCAGGGTGCGCACCCCGGCGAGCACTCCGGCGAGGTCGTCGATGTGGGCGAAGACGTGCCGGCCGAGGATGAGCCGGGCGGGGCCGTGGGCGCGGCTGACGGCCTCGGCGGTGGAGGGGGTGAAGAACTCGGGCAGCGTGGGGATGCCGATCCGCTGGGCGTAGGCCGTCAGGTTGCGGGCCGGGTCGACGCCGAGCACCCGGGCTCCGTCCCGGGCGAAGACGGCGAGCTGCTGGCCGGTGTTGCTGCCGAGTTCGACCACGAGGTGGCCGGGGGCGAGGCCGCCGCGCTCGCGGCAGACCCGCGCGACGGACTCCATGTGCCGGGTCATGGTCTCCGAGCCCGAGGTGACGTAGCTGTAGGTGCGGTAGAGCACTTCGGGGTCGACGACGTGGGTGACGCTCATCAGCCGGCAGGAGCGGCAGGACAGCACGCCCAGCGGGTAGGCCGGTTCGTCCTCGTAGGAGGCGGCCGGCTCCAGGAACCCGTTGGCCAGCGGCACGTCTCCGAAGGCGACCACCTCCTGCCAGTCGGCGGCGCCGCACACCCGGCACCGGGTGACCGGTCGTACGTTCTCGGCGTTCATCACCGCACCTTCCTCTCCGTGGTCGGCGCCCGCTCCTCGGGTACGAGCAGGCTCTGCAGGCAGGCGACCAGGCTGCGGGCCTGGATGTTGAGGTAGTGGCTGTGCCGCAGCAGCTCGACGAGCTGGTGCACGGTCATCCACCGGTAGTCGGGGTCGTCGGGCGGGACGTCCGGCGCACCGCTGGTGTCGGTGTCGACGATCAGGTAGCGGTTGAGCGCGTGGTGGAAGCGTCCGCCCTCCTCCGACAGGACGGACTGGAAGCGGATCCGGCGCGGGTCCGCGTGCTCCACCTCGTCGAGGAAGCGGGGCCGGGCGCCGCTCGGCAGGTACGCGTAGGAGTCGGGGGTGCACTGGACGGTGGGCGCGAGTTCCACCACGTCCATGTAGCCGGCCTCGGCCCGGGCGTGCATCAGGACGTGCAGGACCCCGTCGATGGTCCGGGTCAGGAAGGCGACGACTCCGGTGCCGTGGGGTTCGATCATCGGCTGGGACCAGCCGGCGACCTCCCGGCCGCGGGCCTCCACGCGGACGCCGATGACGTCGAAGAAGGCCCCGCTGTCGTGGGAGACGCGTTCGCGGGTGCGGTGCCAGCCGGGCAGTCCGGCGAGCGGGACGCGGTGGGCGCGGACCTCGGTGCGGGTACGGGCCTCGGTGATCCAGCTGAGGACGGCGCCCAGAGAGTGCCGGGGCTCGGCGGTGGGGTCGCAGGAGCGGAACAGGGCGGCGCGGAACGCGTCGGCGGGCGGGCCGAGTTCGCGGGCGAGCTCCGGGTGGGCGAAGGGCAGGCAGGACAGGACGGTCCTGGCGTCCATGTTGACCAGGTCCCGTGCGGCGAGCAGCCGGTGGAGCTGGCCCAGGGTGAACCAGCGGAAGCCCTCGTGGACCTCGACCTCGCCGTCGGCCTCGACCACCATGTTCCGGTTGCGTTTGTGGTGGAAGGCGGAGCCCTGTTCGGACTGGCGGACGTCGACGAGCGGGCCCCGGGGGCCGGGCTCGCGGAACAGGTCGAGGTAGGGCACGGGCCGGCCGCCGTGGACGCCGGTGTAGTTGCTTCGGGTGGCCTGCACGGTCGGGGAGATCTGGAGCCCGCCCGCGTTGCCCGGCTCGACCTTGGCCTGCATCAGGCAGTGCAGGACACCGTCGAACTCCTTGACCAGGATGCCGAGGACGCCGATCTCCGGCTGGTTGATGATGGGCTGGCTCCAGGCGGGCACGGGTCCGTCCGGGATGCGGACGTCCAGGCCCTCGACCGTGAAGAAGCGGCCGGTGTGGTGGCGCAGGTTGCCGGTGCGGGGGTCGGTCTGCCACCCGTCGAGCGTGTCGAGGGGGACCCGCTCGACTCGGGTGTAGGAGCGTTCGGCGAGCGCCGCGAACCAGTCGTGGAAGTCGTCGTGGGGGGTGAGGACGCCCTCGCGGGCGCGGGCCGAGGCGGCGACGCGCAGGGGCGTGGCGGTGGTGGGGCGCCGCGGGCTCGCGCGGCGCGTGGTGGCTTCGGTCATGCGTGCTCCACTGGGTGGTCCGCGCGGCTCGCGTCCCACATGTCCTTGATGGATGCGGGCAGGTCGACCTCCGGCCGCCAGCCGAGCAGGCGGGCCGCCCGGCCGATGTCGGCCAGGGTCCAGTCGCCGCCCCGGGAGTCGACGGGTGCGGTGCGCAGCCGTACCGCGCCGGGCGGTGGGGCGGCGGCGGCGATGAGCAGGTCGAGCAGGTGGGAGAGGGGTACGGCCTCGCCGCGGCCGATGTTGAGGACCTCTCCGGTCACCGGTGCCTCGGCGGCGGCGAGGACGGCGGCGGCCAGGTCGCGTACGTCCAGGAAGTCCCGGCGGGCGTCGGCGACGGTGAGTTCGGCGGGGCGGTCGGGGGTGGCGGCGCGCAGCAGGCGGACGGCGGCGCCGAGGAAGCCGGCGGCGGAGACGTCCGGGCCGCTGAGGTTGACCACGCGGAGCACCACCCCGTCCACGTGGCCCGCGCGGGTGGCGCGGAGCACGGCTTCGGCGCCGGCGAGTTTGGTGCGCGCGTAGACGGAGACGGGGCGTGGGACGAGGGTCTCGTCGGCGGCGGTGCCGACGGGCAGCGGGCCGTACTCGTGCACGGTGCCGACCTGTACGAGGCGGACCGGGTTCGGCAGCCGGGCGCAGGCGGCGAGCACGTTCTCCACGAGGTGGACGTGGGCGCGTTCGTTCTCCGCCGGTCCGGTGACCCAGCCGCCCGCCGCGTTGACGACGGTGCCGACCCCGGCGGCGGTCAGCAGGGCGGCGAGTTCGGTGGCGTCGACGGCGGCGAGGTCGAGCGCGTGGAACCGGCGTCCGGCCGCGTCCGGAGGCGGGCGGCGGGCCAGTTCGACGACGGGCCGGCCGGCCGCCGCGAAGGCCGCGGTGACCGTGCGGCCGACGCAGCCCGTCGCGCCGAGCACGGCGACGGCGGGGCGGGCCGCCGGGGGCCGCCTCGCGCCGGTCATCGGGCCGGGCCGCCGCACAGTGTCCGTTCGAGCTCCAGACACCGGCGGTAGTCGGGGAGGGTGCCGGACTTCTCGGCCGTCTCCAGGGTGGGCGCGGCCCGGTCGCGCGGGGACATGACCGGGTCGAGGCCCTCGGGGAGCGCCAGGTCGAGCGCCGGGTCGAACACGGAGAGGGAGAGTTCGTTCTCCGGCACGTACTCGCCGGAGAGCATGTACGACATCACGGTGTCGTCCTCCAGCGCCACGAAGGCGTGGGCCACGCCGACGGGGAAGTAGACGGCGCGGAACTCCTCCTGGTCGAGCAGGACGGCCTCCGAGCGTCCGTAGGTCGGCGAGCCGACCCGGACGTCGATGACGATGTCCAGGGCCCGGCCGCGCGCGCAGTACACGTACTTGGCGATGCCGGGGGGTGTGAGGGTGTAGTGAGCGCCCCGGATCGTGCCGCGCCGGGAGCGGCTGTGGTTGGTCTGGGCCACGGGGAACAGGGGGTGGCCCAGGGCCTGTCGGGCGGGCGTCTCCTGGAAGGGCGAGACGAAGAGCCCTCGTTCGTCGGTGAAGATCCTCGGCCGGAACTCGAACGCGCCGTCCACGGCGAGCTGTCGCGACTCCATGACACCGTCCTCGTCTGATGGGGGTGGGTGCCGGCCTTGCCGGCGGCGTTCCGCGGGGCCCTGGGGGGGGTCAGATGACGCGGACCTCGGGCGCGTAGACGATCCAACGTCCGCCGGACTCGCGGAACAGCCGCTCCTTGGCCATGATCTCCTCGGCGTGGTTCCAGGCGAAGAGCACCGCGTAGTCCGGGTAGGGCTCGGTCAGGGCCTCGGTCGGGCGGACCGGGATGTGGGTGCCGGGGGTGAGCCGGCCGTGCTTGGCGGGCGTCGCGTCGCAGACCCACTCGATCAACTCGGGCCCGATGCCGCAGTAGTTGGTGACGGTGGCGCTCTTGGCGGTGGCGCCGTAGCCGACGACCCGCTTGCCGTCGGCCCGCAGGCCGCGCAGGAGGGCGGTCAGGTCGGTGCGGATGCGTTCGATCCCGGCGGCGAAGTCCTCGAATGCCTCGGGCCGGCACAGCCCCCTGCGCTCCTCCTCGGCGGCGAGCGCGGCGACGGCCGGGCTCGGGGCGCCTCGGCCGGCGCGCCGCAGGGTGTAGCGGAGCTCTCCCCCGTGCACCGGCAGCCGTTCGACGTCGACGACCTCGAAGCCGTACCGGGCTGCCGCGGCGCGTACCGAGGTGAGGGTGAAGAAGTAGAAGTGCTCGTCGTAGATCTGGTCGAAGGTGGTGCGTTCCAGGATGTCGCCGAGGTAGGGGTCCTCGAAGACGAAGACGCCGTGCGGGGCGAGGAGGGTGTCCAGGCCGCGGAAGACGGAGTCGAGGTAGGGGATGTGGCAGATGGTGTTGGCCGAGTAGACGAGGTCGGCGGGGCCGTCCGTGGCCCGGATCTCGGCCGCCGTCCCCTCCTCGAAGAACGCGTCGCGGACCCGGACGCCCTGCTGGCGGGCGAGTTCGGCGACGCCGCCGGACGGTTCGACGCCGAGGTGGCGGATGCCCTCCTTGGCGAGGGCCCGCAGCATCACGCCGTCGTTGCAGCCGATCTCCACCACGAAGGGGTCGTTGCCGCGCAGGTGGGCGCGGGAGAGCCGGCCGGCGGTCCGCTCGAAGTGGCGGCGCATGTGGGCGGAGCCGGAGGAGTGGTAGGGGTAGGCCTCGTGGAACATGCGTTCCCGGGGGACCTCGTCCAGGAGCTGGGTCATGCCGCAGGACTCGCAGAGGCCCACGGCGAGCCGGTAGAAGTACTCCTCGTCGACCCGGTCGGGGTCCACGAAGGCGTCGGAGAGTGGTTGGCGCCCGAAGTCGAAGAACTGACGGACGGGTCCTCCACAGACACGGCACATGGGGGGCCTTCCTCGGGGTCATGGGGTCCGGTTCACGGGGTCCGGTGGGCGGATGCGGTGCGTGCGGCGGGGAAGCGGAGCACTCCCCCGGTGATCGGTGAGCGGAGCCGGCGCAGCACTTCGCCGGTACGGGCGAGCTCGGGCAGCTCCGCAGCGCAGGCCCGCAGGGCCGCCTCGGCCGCCAGCCGGGCCGCCGGGCCGACGAGGGCGTCGAGGGGGCCGGCGAGCAGCCCGTCGAGGCCGTCGCCGCGCGTGTGCCGGTGGATGTCGAACCGGTCCGGTTCGGTGTGCCGGCGCGGGTCGCGGTGCGCGGCCCCGGTGAGCACGACGAGCTCCTCACCGCGTGCCACCTTGGTCCCGGCGAACTCCAGGTCCCACTCCGCGTACAGCCGGTGGAGCCGTACGGGCGGGGCGCAGCGGAGGGTCTCCGCAACGCACGCGGGGGCGAGGCCGGGGTCCTCGCGCAGGGCCCGCCACTGGTCGGGGTGGTCCAGGAGGAGGGCGACGGCGTCGGCGGCCAGGGTGGTGGCGTAGTCGATGCCGACGAGTGCCAGCAGGGCGCAGAGGGTCAGGACGTCGGGGGGCCCGCCGGGGCCGGGGGCCGCGAGGAGACGTCCGGCGAGGCCGGGCGACGCCCCGGACTCGTCACCCACGCGTCGCGCCCCCGCCGTCCTGACCGTCTCCGCCAGCAGCGCGTGAAGTCGTGGGAGCGCGGCACCGTACCGGCGGGCGGTGTCCAGGCGCGGCGGGCAGAGCGTGGCGTCCAGGACGCCCGTGGTCTCGGCGCACAGGGTGGCGAAGCGGTCGGCGTGCCGCTCGGGCACGCCGATCAGCAGGCGCGCGGCCTGCGTGGTGGCGGGCCGGATCAGGTCGTCGACGAGGTCGAAGCGCTCCCCGAGTGCGGACGCCCGGCTGCGGTAGGCCCGTTCGGCCGCGGGTCGCAGCCGACGCAGGGCCTTCTCACCGAGCACCGGTGCGGCCCAGTGGTGCAGCCGCCGGTACTCCGCCCGGTCGAGTGCGGCCGGGAGCTCGGGCATCGGCAGCGTCTCCCGAAGCGTCGGCACGTCCCAGGGCGCGGGCTCCCCGGCGGGGTCCCCGGCGGGCCCCCCACCCGCCTCCCCCACCGGTTCCCCGCAGCGCGCGGAGCCCCGTTCGAGAGGCCGGGGCGTGAGCCTAGGGTCGGTCAGGGCGGCCGTGGCCGCCTCGTGGTCGGCCGTCACCCAGGTCTCGGCGCTGCTCCAGTAGAGGGGGCCCCGGTCGCGGACCTGCCGCCCGAGGTCGTTCCGGTCGTCTCCGGTCGCGCGGAGCAGCAGCGCGTACGGGTCTCCTCTGGTGCCCAGAATCCATTGGACGCCGCGCAGGGTCAGCAGCACACGCCCCAATTCTCCGTCGGTCATGCTCGCCGTCATGGGGAGGACGCTAGGCAGGCGTCCTCGATCACCCCTCGACTCCCCTTGGCCGGGCCCGGCGCCGCCGTCGAGCGGGGCACGAGGGGGGCGTGGCACCGGCGCCGTAGGGTCACGCGGTCATGGACATCATCGGCAAGGGTTTCCTCGCGCGGCATCTGTGGCCGTTGCGTGACGCGCACCCCGGGGTGACGGTGCTGGCGGCGGGCGTTCCGCGCCAGCACCTGCCGGACGGCGAGCACGAGCGGGAGGCGGCGCTGGTGCGGGAGACGGTCGCCCGCTGCCTGCGCCGGGGCGAGCTGCTGGTCTTCCTCTCCACGGCCAGCATGTACGGCGGTCCCGGCTGCCGGGGCCGCGAGGACGACCCGCTCGTGCCGAGCACCCGCTACGGCCGGCACAAGTTCGCTCTGGAGCGGGTCGTCCGGGAGTCGGGCGTGGCTCATCTGGTGCTGCGTCTCGCCTATGTGCTGGGCCCGCACGGGCCGGACTTCCGGCTGGTCCCGGCGCTGGTGTCGCAGCTGCGCGAGGGGCGGGTCCGGGTGCATCCGGGGGCCCGGCGCGATCTGCTGCACGTGGCGGACTTCGTCGGCCTCGTGGACGGGCTGCTCGCGGCGGGGGTGCGCGACGAGACGGTGAACGTGGCCTCCGGCGACTGCGTGGACGTGCGGGAGCTCGTGGCCCATCTGAAGCACCGGCTGGGCCTGGAGGCCGAGGAGGTGGTGGTGGGCGGGGGCGACAGCGCCTTCTCGCACTGCCCCTCGGTGGTGAAGCTGCGGCGCCTGGTGCCGGAGCCGGCGGGGGCGCGGTTCGGCCCGGGGTACCACCGGCGCGCCCTGGACCGCTATCTGCGGGAGACGGGCGCCTGAGCCGGGCCGGTGCGCGGGCCTCGACCGGCGACAGCGGCTCTCGAACGCGCGTCGACGCGGGCTGTGCATCATCGGAGCCGCCCCGGCCTCAACGGGGCGGAAGGGAAAGGGAGTCGAGTGAAGGACGTGGGGAACGCGATGACGACGCACGACGGGGCCCTGGCGGTCACGCCCGATCTGCGCGAGCCGAGGACCTCCGCCGGCCGGGCGCTGCTCGGTCTGCTGGCCGGGCACCTTCCGACGGTACGGGACGGGGCCGGGCGGGCCGACCGGGCGGGCGTCTTCCCGGCGGAGGTGTTCGCGGGGCTGCGCGCGGACGGGGTGCTCGGGGCCACCGTGCCCGTCGAGCTCGGCGGCCTGGGGGTGGGCTCGCTGCACGACGTCTGCCTGGCCCTGACGACCGTGGCGGAGGCGGACGCGTCCACCGCGCTGGCGCTGCACATGCAGCTCAGCCGGGGGCTGACCTTCGCCCATGAGTGGCGGCACGGGGGCGGCCCGGCGCGGGCGCTCGCCGAGCGGCTGCTGCGGGGCATGGGCGCGGGCGAGGCGGTGGTGTGCACGACGGTCAAGGACGCGGGCGGCGGCCGGGTGGTCACCCGGCTGCGGCCCGCGCCGGGCGGCGGCTGGGTGCTGTCGGGCCGCAAGACGCTGGCGAGCATGGCGCCGATCGCCACCGACTTCGTGGTCTCGGCGCGGGTGGAGGTGGCCGGGGTGGAACGCTCGGCGGCCGCCGTACTGCCCAGGACGGCGCCGGGGCTGAGGGTCCTCGACGACTGGGACGGGCTCGGCATGCGGGCCTCGGGCAGTGTGGACATCGTGCTGGAGGACTGTCCGGTGCGGGCCGAGGACGTGTTCCTGCGGGGGCCGGTCGGGGAGCGCTCGGACGCGGCCCTGGCGGGCCAGACCGTCAGCTCGATCACCATGCTGGGGATCTACGTGGGGGTGGCGCAGGCCGCCCGCGACCTCGTGGTGGCGGAGCTGGGCCGACGGGGCGGGCTGCCGGCGGCGGGCGCCGCGACGCGTACGCTGCTCACCGAGATCGAGGCCCGGCTCTACGCGCTGCGGACCACGGTGGCCGGGACCCTGACGGTGGCGGACCACCTGGCCTACGCCTTCGACGCCGATCCCGCGGAGCGGGGCCGCCGGATGATGCTCGACTTCCAGCGCGCCAAGCTGACGGTGAACCGGCTGGCGCCGGAGATCGTCTCCGACTGCCTGTCGGTCGTCGGAGGCGCCGCGTACTCCGGCACCCATCCGCTGGGGCGGCACTACCGGGACGTGCGGGCGGGGGCGTTCATGCACCCGTTCACGTATCCGGACGCGGTGGACTGGCTGTCCGAGACGGTGCTGGAGGGAACGAAGGACTGACGGACGTACGAAGAGGGGGGAGGACCGGATCACCGGCCAAGGATTCACTCGAAGTGATGACATGCCTTTACGCAGGCGCTTACCGCGGGTATAGCAACCGAACTCCCGTCGGAATCCTTGACGTTGAT
>NZ_JBEOUE010000047.1:0-31560 GCF_040303965.1 Streptomyces sp. NPDC094032 | reverse complement strand
GATCCACTCGGCATTCGTCAGATCGCCCCGCCCCATGCCGGACACAACGAGCCAATAGTCCGACAGTCACATGATCCGCCGGACAGGCCCTAGGCGCGTAGCCGTGGCCGCCGTCTTCCCAATCGGAACCGGCCCAGTAGGTGCCGAACGCTCATAGGTGCCCGGGGACCACGTGGTGATGGTGAGTGTGTGTCTGCGGGCGAGCGGAACATTCCTGCTTGCGTGGGGGCGACAGGCTCTGGGCTGTTTGTGGCGGGTTCGTCGTGTCTGCCGTTTTGTTCTTGTCTTTCAGCGGGTGGCGTTCGATTGCGGTCGGCGCTGCGGGCGCGGCGGGGCAGGCGGGTATCGCAGGCGGGTCGGCCGGATTTTCCAGGGTGGCGCGGGGGATGGGGTTCCTGTGTGTCTGGCGGCTGAGGGTTCAGGCGGTGGGCGGGGGTGTGGTGTGGCGTGTCTGCTGGATGAGGACGGTGGTGGCTCGTTCCAGGAGTTGGCAGAGTGCGGTGTGTTCGGGGGGTGTGAATGCGTCGGTCAGTGCGCGTTCGAGGAGGATCACTTCTTGGTAGGCGTGGTCGAGGACCGTCTGGCCTTCGTCGGTCGGGGTGGCGATCTGTACTTTGGCGTGTACGGGGGATGCTTCGCGGCGGATGAGGCCCTTGGATTCCATGTTGGTGAGCACGCTGCTCATGCTCTGCTGTGTCACCCCGCAGGAGCGGGCCAGCTGGGCGCCGGACATGCCGCCGTCACGGGAGAGGGTCAGCAGCACGGTGTACTGCGTCATGGTCAGTCCGTAGCCGCGCAGTACGGCCTCGTGGTGTGCCATCAAGGCCTGTTCCGACCGTCTGATCCGGGTACAGAGGGACTCCTCGACCGGGGCTTCCATCATGCACTCCCACTCAACTAACAGGTTCATGCGTTGACTCAGGAACCTTATATGCCTACTGTCTCGACTATAAGGATACTGAGTCAACGCAAGGAGCTGTAGCTGTGAAGGCTGTCCTCCTCGACACCCAGGGCCACTACCACGTCGCCGAACTCGATGAGCCCGCCCCCGGCCCCGGCGAGGTGGCCGTCCGGGTCTCCTACGCCGGGATCCAGTGGGGCGACACCATGGTCCGGGACGGCCACTTCCCCGTCCCGCGCCCCTTCGTCCCCGGCTTCGAGGCGTCCGGGCGCATCACCGCAGTCGGCGAGGGCGTCGACCCGGACCGCATCGGTTCGCCCGTCGCCGCGCTGACCGCGGCGGGCGCCTGCGCCGAGGTGGTCGTGGCGCCCGCCGCGCTGAGTCTGGACGTCGGCGACCTGCCGCTGCGGACGGCCGCGGGTCTCGGCTGGGCCGCGCCGACCGCCTACGACCTGGTCAACACCGCGGCTCGAGTACGGCCCGGCGAAAGCGTGCTGATTCATGCCGCGGCCGGCTCGGTCGGTACCCTCGCCGCCCAGTTCGCCCGGACCGCCGGGGCCGGCCGGATCGTCGGCGTCGTCGGCAGTGCGGCCAGAGCCGACTACGCGGCCGGGTTCGGCTACGACCAGGTCGTGCTCCGCGAAGAGTTCCCGGCCGAGCTCGACGACGAACGCTTCGACACGATCCTCGATCCGGTCGGCGGCCCGACCCGCCGTACCGGCCTGGAGCAGCTCGCGCCGCACGGCCGCCTCGCGGTGTACGGCAACCTCAGCACCTATGAACCCGTCCTGGCCGACACCAACGACCTGCTCACACACGGCAGATCACTGATCACCTACAACAGCAGCCTGCTCAGCCAGACCCACCCGGAACGCCTTGCCGACAGTGCCCGCCGCGCACTCGCTCTCGTCGCAGACGGCACCGTGCGCGTGGACATCACCGCTGAATACGGCCTGGCGGACCTGGCCCTCGCCGTGCAGCGGCTCGCCGAGGGCACCACCCACGGCAAGAGCGTCCTCCGCATCGCCCGCCCGCGCCGCGTGCGGGGGGTGGGCGGTGGAGCTGGCTGGCCAGGCGCCGCAGGCCGAGGCGGGACGGGCGGAGGCGCGGGGATCGGGGGGTGAGGCGGTGCAACGGCCGGTACAGCGGGCGCGGGTGAAGGCGCCGGTTCCGGGGAGCCGGTGGAGAGGGACGTTGGCGTTGCAGTCCGGGGCGGCGTCGGGGCCGCAGGAGGAGCGGGTGGCGGGGTGGCGGCGGTCGAAGGCGCCGCGCTGGGCCGTGGCGCGGGCGGGGGACTGGAAGGCAGGTCCGGGGCCGGTCGGGTTGTCGCCGCCTTGTGGGCCTGACGCAGGGTGCGCCGGCCGAGGGAGAGCGGAAGCGGGCAGACAGACGGCCCGCTGTGCCCGAAGGCGGCGTCGTAGGTCCCATGGGCGAGGTGCCGGTGTTCCTCGGCGAACAGCTGCGGTTCGGGCCGGCCCCGGCGGGTGTCCAGACCTTCCAGTCGCCCACCGCCAGGACGAACGCGCCGGCTGTGAGCGGTGTGAGGAGGCCGGCGTGGTCGGAACGAACGCGTACGGTGGACTCGTTCCCGTCGGCCAGCCGGAGGACGGGCCTGCCCCGGCTGTCCTTCTCGACGGCGGTGACCTGGCCGTAGACCCCAACGGGGTGCCCGGGCTGTGACCCGCTGGCCGGCCGCGCGTACAGCCGGTCATGATCGTCGGGTGCGGGGCCGTGGCAGAACTCGCCCCAGCCCACCGCGTTCGCCTCCCCTGGGCGGCGGACCTCGAACCGGGCGACCACGTCGGCGTCCCAGCCGTGCTTCCGCAGGAAGCGGGCGATGACGACCGCGCTGTTGATCAGGGCAGGGAGCAGCTGGCCGGCCGTCGAGATGTCCAGACCGAACGGGCCGCCGGGCTCACAGGGCTCGGTCCCGGCGAGGGGGAGGGCGGCCCCGATCTGGCCGAGATCGCCGGGGAGCACCAGGTGCGGCTCGTCGCCCTCGACGACAGCCAGCCCCTTGTGACCCGTGCGCGATCTTCTCGAACACCTCGACGGGGTTGAGGGGGCGCATCTCCTCACGTTTCTCGTCCCTCGCGAGCCGGAACAGCGCGCCCTCGGGGAGCACGGCCCACCGAGGTCCGCTGGGACACCACCGGCGTCATGCAGTACACGCAGATCAGAGGGACCTTCTGGCGTCGCCGCCAGGGCTCGGCGTTGATCGCGTGCGGGTGGATCGTCTCGTCGGGCCCTCGTCGGCCCACGGTTCGCTATCGCTCGCCGAACCGCTCAAGGGCCGCCCGGCGGGGCGCAGGAGGGAGTCGGGCGGAGGGCGGTCACGGTCGACAGGTCGACGCTCACCTCGCCCGCCGCGGTCCGCAGGGCGAGACGCCCGGCGACCGTGCGGAGCGGTTCTCCGCAGAAGCTCCCGGAGGGCGTGGTGACGGTGAGCCGCGGGTCCTCGCCAGCCGGGCCGTACCAGGTCAGGGCGACGGCGGCCGTGAGCAGCGCCGCACAGCCGAGCGTGGCCACCACTCCGCGGGTCAGGGCCCGCGCCGCGCTCAGCGCCTCCTCGTGCCCGGCCGCCACCGGCCCGGTTGCAAGGGTGCCCGGCTCCGGGTCGGGGACCACCGACGCCGTGGGCCGCCCGTGCGCGGCGCGCAGCAGCATCATCCCTCCTGTCGCCCCGCCGAGCAGGGCGCCCAGCAGCAGCGCGCCGACCAGCACGCCGTAAGGGGCCGCGAGCGCGCCCACGTCCGTGCGCCCCTTCAGCAGCCCGAAGCCGATCAGCCCCAGCAGCAGCGAGCCCAGGCCGTTCCGCCAGGCCAGCGCCGTCTCCCGGACCCGGGGCAGTTCCTCGCGCAGCAGCCGTCGGCCACCGCGTGCGGACATCAGGTCGGCGGGCGTCCCGGCCGGGCCGGAGCGGGCCCGCCACGGCGTCACGGCGTCCGTTCCAGGACGACGTTCCAGTACGCGCCGCAGCCCTCCTCCTCTGCCGGACGCCCCGCGTGCGGCGCCTCGCACACGCACAGGACCGGCACGTCGACCGTCCGCGCGGAGCGGCCGCCCGGGCGCGGGTGCCGGAAGAGCCGGCGGGTGTACGTGAAGTCGAACGGGCAGGCGCAGCGCGGACACCAGCCGCTGAGCACCGCGCCGTCCCGGGTGCCGGTCACCCGGAGACCGGCGGTGTACGCGACGGCGTAGGACGCGGCGGTGACCTCGAGGTAGGGAAGCAGGGGCAAGGCCGGTCACCTTCCGAAGCGGAGGACAGGAGGCAGGGGAGCAGACGGGAGACGGGAGGCGGGGAGGAGGCATCGGGAGGAGCGGCGGCGTGAACGGGAGCGTCCCGGCCCGGCCCGCCCCCGCACCGGGCCGGCCCGGCCGGTCCCGTCCCGGCCCGGCCGGTCCCGTCCCGGCCCGGTCCCGTCCCGGCCCGGCCGGTCCCGTCCCGTCCCGGTCCCGTCCCGGCCCGGCCGGTCCCGTCCCGTCCCGGTGCGTCCCGTCCCGGCCCGGGGTCGGGCGGATCTGCCCCGCGTCGGTGTGCCCAGGCCGCGGAACGGGCGGGGCCTCGCCCTCGATCGTGACACGCGGACCGCCTCCCGGGCGGCCATGATCCGGTCGATCGCCGGACGGTTTCCGCGGACTCGCGCGCGCACGTGCCGCGCGTCGGACGAGCGGGCCATGATGGGCCGTATCGGCTTGCTGAGGAGGGGTGTTGGGGATCGAAGGCGAAGCGGTGGAGTCCCCCGGCGGCGCGATCGGGAGCCGGGTGGCCGACTTGGTGCGGCGTGCCGCGGAGGCCACGGTCGTCCCGATCGGGCAGGAGCCCCCGGCGGCGGCGCCGTCCGCAGCGGAACGGGACGCTCTGATCGCGGAATTCCGCATGTCGATAAGCGAGTTGGGCGACGGTCCGCCAGGCGGTCCGACACTGCTCCCCGCCTGTCTCGAACGCCTCGGCGCACTGATCGGCGCCCGCTGGAGCGCCGACCGTGAGGAGGCGGACCGCGACGAGGCCATCCGGCTGTTGCGCCGGGCGCGGGAAGGCCGGCTGCTCGGTGTCGGTCCGCACACCGAGGCGGCACGGAACCTGCTCGTGCTGCTCGTGGGTCCGTTCGGCGAGCGCAGGCCGCTCGGGATGGACATGGTGCAGTCCATCATCGACGCGTCCGTCCCGCTGGCGAACGGCGGACTCGGGATCATCGAGGCCGCCCCCGAGATCGAGCGGCTCGTCCACGAGATCGGCGCCGCCACACCCGGCGGGCTGCCCGAGGGCGCGGCGGAGTTCGTAGCCTTCCAGACGGACCTCCAGGCCGCGCTCGTCTCCGGCGACCCGTTGGCTCTGCACGGCCTGCTGCGTCGGGTGGACGTCCTCGACCAGCGGCTGCTGGGGCCCGTCGCCCCTCTGGTGGGGATGCTGCGGAACATGCTGCCGCCCACGACGGAAGGGCTGTCCCCGGAGACGATGCGTCCCCCCACGAAGGACGAACAGCAGGGGCTCCACACGCTGCTCGGGATGCTCACCACGGCCGTCGAACCCGGCGCCGTCTCCGCCGACCAGATCGCCTCTCTGCTCGGCGCCGCCGGGGCCCCCGGTCCGCTCGCGGACAGCAGGATCCCGGGCCCGATGCTCGCCATGGCCCGCGCGATGCTCGGCCTGGGCACGGGGGACGTGGGCCAGATGGAGACGGCGCTCGGTCTGTTGCAGTCCGCGGCCACGCAGGACGGAGCGGACGACGACCTCGTGGGGATCGTCCGCGGCGTGCTGCCCGGGCTGCTCGCCGGGGTCTCGCAGCTCGGTGGCAGCCACGCCGAACTCGGCCTGGCGGGGCAGCTGGCGGAGAGCATCCTCGCACCAGGCGACGGGCAGCGGCCGGCGCCGGCGCCGTTCGGGAGCCTGCCCGGCTCCGAGGACATGCTGTGGGCCAACCGCAACCTGTTGCTGCTCGGGCGCATGCGCGAGGCCGCCGACGCGCGCGACGTCCCGGCGCTCGACGAACTGATGGGGCAAGTCCTCGACGTCCTCGACGAACTCGACGAACTCGACGAACTCGACGGGGCCGACGGGGCCGACGGTGTCAGCGAGGCCGCCCGTACCGACGGCTCCGCCCGTACCGCCCGTACCGACCGGGCCGACCGGGCCGACCGGGCCAAGGCTTCCGGCACCACCGACACCCGGCGGGTGCTGCCCCTCTTCATCCTCTGCTACGGCCACATGGCCCTCGCACGGGCCGCCGACGACATCGGGCCGCTGCGCCGCGCCGGGCACTACTTCGACCAGGCGTACGAGGCGGCCGAGACCATGCCGTCCGCGCGGCGGCTCATGGACGCCCTCGCCGCACCGATCCTGGCCCTTACCTCGTACCTGGACCCGGACCCGGTGCGGGTCGCCGAGGCGGTGGCACGGGCCAGGGCCTCCCTCGACGGCAACCCCGTCGTCGCCGTCCAGCGGATCTGTATACGGATGGGCATCGCCACGGCGCTCTCCCTCCAAAACGGCGCGGACGGACGCGCGGCGGTCCTCGACGAGGTCGTCGACGAGCTCGAACGTGCCCGTGCCGAACTGGACGCCGGTACCGCGCAGGTGGCCGCGTGGCTGTACTGGGACCTCGCCGAGGCGTACGCGACGCGCGCCGGGAGCGCGCCGGGAGCCGACCTGGACCGCGCCATCGCCGACGCCCGCGCGTCGCTGCGGGCATCCGCCGACGACGTCCTGCTCCAGGAGGGCGTCCAGCACGGTCTGGACGTCGCCCGCGGCGGCGCCGCCCGGGGACTGCGGGCCGCCGCGTGGGCGGTCCGGGCCGGACGGCCCGACGAGGCGGTCGCCTGCCTGGAAGCCGGGCGGGCCCTGGTGCTCGGGGCCGCGGCCGTCTCCGCCTCGGTGCCGGAGCGGCTCGTCGAGCTCGGCGAGGACGAACTGGCCCGGCAGTGGCGGGAAGCACGCCCGGACGGCACGGTCACGGCGCCGCGGCAGGACCCGCAGCGGCTGCTGGAGACGATGCTCAACGGCGGCCCGGACACCCGGCTGCTGCCGAGCGGACTGCGTCGCGAGGTGCTCGCCCTGCTGCGCCGGCAGGGCGACGCCCGTGACGGCCGGGCGCCGGAGGCCGCCGTGCTGCGGGACGCGGTCGCCCGGTCGGGCGCCGAGGCCCTCGTATACCTGCTGCCGGGCGAGAGCGACGACGAGGGCTGGGCCCTGGTCGTGGCGCCGGACCGGGATCCCTGGGCGTTGCCCCTGCCGGCCCTGTCCGGGGCGGGGCGCGCACCGGTCGCCGCGTACGTGGAGGCCACCGCCGGCCGTTTCACCGCCCGTCGCGGCGCCGAACGGTGGGAGGCGGCGCTCGACGCCCTGTGCGACTGGGCGGGCGGTGGCGTGATGGGCCCCGTCCTGGACGCACTCGGCCTGTGGGAGCGGGGCCTGGGCGAGGCCGGTCTCCTCGCCGGTGCCGCGGCCGCCGCTTTGCCGGTGCGGCTGGCCGTCGTCGCCTGCGGGAACCTGGGCGTGGTGCCGTGGCAGGCGGCCCGGCTCCCCGTCCCCGACCGGTGGCGGGCGGCCGGCGCGCCGGCCACGGTACGGGCGTGCGAGCCCGCGGTCCTCACGTACGCCGCCTGCGGCCGGGAGTTCCTCCGTGGGGTACGCGCACGGCGGCTGCCGCTGACCCAGGGCCAGGCGCTGGTCTGCGTACCGGCCGACCTGGACATGGCCGAGGACGAGGTCCTCGCCGTTCATGACGCCTACTACCCGGGGGCGACGCTCTACGGTGAGTACGACACCCGCGTGTTCGCGGCGCCGCCGCCCGCGGGGACGCCGGCCGAGGTCCTCGGGCTGCTCGGCGCCCGCGCGTCCGGCGCGCGTCCGGCCGCCGTCGTCCACCTCGTCTGCCACGGCACGGCGGGCGCCGACCCCGGCTCGTCCGCCCTCGAACTGGGCCGCCCCGCGGGCGCGGAGCCCGGGGCCGGGCGCCTGTCGGTGACCCGGCTCCTCGACACCCGCCCGGGACCGGACGGCGCGGGGCGGCCGCTGGTCGTCCTCAGCGCCTGCGAGACCGACCTGAGCACCCACGACCACGACGAGGCGCTCACCGTGACCACCGCGTTCGTGCACGCGCTCGCGGCGGACGCCGTCGGCTCGCGCTGGAAGGTCAGCGACGACGCGTCGGCCGTCCTGATGACCGTCTTCCACCACCACGTGGCGGCCGGCCTCGCGCCGCCCGACGCCCTGCGCGCCGCGCAGCGCTGGATGCTGGCCCCCGCCGGTCTCCGGCCCGCGGTGCCGGGTCTGACCCCGCCGCTGCGGCGCACCGCCGGACGGCCCGAACTGACCGGGCCCGCCTACTGGGGGGCCTTCATCCACCAGGGCAATCCCGCACCCCGTGCCGACGGCACGCCCCCGCCCGCCACCGGGCACCCCCACCGGGAAGGAGAGCCGGCCGCATGACCCCCGACGAGTTCGTCGCCCTGCTCCGCGACCACTGGCCGCGGACGCTGGCGGAGCTGGACCCGGCCGCCCGCGAAGAGCTGGCGACGGCCCTGCGGAGACTGGCCGACAGCACGGAACCGCAGGCCGCCCAGGCGGCCCTGCGGACTCTGCGGCGGATCCTCCGCGCCCTGCCCGACGCGCATCCGGTGACCCGGGCCCTGCGCGACGGCGTCCGGTTCGCCGGCACCGCCGGCACCGCCGGCACCGCCGGCACTGCCGACGCTCCGGTGCTCGACCGGCAGCCGCTCCTCGCGCTCCTCTCCTCCCTGCACGGCCCGCCGCCGCCGGACCCGGTCCGCGCGCGGCTGCTGGCCGCTCCCGCTCTGCCGGCCGACGCCCTCGGTGCGGCCACCGGCAACCCCGGGCTCATCCGGCTGCGCCATCCCGAGCTCGGCGACCGCTACCCCCTGTTCCAGTTCGAGGCGGGCACCGGGCGGCCGCTTCCCGTGGTCGGCGTCATCAACCGCCTGCTCATGGCCGACCGCGACCCCTGGGGTGCCGCCGACTGGTGGCTGGGCGGCAACCGCCGGCTCGGCGGCGTACCGGCGGAGCTCCTCGGCGCGGTCCCCGACGCCCGGCTGACCCTCGCCGCGCGGGAACTGGTGGAGGGCGACCACTGATGCCGGAGCAGATCCCGCCCAGCGGAGCCTTGATGCGGCCCGTCGTCCACCGGCTCACCGCCGGCACCCGGCTCTGGCGGCTGCACCTGCACGCCTACCAGGCGCAGGAGTTCAATCCCCGGCTCGCCCACGAGTTCTTCCGGGGCAGCCGCTTCGACGCCACCGAGCAGGACCCCTATCCGTACCTCTACGCCGGCCTCGACCCGGTGACCGCCCTCTCCGAGGTCCTGCTGCGGTCGCTCGACTTCGACGACGCGACCGGGACCCGGCTGGTGCCCTGGGCGCAGGCCTCGCGCTACCGGCTGTCCGTCCTGAGCACCACCGAGGAGCTGAGGCTGGTCGACCTCACGACGGCCGAGGGCCTCGCCGGGGTCTGGCAGGACGGCTGGCTGGTGGACTGCGAGGAGCAGGACTACGCCAAGACCCGGTACTGGGCGCGGCTGATCCGCGAGCACTGCCCCGAACCGGCGGGGCTGCTGTGGCAGTCCAAGCGCTGCCGTCCCCGTCCCGCCCTCCAGCTGTTCGGCGACCGCTGCGAAGGGAAGTGGCTCCGCCCCGAACCGGACGAGACCCTGTGCCTCGACGACCCGGCGGACGTCCGCGAGGTGAACGCCCTCCTGGAGCCCCTGGGCGCCCGGATCTCGGTCCCGGACGACCTGGCCTGACCCCAGGGGGGGCGGCCGGCCGTCCCCGGCCGCGCCGGCGCGGCCCGGTCACCTCGGGCCGCGCCCCAGGGTGATCACGCAGCCGATCCGCGCGCCGAGCTGCAGGAGGTCGCCGTCGGCGAGCGGGTAGGGCCGTCCGGCCACCAGGTCGCTGCCGTTCAGGCGCGTGCCGTTGGCTGCCGTCGAGGGCTCCTCGGTGACGGTGGCGGTGCCGTCCGCCGCCACCGCGACGCTCGCGTGCCGGCGGGAGACGGTCGTGTGCGCGGCGAGCGCGGCGGCGGTGCCGGGCGCCCATTCAGGGTCCCGGCCGAGCCCGGCCACGGTGCCGGGGAGCACCGTCAGCGTCAGCGCGACCTCCTCGAACCGCAGGCGGGCCGGGGCCGCCGGCGGCCCCGGCAGCACGGCGACGGGCGGCGCCTGTACCGGCGGCGCGGTCACCGGCAGCGGCTCGTCCGCCGGTGCCCCCGCGTCCAGGTCCTCCCAGTCCTCGTCCTCCTCCGTGTTCACCTCACCGCTCCCCGGGCAGCGTCTCGACGTCGATCGACACCTGTCCGTCCTCGGTCTCGTGGACCCCGTGCACCAGGACGGTCTCGCCCGGGCCGGTCCCGGGGCGGTCGAACAGCGCGCCGGCCAGCGGGTTCAGCAGGTGTGTCTCCAGGATCATCCCGATGCCCCGGCCGCCGTTCCACAGGTCCCGGGTGCAGTACGCCGCGAGCTGGGCCCGTGCCTGACGGGACAGCTCCAGCCGGAGCTGGTGCTCGGAGGCCAGCTGGCGCCGGATGTTGCCGATCTGGAGGTCCAGGATCCGGCCGGCCGTCTCCTGCGTGATGAACCCGAAGACCACGACGTTGCCGCCGATGCGGTTCATCAGCTCGGGCCGTCCCACGACGGCCTCGAAATGGTGCTTCACGTTGCGCTTCACCTGGTGCGCCAGCTCCCGGTAGGGCGTGCCGGGTTCGACGATCCACTCCCGTTCCTCGGTCACCGGGTCCGTGCGCTGCACGCCCAGGTTCGAGGTGAAGATCAGGACGCACTCGCTGAAGTACGTGGTGACGCCCTGCCCGTCGGTGAGACGGCCGTCCTCCAGGACCTGGAGGAACTTGTCCAGGACGCCCTTGTCCGCCTTGTCGATCTCGTCGAAGAGGATCACCCGGAACGGGTTGGCCCGGACCGCCGTGGTCAGCTCTCCGCCGGCCTCGAAGCCGACGTACCCGGGGGGCGCGCCGACGAGCCGGTCCGCGGAGTGCGGCGCGGAGAACTCGCTCATGTCGAAGCGCAGGTAGGCCTGGTCGCTGTCGAAGAGCACCGAGGCGACGGCCTTGGCCAGTTCGGTCTTCCCGGTGCCGGTCGGCCCGGCGAAGAACAGGGTGCCGCGCGGGCGGTGGCCCGGGGTGCTCGCCTGCGCGCCGGAGAGGCCGAGCGCGGCGCGCTTCAGGATGGCGAGGGTCATCCCGACGGCCGTGTCCTGGCCCAGGACCCGGGCCGGGATCCGTTCCTCGCCCTCCTTGATCCGCTGCCGGATCTCCTCCCGCCGCCACGGGTTCTTCTCCACCCCGAGCCGGTAGACGCGCACGGCGTCGGGCATCGCCGCGAACGGCATCCCGCGTGCCACCGCCAGGGTGACGCTCTCCCGCATGTCGCGCAGGTTCATGCCCTGCGCGGCCCGTGCGAAGTCGTCCGCGAGGGCACTGCCCTCCGCAGTCCCGGTGCCGGTCCCGAAGTCGGTCCCGGTGCCGGTCCCGAAGTCGGTCCCGGTGCCGGTGCCGGTGCCTGTGCCGGTGCGGCTTCCCGTCTCCGCCCCTGCCCCGGTCCCCCCGGCCGTCCCGGCCTCCGCACCGGGTACGTCCGCGCGGCGCAACCGGCCCGATTCCCTGGCGTGCTCGCGTTCCAGGAGCTGTGCCATGCGGCGCCGTTCGTCGGCGTCGGGCTCCGGGACGGCGATCCTGCGGATCCGGTTGCTGCCCGACACGAACCAGGACGGCAGGTCCCGTTCGCCCGGGGTCAGCCAGATGACCGGGTTGAACAACGCGGGCGGCGAGGAATGTCCGGGCAGCGTCAGGGCGGCGGCCGGGTCCGGGGCGTGCGGCTCGGCGGAGCCGGCCAGCTTGAGGCAGGCGAGGAAGAAGTCCCGCTCGGCCTCGCTGAGCCGCCCCGGGTCGGTCGGCAGCCGCCCGGCGTGGTCGACGAGCAGGGCCACCCGCAGCGGTCCCGCCTCCGGTGCGTTCGCGCTGACCGCCCGCCGCTGCGCCCATCCGCGCACCAGCTCCTGGAACTGCGGGACGACCTCCAGGAGCGGTGAGCTGCGGGCCGAGCGGCCGATCCTCGGGAGCGCGGTGGGGCCGCTCTCGGCCAGCAGGTGCCGGACCATGTCGAGATCGGGTCCGGACCGGGGTCCGGCGACGCGGAAGCCGTCGATCTGGTCGTACCGGACCAGGGCCCGGTAGCCCTGCGCGCGCAGCGAGTTCCAGACCACGGTGACCAGCTCGTGGTGGTGGTCGGTGCCCCGGGGCCGCACCAGGTGCAGGTCGTCGACGTTGCCGTGGAGGACGTACTGCGCGTGGACGCTGAGCGTCCCGGTCAGTTCCTCGACGAACAGCGGGACCCGCCGGCCCCGGGGGTTCTCCCTCCGCGGGCCGGGGAGCCGGTGGCCGGGGGTCTTTTGGGGCGTCTTGGTCAAGTCGTGGACGCTCATCGTCCCGTGCTCCTCCTGTCGTCGTCGACGCGCCGGGCCCGGGGAGGCTCGGTGCCGCGGTGGTCGTCGTGCGCCGTGGTGTCCGGTGCCGTGCGCTCCTCGGCGTCGAGGCCGAGAACGATCGCCCCGTCCCCGCCCCGGACGCCGGGTACGGCGACGCCGCTCTCCCGGAAGGACACCGGCAGGTCGATGCCCCAGCGGCGCCCGGCCTCGCGCAGCTCGTCCAGGTGGGCGCGGGCCTCGTGGCAGCGGTGGGCGTCCAGGGCCCGTTGCGCGGCGGTCGCGGGGCCCTCGCGTTCCGCGTGCAGGGTGACCATCTCGGTGCTGTCGTCGTGCACGGTGATGCGCAGCCAGTGGTCGGGCCACCACCCGGCCGGGGTCAGGTCGAAGCACAACGGCCCGTCGGGCCCGTCGGACCCACCGGACCTACCGGACCTACCGGATCCGCCGGACGCACCGGACGCACCGGACGCACCGGACGCACCGGACGCACCGGACGCACCGGATCCGTCGGATCCGCGGGATCGTTCGGATCCGTCAGGGGTCCCCGGTGCCGTGCCTCGCCGGGCCGTCGGCAGGCCGGCGCCGTCCGGGTCGGCGAGCCGGGCGACGGCGAGGCCGATCAGCTCGGTGGTGTAGCGGCACTCCAGGTCGGCGGTCCGCTCCCGGATGCGCTGGTCCACCCTGCGCTGCTCCTCGGGAGTCGGCGCGCGGCCCGTCTCCAGGGCGGCCCGCAGAAGGGCGATCTCCTCGGCGGCCGGGGCCAGCGGTGCCTCGCCGGGCGGTGCCTCGGTGAGGAGGCAGTCGAGCTGTACGGCGGCCTTCTCCTGTGCGGCGAGCCGGGACCGTACGGCCCGGTTGGCGTCCGTGACGAACCTGCGTGCCTCCCGCAGGTGGTTGCGGGCCTTGGACGGCCGGTCGTCGGCGCAGGCGACGGCGAGCCGCACGGCGGCCACCGCCAGTTCGGCGTCCTTGCCGTCCGCCCCGGGCACCAGCCGGGCGAGCAGCTCGGAGCCGGACTCCTCGGCACGCTCCCGGCCGAGTCCCTCGGCCGCCGGTGCCGGGGGGAGCGTCGGCGCGTCCGCCGTCGCCGGGTCCTGGAGGGCCCGTACGAGGGCTTCCCGGCGTTCCCGCGTGCGCCGCCGCCACCCCTCGTCCTCGGGGCCGCCGGTGAGCCGCAGGGTCTGTTCCAGCGTCCACCGGTCCTGGGCCGCCTCGGCCGCGCTCAGGGCCTCCTCCAGGACCGCGAGTTCGCGACGCAGGACGTCCAGCCGGGTGCCGACGCAGGTGAGCGGCGGCGGCAGGTCGGGCGGCGGGGGCGGGGGCGTGCCCGTCGGGGTGCCGGCGGCGGCCCGGCGCACGCGGCCCAGGAGCGCGGCGCGGCGGGCGTTGGCCCGGACGGCCGCGAAGGCGGCGGCCTCCCATTGGGCGGCGGCGGCCGTCGCGACGCGCTGGAGGCGTTCGAGGCAGCGCTGCTCCTCGGCGGCCCGGCCCGCCGCCTGCGCGAGGAGCCGGGTGCCGGCCATCGCGGCCCGGCAGACGAGCAGCCCGCCGCTGAGGGCGCCGAGGGCGACGGCGGCGGGCTCCAGGAGTTCCTGCAGGGCGTGCCCGGCCGCGTCGACAGCGTGCGAGGCCGCCGCCTGGGCGCCGTCGACGGCATGGCCGATCCCCTGTCCGAGGCCGTCGGCGGCGTGCCCGAGGCCTTGTCCGAGGCCGTCCGTGGCATGGCCCAGTCCCTGGCCGAGGCCGTCGACCGCGTGGCCGGCTCCCTGTCCGGCGTGGGTGAAGGAGGCGAGGTCGAGGGTGCCGGGCGTGGCGGAGGCCGGGTAGCCGACGGTCGGCACGATCTCGGCGATGGAGGGGAAGACCAGGCCCTGGCTCATGTGTTCCTCCTGGAGGTTGCGGGCCCCCGTGAGGCGAGGGGCCGTGGCGGCGTGCGGCGCCGCCAATTCCGGTCCTGGAGCAGGGCCGCCGGGCCCAGGCGGGCCTCCCGCGCGGTCCGCCACCACGCCAGCCGGCGGTGGCCGGTCCACGCCGCCAGGCCCAGGACGGTCGCGGCGGGCCAGGCCCAGGGCGCCACGACGACGGCCCAGACGCCCAGCGCGCCGAGGGCGGCCAGACAGGCCGCGGCCGTCGCGATGCCGAACCGGCCGCCGGAGCGGGCGGCGCCGAAGGGCCGGTCGACAGAGGGGATCAGCAGCCCGGCGAGGGACCGGGCCGGGTGGTAGACGAGGGCGCCGAGGGCGAAGGCGATCCACAGTTCCAGGACGTAGACGAGGGCCGCGGCGGGCAGCGCGAGCATCCAGGCGAGCACGACCTGACGCTGGTCGGCGCGGTCCAGCAGGTCGGCGAGGCCGATGAGGAAGATCCAGGGCGCGGTGACCAGGGTCGCGCCGAGCAGCGCCCAGCCCAGCGTGGGCCGCCGGTCCAGTCGGCGGAGCACCTCGTGGCGCGCGCCCCGCTCCCTGGCGATCTGCCGGTCCCATTCCAGTTGCAGGTCCGAGCTCCGGCGTTCCGCCGCCTCGTTGCGGGCGAGTCCGCGCAGCAGGGCCGCCGCGAGGAGCCGCAGCGGGTTGTCCTCGTCGGCGCGCAGCGCGCGGTACCAGGGCGGCTCGGCGCCCTCGGCGGTGTCCCAGGTGCCCGCGGCCAGCAGGTGGTTGCGGGTGCGTTCGGGTTCCTGGGCGAGCCGGAGCAGCCGCGCGTCGAGCTCCACGGTGGGGCGGAGCAGCCGGGCCGCGTCACCGTGCCGGGCGGGGCTGCCGCGGCCGCGCAGGTCGGCGACGGCCGCGTCCCAGCCCGCGCGGTGGTTCTGCCAGCGGCGCTGGACGGCGTCGAGTCCGTCGCCGCCGGGCCGGGAGGCGAGCAGGGGCAGCAGTTCGTGGCGGGTCAGGGCCTCCACCAGTTCGCGGGCCGGATGGTCGCCGGCCTCGGCCGCCTCGGTCAGCTCGGCCAGGTGGTAGGGGTCGAGTCCGGTGCCGTGCCACGAGGCGGGCCGGGAGGGGCCCATCCAGTTGAGCAGGCGCAGCATGGCCGGGGGGTCCAGGGCGTCGGTGAGCCGTTCGCGCAGCTCCGCCAGTTCGGCGGCGTCCTCCTCGGTGCGACCGGGTGCTTCGGTGAACTGGCCGAGCCAGGTCGCGAGTCGTTCGCGGTCGCGGCGGCGGGCCAGCAGTCGTCCGGCGGTGCGCCACTGCGCGTCGAACTGTCCCGCCAGGGCCTCGGTACCGGTGAAGTCGCGGCCCTGGAAGGCGAAGGGTTCCACGGCGGACGGCGGGAGCGGGTACCCGCCGACGGTGCGCGGGGCGACCGGCGGGGAGCCGCCCGCGAGCCATGCACGCACCTCCTCGCTGCCCCAGCGGTCGTCGGGGGCCCGGGCCAGCAGTCCCTCGCAGAGCATCCGCAGACGCCCGTCGGTGACGCGCGAGAGGTCGGGATTCCGGGTGACGATCTCGTGGAGCGCCTCCTGTTTGCTGAAGAAGTCGATGGGGTGCTGTCCGCCGGCGAGTTCGGCGACGACCATGCCGAGGGACCACCAGTCGCCGGCGGGCGTGACGATCTGCTCGGCGAGGGTGGCCTCGGGGGCGACGTAGTGGGGTTTGCCGAGCCAGTCCCGGAGCGCCGGGGAGTCCTCGTCGCCGCCGAGGTGGACGGCCGCGCCGTGGTCGATGAGGACCAGGTCGAGGCGGTCCTCGTTCTGCGTGCGCACGACGATGTTGTCGGGGGCGACGTCCCGGTGGACCAGTTCCTCGTCGTGGAGGGCGGTCAGGGCCGCGTGCAGGTGCGTCACGGCTGTGTGGACGAGTTCCGGGCGCAGCGGCCCGGGGTGCCTGGTGCGGTAGTGGGCCAGGGTGGTCTCGCCGTACGACGGCATCAGTTCGTACGGGTGCCCTTCGGCGGTCCCTCGTTCCAGTACGCGGACGACGTGCCCGAGCTCCCCGCTCAGCACCCGGCTGACGTCCGCGTCGGGCGCGTAGGCGCGGTGGTACCACTTGAGGACCAGGGGCACGGCGGCGTCCCCGTGCCGGGCCTCGCGGTCCTTGACGCGCAGCACGACCGCCTGCGCTGGGGTCTCGGCCTCGGCGAGGACCTCGGTGAGGTCGAAACGTCCGCGCAGCCCCCCGGGGACGGGCCCGAGTCCGGGACGCGAATCCGCGGGACGGTATCCGCCGCGTCCGGTGAATCCCTCGCGGTCCCATTCCGTGGGCGGCACGGTCGTCACGGTCTCCGCCTTTCTCCGGACGGGAGCGCGCGGGAAACCCGCGGTACTCCCCGGATGTTTCTGTTTCCCATTCCCCGCCCTTTCCGTTCCCGTTCGTACGTCGTTTTCGCCGAAAGGGCGCCGCACCGCGCGGGAAGGCCGTTCCAGCCAGTTCTCATGACGCCCTCCACGGCGTCCGGCGGCCGGGATTATGGTGGCCGCCATGAGTCCGCAGAATCCCCCCTCGGAGCCACAGGCGCGCTCCGCTCCGGACGGCCCGGGACTGCCGTCGCACGCCGCCGTGACCGGGGAACTGGCCGCCCTGCGCAGGCCCGGCCTCGCCACGCTGCGCAGTCTGCGCCCGCCGGCCCTGGGCCGCGTCGCCCGGGCCACCGGGCACACGGCGGCCGGAGCGGACGAGGCCTCCGCCGTCGAGGCCCTCCTCGAAGCCGCCGTACGGCGGCTCGCCCGCCCCGGGGGAGACACGGACAAGACCCTTCCCGTCGGTGAGCTGGCCGACGACCGGACGGTGGACCCGCTCGCCCGGGCCGCCGCGCACACCTTCGGGCTGCTGCCCGGCCGGCGCGGCGCCCCGGCGCCGGAACGCCGCAAGGCGGCCGCCGCCGTGTACGGCGTCACGCCCGAGCGTTTCCGGCGGGGCCAGGAGCAGCAGGTGATCGCCGAACTCGCCTCGGCTGCACTGGCGTTGGCCCGTGACGCCGCGTCCGGCGGGCCCCGGCCCGAAACCGGGAGCGCCGGGGCCGGGCCGCGGCGCGCGGCCCCCGATCCGGTGCCCGATCCGCCGAGCCGGGCGGGTGGTCCCGGGCCGGCGGCGGCCCCGCACCGGGTCACGGTGCACTTCTCCTCCCTGGAACTGCTCCGCGACATCGACATCCTGGTGTCGTCGGAGAACACGCACATGGAGATGTCGAAGACCTTCCGCCCCACGGTCTCGGGCGCCCTGCGCAGGGCTGCGGCCGTGCGCAACGAGGTCGGCGAGATCACCGACGACGTGCTGGACCGGGAACTCGGCGCGTGGATGCGGTCGCACGGCCGCACCGGCCTGCCCGTTCGGCCCGGCACGGTCGCCCCGACCTCCGCGGGCGCCCTCGCCGGCCGGGGCGTGCGCCGCGTCTACCACGCGGCCGTCGTCCGGCCGGTCGACGACGGCGGCGTGTACCGGACCGACCCCGAGACGCTCGTCGACACGGTCGCGGCGGTCTTCGCCCTGGCCGAGTCGGAACGGTACGCCCACGACCCGCCACTGCGGTCCCTGTGCTTCCCGTTGTTGGGTTCCGGTCAGGGCGGCCTCACCCCCGTCAAGGCCGCCCGCTGGCTCGGCTGGGCCGTCCAGGAGGAGCTGAGCCGTCACCCGGGCTGGGCGGTGCACTTCGCGACCCGCGACCCCGGGCTCGTCCCGCTCCTCACGGGCGCCAGCTCCGCTCCCTGAGTCGCAGACCACGTTCCCCCAACCACCTCTCGTAGAAAGCGAGTTCCCCTCGCGCCGGCACGCCGAGGAGACGAGCGGCCGGCGGCCTTGCGGGCTCCGCGGCGGGCTCTTCGCGGGGCGTTTCCCACGACGCCCCCGAGGCCGCCCCCGCCGGGCCCCCGGCCGGTTCCACGACCACCTGCACGGACGGCCCCGTGGCCCGCCGGTGCAGATGAGGTCCGTAGCGCGCCCGGCCGAGCGCGGTGCGCGGCAGCAGCCGCTGGTTGGCTGATCCGCGCCACACCAGCCCGGTCGGCTCGGCGATCCTGAACCGGCCGGCGACCACGGCGTCCGCGTACCGCAGGGCCCGCAGCCGGTCCGGATCCCACTCATCCTGCTCGTACCCGGTATAGACGAGGATGTCGGGCGTCCCGTCGCGGCCCACCCCGCCGCGTGCGGCATCGGCCCCGGCCAGGAACCCGGCCAGCCCCGCGGCCTGTTCGAGAGGTTCCCCGCCGCTGACCGTCAGCCCCTCCGCGCCCCCGGCCAGCGCGTCCCGCCACACGGCGAGGAGTTCCCCGACCGACGAATCCCGGCCACCCCCGGCGTCCCAGGTGTGCCGGGACATGCACCCGGCACACGCCAGCGGACATCCCTGGAACCACACGCCGAGGCGCCGGCCGGGACCGAGTGTCTCCAGCGGGAAATGAGTCCCGCCGATCCTGATACGCATCACGCCCTCCCCCTCGGACCGGAATCGAGTATCAACGTATGCGACCGCGCACGGCAAACAATTCCGGAGAATGTTCCGGTCGTTTTCCGGGCGATGTCCGGACGCATTCGGGGCGGGCCGGTGGGAACCCGGAATGCGTCTCGAACGGGCGGCCCCTTTCTGCTTTCCTTCGCGTAGCCGTCCCTCCGGAACGCGAGGGCGGCGGAGAAGGGGGAATCCGTCGTCATGATCACCACGGACCAGATCAGAGGACCGGCCCGGCGGGCCCGCCTCGGACGGGCGACCGCGCTCCGAGCACGCCGACGGGGGCGCCGCGACGCCCCCGGACTGCGCCCGCTGCTGCCCGCGTACCCGCCCGGATCCGGTGCCACCCCGGAGTCCCCGCGCGACCCGCGCGACCCGGACCACCCGGGCCTCCTGGGCCACCCCGGCCTCCCGGACCCGAGTCTCCCGACACTTCCGACACTTCCGACACTCCCGGGACTCCCGGAACGGCCCAGCTCCTGGGACATGTCCGAACGCCCGGAACTGCCCGGACCCCCGGATCTCATAACTCCCTTCGTGATGGAAACCCGCGCGGACACGCTGCGCGCCGTGGGCCAGCTGCGCTCCCGCCTGCTGAGGGACCGTAGGGCGACGATCGCCCGCCTCCACGCCGAGTCGGTGCGCGTGGTGACCCAGTACGACAGGCGGGGCAACCCCCTGCCGGCCGCCCTCGCACGGTACGGGGAGTGGATCGGGGCCTGGCGGGCGGACGCCCAGCTGTGCCGCGCCCGGGCCGTCGCGCTCACCCACGAGGCCAACCAGCGGCTCGCCTGCTACTGGGACGCAGTCTGGCTGACGGTCCACCGCATACGGAGCGAGGAGGCGGGCCGGGCGCGGCACCGCAGGCCCGTCCCCGAGACCGGCCTCCCGGCCCATCCGGCCTTCTCGGCGCGCCCCGAGCAGTGGCTGCCCGGACGGGTCACCCTCGACGACACCTGGCAGGACCTCGACTCCTGGCTGTACTCCGGTCCCGGCACCGACCGGCCCGCCGCCGGCCCGGACCGCGCCCACGCCGTCGCCCGGGCGCTCCAAATCCTCGACGTCCAGCCGCACCACGACACCGCCGACGCCTCCAGGAGAGGAACCCGATGACGTCCCACCCGGCGCACCCACGCCCGTCGCGCGCCCGCCGCCCGGCCCGGTCCCTGGCGGCACTCCTGCCCCTGGCGGCCGTTCTGATCGCCGCGACCGGCTGCTCCAGCAAGGGCGCCGACCAGCTGGACGCCGCCTGCGCGGTCGTCCTGGACGGCTCAGGCTCCGGATCGGCGGCCAGGGGATTCGACGCGAAGGCCAAACTCGACGCGACGATCGTGCCCTTCATGAAGGAACAGCGCTGCCGCTCGCTCGCCTACGCCCCGATCACCTCCTCCTCCAAAGCGTCCCCCTGCCGCGCCAACGACGTGGACCTCGACCCGGCCACGGAGAGCACCGACGACGTCGAGGCCATCCGCCACGAGGCCAGGGTCCGGGCCGTGCGCGCCGCCCACACGATGCTGGACTGCGCGAGCAGGACCGACGGCGGCTCCGACGTCCTCGGCGGCATCGCACGCGCGGCGGAGACCCTGGGCCCGGGCGACGGCCGCAGGGCCCTGCTCGTGATCAGCGACTTCGAGCAGTACGACCCGGAGTTCGCGCTCACCGCGAAGTCGATCGCCACCCCGGAGGCCCGCACGAAGTCCATCGACACGCTGATGCGCTCCCGGGGCGTTCCGCCGCTCACCGGCATGGACGTCTTCCCCGTCGGCTACGGCATGAACCGCAAGGCCAAGCCGAGCGCGTACGAGCCGTTCGACGCGTTCTGGACGGAGATCCTGACGAAGAGGGGCAAGGCACGTGTCCACGACGCATACCGGCGCTGACCCCGGACGGACGCCCCGCAGGGCCCGGTTCCGCGTTCCCTTCCCGCGCGGGACCGGCCACGGCGGCGGCAGGATCCGCCAGGCGGAGGACCTCACCGTGCAGCGCAGGATCCCGCCCGCCACGGAGACCCGGCACGAGGCACGCCTCCGCCACAAGGCCAACCGACGCGGCCGCAGGGCCGCCGGGTCCCGCTACCTGAACCCGTGGATCCTCGGCAGCGGGGACCGCGTCCCCTACTTCGCGGAACTCGCCTCCGTACGCGACCTCCTGCACGCCAGGATCGCCGAGGAACACACGCGCGAGGAGCACCGGCTGACCGGTCGGCGGGCGCTGGCACAGGAGACCGCCGAGAACGCGAGGCACGAGATCCTGCGGCTGGACCGGCGGCTCGCCGAGAACATGAAGTGGCTCATGACCAACCGCGACCAGCTCGACCGGCTCGCCGCCCGGTCCGTGCGCTGGGAGCGGTACCGGGACCGCGTGCGGGAACTGGTCGAAACCCGCCGCCTCCAGGACCGGTTCGACGAGACCGCCGCGGACGACGGGGCCGGCCGGCGGCCGGAGGACGAGCCCGGCGCGCCGGAACCCCGCCCCGCCGGGCGGGACGCGGCGGTGCGGGAGGCCCCGTCGCAGGACGACGAGGAGGAGTACCAGAACCTGGACGAAGGCGGCGGGCCCGCCGCCCGGCCCCCGACGGGGACCGAGGCCGACGGGACCCCCGGCTCCGACCCACTGGCGCCGCCGGACCTGAGCGCGGCCGTGTCCACCGCCCCATCGGACATCGAGCGGTGGCCCGGCCTGCAGACCCGCCCCGGCCTGCCGGACTGGATCGTGGCCGCCCTGCTCGTCGTCGTCGCCGCGGTGGAGGTGCCGATCTACTGGATGGCGTTCCAACCCTTCCACGGCGTCGGCAGCACGGGAGCCGACACCCTGACGGGCACCCTCGCCGTGTCGGCGGCGCTGGTCATGGTCGTCGTCCCGCACCTGGTCGGCCGCGCCCTGCACGGCAGTTCGGCCACCGGCGCGTCGAAGTGGACGAACGTGCCCGCCCTCGCGCTCCTCGGCGCGTGGGGTTTCTCCACCTGGGCGCTGGCACACCTGCGGACCAAACTGGTGTTCCGCAGCGGCCCGAGCGGCTCGACGCTCCGCGGCGTCACCGGTCTGGACTCGGACCGCCCGACCAGCCTGCTGGGCAGTCTCCATCTCGAACAGACCACCGTGACCTGGATGTTCGCGGCACTGCTCGTCCTGTCCGGAGGCATCGGCCTCCTGACCGGCCTGCTGCGGGAACACCCCGCCCTCGACACGTACCGCTCCCACCTGGAGGAGTCCCGCCGCCTCCAGCGGGAACGGGAGGCCGCCACCGTCCGCGCCCAGCAGGCACGGGCGACGGCGGCATCGGTACAAGACGGTTCCGAACTGCGCGCCGCCGCGAGCCGCCAGCGGCAGCGCGCGGCGACGAGCCTGTACGAGTCGGTGGCCCACGCGTACCTCATGGGGGTGGCCGAGGGCTCGTCCGACCCGGCGGTCACGGAGGCGGCGATGAAGCTGTCGAACACATGGCCCCTGGTTCCATTCGCAGCGGCACGGGAACGCCCGGACGGCTGACCCGGCCGGCGCCCGGGCCCACCCGGCCCCCGGGCCCACCCGGCCCCCGCTCCGTACAGCGCGTGCGGCGAGCAGCCGTCCCCGCGCACCGGCACTCGCGGCGCCACCGGCGGTGACGCCCACGACCCGCCGGCTGCCCGCCGCCAGCAGCCTCGCGATCGGCGAGCTGATGCTCGACGTCGCCCCGCCCCACCTCTCCGACACCGACGCCGCCGACGTCCTGGCGCTGCTGTGCGACCAGATCGGCGAACCCCTAGACCACGGCCTCGCCGCCCGCCGCTACGCCCTGACGGGTGACCGCCGTGCGCTGCACGGCACGGTCCTGTGACGGTCTACCCCCCCGTCGGAGGTGGTGCGTCGGCGACGATGGCGGCCACAGCGGAACTGCCGGGGCTCCGCGGCGTGTCCGGCCCCGGTCGAGCTGGTCACTCGTCGTTCTTGTTCTGCGCGTCGCCGATGGTGACACACAGGGCGTGCATGCCAGCCAGGACGTCGATGAGGGCTTCTTGCCGGGTCCCTTCGACGTCGCCGTGTTCGGCGTGGAGCTGGGCGGTGAGCGCGAAGGACGCCGACATCACGGAGGCGAACGCCGCCTCCCGCCCCCGGGGGCGGCTCCTCCTCGTCGGACGCCGCCTGCCCCGTCCAGCCGATCACGACGTCGAAGAGGTCCTCGACCTCCCCGCCCCCGGCCCGCCATGTCGCGGCGGTGATCTCCAGCTCCGTCTTCGCCGGCAGACTCCCCGGCTCCCGGGATGCCGTCTGTGCCTGCGCCGCTGTGGTGCTCGTTGTGCCGGTGATCGTGTTTCGGTCCCTCTGCGTCGAGTTCCGGACGCCATCCCAGGAGATCACTCAGCGAAGTGGATCAACTCCATACAGTGATGAGTGAACGTTGAGAAAGGGATCTCATGCTCATCAACTGGCGCGCTGTGGGCGCGTTCGCCGTTCCTGCCGCTCTGGCTCTGTCACTGACGCCGGCCGCGCACGCGGAACCGGGGCCAGTCACCGAGGCTTTCACCACCGCCGGGAAGCACTCCTGGAAGGTGCCCGAGGGCGTCACCGAGGTGACCGTGGATCTGTGGGGCTCGGGTTCCGGCGGCTCCGGCGGGACCGGCGGCGCGGGCGGCGGCGGGGGAGGCGGTGCGGGCGGCCAGTCCGCCACCGGTATCGGCTCCGGCGGAACCGGCGGCGGAGGGGGCGGTGGCACCGGTGGCGCAGGCGGCCAGGCCGGCGGCCACGTCACCTGCGTGGTCAAGACCGTGCCCGGCGCGCTGGTCCACATGACGATCGGAGCCGGCGGCGAGGGCTCGACGGGCACCGCGGGTTCTGCCGGAGGGGCCCGCGGCACCTACGGCGCCTCCTGGGGCGGCGCGGGCAGCGATGCCACCAGCACCGAGTCCACCACCGAGACCGGCCAGAAGGGTGCCACGTCCCAGGTGAAGTTCCGCGGCCGGTTCGTGCTCGTCCTGGCCGGCGGCGGCGGCGACGCGACCGGCACGAAGGGCGCGGCGGGCTCCGCGAGCGGCGGCGGCTGGGCCGCCGGAGGCAAGGCCCTGGGCATTCCCGGCGGCAACGGCTACGGCGGCAAGAGCGGCGGCGAAGGCGGCAAGAGCGGCCGCGCTTCCGTCAACGACCTCACCTACGGCTGCGCCGGCGGCGAGGTGACGGCGAGGGAAGCCGCCTCCGGCAAGGACGGCAGCGTGGGGTCGGCCGGACGGACCGGCGACCCGGACGCGGGCCGGGGCGAGCTGGGCGGAGGCGGCGGCCTGGGCGGCGCGGGAGGCACCACCAGCACCAAGGGCTACGGCCAGGGCGGCAAGGGCGGCGACGGCGGCCGGGGTGGTGACGGCGGCCTCGGCGGCGACTGCGCCGGCTGCGACGGCGCCGACGGAGAGACGGGCCAGACCGGCCAGGCCGGCGGGCGCGGCACGGACGGCGCGGTGGAGTTCACCTACACCAAGCCGTAAACCGGTCCTGGTACAGCAAGGGGCACCCCGTCTGGGACGCCCCTTGCTGATGGTCTGCATGAGGTTGTCAGTGGAGAGTCGTCACGTGGATGTCAGCGGTACAGCCCGAGTGACCTGCTAGTTCTCTCTGTCGGATGGTGACGGACTGGCACGGACAGCAGTGACGAAAGGCCAGGTCAATCTCGTGCCGACTATCAGCTGGGGCCTTCCGGTGTCTGAGCGACTTACGGCCACCAACGAGTGAATCCCGCCAAACCCCTTGTGATCCAAAGGAGTCGGGAAGGTTCCGGCGCAGCACTTCCCGACGGCGGACAGCCTGGCAGGCATGACCGACCCCACCCTCAAGACCACTGCTGGAACTCCGGCGCGCCGCGCTCGCCCCCTCCAGCTACCACCCGCGCGCCGCCGTCTCGCCACACTGCAGCATCCCCCGGGGTGCTGCAGCCTCCGGGAGGCACGGCTGGGAGACTGCGGGGATGACCACGCAGCGGCTGCCGTTCCCGGTCCCGGACGAACGCGCCCACTACTTCGTCGACCAGTACGCCGACATGCACGACCTCGTGGAGGACCTGGTCGTGCCCGACGGCGTTCCCGAGGCCGCAGCGACGGTCCTGCGTACCGCTCGCGAGCTACTGCGCCAGTCGTACTACTGCTACGAGTTCTCCACCGTGGCGGTCCTGCACTCCCTGATCGCAGTGGAGACCGTGCTGCGCGACCGCATCCCAGGCGCGGGCAAGAAGCCCCTGCAGCAGCTCATCAAGCAGGGCGCCGACACGGGCATCCTGACCGCCCGGCAGGCGGAGTACCTCGACGACGGACGGAAGATCCGCAACAGCATGGCGCACGGCAAGACCACGCACGCCGCCATGCCGCCGGCCATGGCCGTGCCGATGGTGACGACTTCGTTCACGATCGTCTCCGAGCTCTGCGCCGCCCCCACTGAATGATCACGTCTCGATAAAAGGCGGCACACCATCGGCTTCCCCAGCACCTGTAGCAGGTGAACGCGGGACCCTACCCAAAGTCCCGCATCACCCGCGCGAGGAGTCCGGGCGGAGACTGATCCGGATCCGGGCGATGCGCTCGAGCTCACCGACGGCGCAGGCGGTCGCGGAGCCAGCCGGTGGTCGGCGGCGCTGCGGCAGGGTGGTCGTCGGGGCCGGTACCCGGGAAGGGAAGGGAAACGCCCAACGCCCGCGCCAAGCCCTCCCGCTGGGCGGCGGTCAACCGACCGGGGTCACAGGTCAAGGCGTACACCGCTAGGTCCAGCAGCCCAGCGTCCCGGAGCGCCAGGACGAAGTCCCGGTACAGCTCCGAGAACATCCACCGGGCGCTGCGTACGACGGCGTGCGCCGCGTCGGTGAGTTCCCGCTCCTGCATGCGGCCGAGCAGCCGCATGATCTCCGTCCTCGATTCCTGCAACGTGGCGTCCGCGAGGGCCTCCACGACGTCCTCGGACAGACCCGCCTCGCACAGCGCGGCGATCGCCGTGATCCGCTCGTCTACGGTCGCGCCCGTTCCGGAGTGCACCAGGCCTGCGAGCACCGCGGAGTCCACCCCGGCCACCGCGTCCGCCCCGGAGGCGGTCGAGGCCCTGTGCAACGCCGCCCTCAAGACGGTGCGGTCGAGCGGGGCGGCGTCCGCCTCGTCCAGATACCGCAGCCGCTCCAGCGCGACCTGCGGGGCGATGGCCACCACGTGGCGCAAGAACAGACCGGCCACCTCGATCTCACCCCGCTCGTGGAGTGCGCGCAACATCCGGTCGAACTCCGGCTGTGACTGCCTGACCAGGGGATCCAGCACATCCTCAAAGGGCCCGCGCGCGGCGTGCAGGGCGCGGATCAGCCGCGCGCGTGTCCCGAGATCGGCTGGCAGGGCCTCCCGAAGGCGCGCCCCGTCCCGTACGGCGCCCAGGTCCGCGAGGACGCCCAGCAGCGAGGCGACGTCCTCGATGGAGCGCCCGGCGGCGTCCCGCAGCAGTCGTTCCGCGTCCAGCGGACGGCCCATCGTCCGCAGAGTCGCCATCAGCACCGGAGTGTCCGCTGGGGCCCGATGCAGCGCCGCCTGCCCGAACAGGTGCAGTACGGCCTCGTCGTGGCCCTGGGAATGCAGCAGGTCCGCGAGCTCGGTGACCTCGGCGCTGCTCAGGGACCTGGCGGCGCGGGCCAGTGTCCGCAGGGCGCGCTCCCCCATGCCCGAGGCCCACAGGGCGTCGCACAGGGCGGCGAGCGCCTCGGTTCCCGTGGTGGCCTGCGTCGCGGTCGTCAGCAGCACGTCCGCCTCGCCAGAGCGTTCCGCCTCGTCCGCGACGCGCAGGATCCGCACGAGTTCGGCCGGATCCTGCGCGACGACGGAGAACACCTGGACGTACAGGGCCAGCGCCTCCTCGACACGGCCGACCCCGCGCAGTACCTCCGCGAGCCGGGCGGTCTCCTGTGGCGAGGAGACAGCGGGGGCCCGCAGGACCTTCCGGGCCTCGTCGTCCAGTTGGGCCGACCAGAGCGCGCCGGCCAGGTCGAGTACCGCCTCGGTGGTGTGCAGCCGGCCGATCGCCGCCGCCAGGATCCGGTCGGCGTCGGCGCCGGCTACCTCGTCCCCTTCTTCCCGCAGGCACCGGATCGTTCCCGCGACGTGTTCTGGAGGGCCGCTCCGGCCGACCGTATCCAACGACAGCAGGGCATCATCGTCGGCGTCCAGTGCATGCAGCGCCCGGATGTACGAGGCGAGGTCGGCGGGCACCCGCTCGGCCGCGGCGGCGGCCAGCACGGAGTACGCCTCCTCCGGGCGCCCTTGCTCCCGCAGCAGGCGCAGCAGGGCCGCCGCTTCCTGGGCCGGACGCGTCACTGCAGCCAGCGACAGCAACTCCTCGGCCGCCGCGGGGTCCGTGGCCCGCAGCAGCGCCGCCCGGTCCGCGATCAGCCGGGGCCGTCCCCGCAGAACGTCCCGAAGCTCCCTCGGGACGGGTCGCGCGGGCGTGCGAGGGGCGGTGACGGGCCCGGCCGGGGCGAGCGGGCCGCGCGCGCCGTGCCGGTTGTGGGCGAAGGCGACCGCGCGACCGGTGCCGCTGACCCGCTGCTCCGGACGCGGGAGGTTCTTGGCGCGGAGCTCGCCGAGCAGGTGCTCGTAGAGCTCCGGAGCGGTGATCAGCGGCCCGGCGTTGGGCAGCCCCCGGTCGAGCAGGCGGATCAGCTCGCCGGTGAAGGCGGTGTGGGGCATGCCCACAGGGGCTTCCGCCAGCATGTTCGCCGAGGTGGCGGTGAGCAGGTGCGTGCCGGCGATACGGGCTTGCTCGGCGAGCGTCACGGAGCCGCTCATCGTGCCGGCCATCGCCTGACCGCTGTAGCAGCAGTCCAGGATCACCACCCGGTGGACCCGCCGTCCGGCGCCCAGCACCTCGCGGCGCACACCCTGGAAGTCCATCCAGGAATAGGGGCGGTCGGGGTCGGAGGCGGGCAGGCCGAGCAGCAGTCCGTCGCCGTCGCGGCTCGGCAGGCCGTGGCCGGCGTAGTAGACGAGCAGCGCGTCGGTGGCCCGCCGGGCCGCGTCGTGCACGGCGTCGAGGACGACCTCGCGAGAGAGGGGGTCCGTGATGCGGACGCAGTGATCCGGCGGGAGGCCCCAGACGGTCGGGTCCTCCAGCAGCCGTCCCAGGTCCCGGACGTTCCCGGCCACGCCGGGCAGGTCTTCCAGGTCGGGGGAGTGGTACCGGGACGAGCCGATGAGGACGGCGTACGACCCGTGGGGATCGGCCAGTTCCACGGCTACGCGTTCTCCGAGGTCGGTCCGTCCGGTGCGGGCGGCGCCACGGGTGCCGGCGCGGGGTCCAGGGCCCGCACGATCCGCCGCACCGTCTCCTCCGAACCGTCCTCCACGGTCACGGACAGCCCGTCGGACTCCCTGGTGAAGGTGACGGCGGCACGGCTGCGGCGGGCCCGGCGCCATCCCGCGTACGCGAGGGCCAGGTTCCCCAGGGCCACGGCGTGAGTGAGGGCGATGTCGATGTACTCCAGCCCACCGCTCATCGTGCCCGGTACGGGGGTCCCCTTGAGCGCGACCTCCCCGGGCGGCTCGTCTTCGTCGTGCAACCAACGGAAGAAGTCCCGCAGCGCGGCGGCCTCTTCCGGATCGACCACCCCGACGATCACCCTCATCCCCGCCCCCTCCCGTCGGCCCTGTTCATGTCAGAGCCTGGCACACGGATCCCGGCGGAGGGCGGGGTTCGGCCCTTCCGATCAAGCCTTCGGCGACCTGGACAAGCCCTTCGTGCATAGCTTGCCCAAGGTTCCCTCACGAGCCGTCCTGTCCCGGGCCTAGGACGTCGGCGTAGACGCGGGCCGCACCCCAGGCCAGGTGCGCGACTACGAGGTGCCCGCGACCGAGGGCAAGCACGGCGACCCGCGGTGGCCGGCCTTCGCCCGCCGCTACGGATTCGACCCGGCCCGCCCGGCGCAGTGGGAGGCCGAAGCGCTCGAGTCGGCCGAACTCCAGCGCCTGGTCCTTGTCGCCGCGCCACGGGTGCCCGCAACCTCAGGCGGATGTGGGCGTGGATGCCGGATGAAGGGAAGCGAGCGGAGAGCGCCGGCCTTTGGACGAGCGGCGGGGAGGGGCGGCAAGCCCCTCCCCGCAATTCACCTTCTAGGTGTTTTAGAGGCTTCTTGCGCTATGAAGAAGTCGGGGGGCCGCCTTCGGGACGCGTGCGCGTCGCGGCTTGACCTTATGGCAGGAGCAGCGGCAGTCACCATTCTCTGCGTTGTTTGAGTGAGGGGCGAGCCTGTTTCTGACTTCCTCCGGGGCCGTCTCCGAGTACGAGGCACGAAGGGCTTCGAAGGAATCCCAGTAGGCCCCATCGAATACTTCATCCGTGCGGTCAGCGTCCTGCAGCTTCTTCCTGATCACATGGAATGTACATGCGTACTCCAAGAGGTGTGTCTTGATGGCCTCGTCCAGGAAGACAAGCGCCGAATCACGCTTGTTCCGGTTATCCTCCAATAGGACCCTGCGCCCATTATGAAGACGCTCGAAGCGCCACAGCATGGCGAAGTAGGCCGACATCACCTCACTTCTCTCGTCTCCACCACGAGCGATATCGATATTTCGCCAATGGATGGTTCCCAATGTGTTTCGGACACTCATGGCGGATTCACTGGTCAAATCAGAATGGAGAGTTCGGGCGATTTCGAAGCGAGTGATCAGGCGCTGTCTGCGATTGACTCGTAGTGACACGAAGAGTGCGATCAAAGCAACGATGAATGAGCCTGCGGGTGCAATGAACGGAAGGAAGTCTTTTGTGCCTTTCACGCGGGATTCCCCTTTCCAGGACGTCTCGCAGAGGGGAACGGAAGTCGAGGCTCCTTGGTTCCGAAAGTCAAGGAAGAATCGTTTCTCTCTCTGGATGCGCATACACCTAAGGCATATGCGCATCGGAAAAAGAATTCCGGAACCCCCGTGAGCGACAGCCCAGGCGAGAGCGCCACGCTGACGTACGAACAAACCGGCGGGGCCGGGGCAGGATCACCCTGCCTCGGCCCCGCCGGTCGTTCCCGGCTGCTTACCGGCTGAGGCAGATGCGTGGCCCCCGCACAAATTCGAGGTCGTCCAGGAAGACCGTCTCCAGCTCCTTCCCCCACTGGCCGCACAGGAGGAACGGGGCGCTCTCCATCCGTTCCACGATGACCAGGGTCTTGGGCTGTCCGATCAGCGCGTACCGGCCGTGTGAGGCGGGCGTGCTGCCCGGCCCGTGCGTGCGCAGCATCTCCTCCAGGCGCGGGCAGTGCTGCTCCACGAACGCCTCCAGGCGCTCGATTTACCCCTCGCATTCCTCAGGGAGTATTGCGCTCAGAGAGCAACGTCCAGGAAGTCACCGCCGTCCGGCCAGTGCCGCTCGCCCGGTGCGGCCACGGCCCACAGGAAGCGCTCCGCGGCCGCCAGGATGTCCTTCGCGTCCAGCTCCACGGCCGGGGCCGGGTCCGGGTCTTCCGCCGGGGCCTCTGCCGGGGCGGGGGAGTGCAGCTGCTGGAAGTGGGCGAGGAGCATGGCGCTGGAGGCGGCGCGGCCGCGCCCCGCGGTGGCGGTGGTGTCGGCGATGCGCAGCAGGTAGCTGGCGACGTCGTGGACGCCGGCGAACCAGCCGTCCTCGAACCGCGGCTCGGACCCGTGCGGGGCGCTGCTCTCGGAGATCCAGGTGTGGGCCCGGCCACCGCCCCGGCCTCCAGCTTCGCCACGATGTCGTCGGCCTGCTCGTGCCCGATGCCGACGGCGGCCAGGGCCTGGAAGACCGTGAACCGCGCGTCGGTGGCCTCGTGCTGGTGGTGGCTGATGCGGGCCAGCTCCTGGCCGTACGCGTCGGCGTCGTGCTGCTCGGTGCTCATGCGGTGCCTCCCTCGTCGTGGCGGGTGCGGTTGGCGACCAGGTCGACCGCCAGCCACTCGGTGAGCAGCAGGGCGTCCTCCCGCAGGGCGCCGTCCGCCCGCCAGCTCTCTGGCACGCAGTTGGGTTCCGCCGGCCGTGGGCCGGGGAGACCGAGGCCGCGTGGTCGAGCGCGGTCACCCGGACCAGGGAGAGCGCGACACTCCTGGCACAGCGGCCCGGGGCACTGGTGGTGATACGGGTTGGCGACTGTCCCGGCGCCGTCCCAGCAGGCGGACATCTCAGTGAGGCTCATAAAAGATTCCTGACAGCCCAGACCACGAAAAGCGACGTGAATAGAGAAGATTCACCTACCGTATTCGGTTTCCGCATCGACTTTTTGTTGGTGGATCAGTAGCGGTTTTCTCATGGGTTTTTGCAGGTTCGTCATGCGGGGTTTCTGGTCGAGTTTCTGGTGGTGTTTCAGGGGCTGTTCTGCCTATGCGTTTTTGGACATTCCCGTATCCGGTCCGAGGTGTTCGGGTGCGGCAGACCCCCCACCCTCTCGCTGCGCTTTTGGCTTGATTGGCATAGACCATCTGCCGGGCGGGTGCGCTCCTCATGTCGTACGGAGAGTAATCCCCCTTTCAGGGGGAGGGGCTGGATGGGACCCGGGTTCGGGTGCATACTGTGATCAGGTTCAGGGCTTGGTCCGGAGCCGCCGGCCCCGCAGGGGCCAGAGGCGCCCCACCACCAGGACCACGCACCACAGGCCACTGTAAGATGTCTGACCAGCAGAAATACCCGCCGAAGGCGGGTATGCTCCACCGAGCAGCCCCACCTCACGGGCCGCACACCCGGTCAGCCGGCCCGCCCCGCAGTCACCGAAGGTGACTGCCCTCCCGGGCTCACTCCACCCGGCGCCGCGCAGCGGCGCGCCCCTCGGGCGAGCAGGCCGGCACGACCTCGCTGGTCATGCTGCCGGACGCGATCACGCACGGCGGTGGCGGCGAGCAGCCGCTCCAGGAC
>NZ_JBEOUE010000046.1:0-32465 GCF_040303965.1 Streptomyces sp. NPDC094032 | reverse complement strand
ACCAGGGTGATGAGCGCGCTCTTGGCGTCCGCGCGGTGGCGGGCGTCGGTGGTGATGATCGGGGTGTCGGGGCCGATCTGGAGGGCTTCGCGGACCTCTTCGGGGTTGTACGGCTGGTGTCCGTCGAAGCCGTTGAGGGCGATGACGAAGGGGAGGCCGGAGTTCTCGAAGTAGTCGACGGCGGGGAAGCAGTCGGCGAGGCGGCGGGTGTCGACGAGGACGACGGCGCCGATGGCGCCGCGGACGAGGTCGTCCCACATGAACCAGAAGCGGTCCTGGCCGGGCGTACCGAAGAGGTACAGGATCAGGTCCTGGTCCAGGGTGATGCGGCCGAAGTCCATGGCGACAGTCGTCGTCGTCTTGTCGCCGGTGTGCGTGAGGTCGTCGATGCCCGCGGACGCGGACGTCATCACGGCCTCGGTCCGCAGCGGGTTGATCTCCGAGACCGCGCCGACGAACGTGGTCTTGCCCACGCCGAAGCCACCCGCCACCACGATCTTCGCGCTGGTGGTTGAACGGGCCGCGCCGCCGTTAGAGCTTGCGAAGTCCACTGAGCACCCTTTCGAGCAGTGTCACGTCTGGCTGACCGCCGGCGGCCTCGTCGCCGCCGGGCTGGTGGATGGCGACAAGTCCGGCCTCCGCCAGATCGGCGACGAGAATCCGGGCAACGCCGAGGGGGATGGAGAGAAGGGCCGAGATCTCCGCGACCGACTTGATCTCGAAGCACAGCCGGCAGATCCGCTGGTGCTCGGGCAACTGCCCCTGCAGCCTGGACGGATCGGCCGTCGTGCTGACCAGCGCCTCGATGGCGAGCTGGTAGCGCGGCCGGGTCCGGCCGCCGGTCATCGCATACGGACGGACGAGCGGGTTGTGCCCGCCCGAGTAGCCCTGACCGCCCGACCGGTGGCCCGGCGCGGAGGACGCGCTCGGGCTGCCGGCGGCGGCGGAGGGCTGAGGCTGCGGCTGCTGCTGGTAGGGCTGGGGAACACCCTGTCTGCTGGGCGTGGAGGGAAAGTTGAACCGGTTCTGCGCAGGGTCGCCCTGCGGCGTCAGGTGCGCACCGTTGTAGGGGCTACTGCCCGGGGGTGTTCCCACGTCTCCTCCTCCGACTGCCTCGCGGCTCCATGTCCCTTGGAACCGCGCCACCGCACCCTACGGTGCGGTGACGAGAAACGCACTGTCTGTCTGTTAGTTGAGAAGACTTCCCTGGAGCTCCGCCCGGAGGTCAGGAGTCAGGACGCTTCCCGCACGGTCGACCAGCAGTGCCATCTCGTAGCCCACCAGACCGATGTCGGCCTCGGGGTGGGCCAGCACGGCCAGCGAGGATCCGTCGGAGACCGACATGATGAAGAGGAAGCCGCGCTCCATCTCCACCACGGTCTGGTTGACCGCGCCGCCCTCGAAGATGCGGGACGCGCCCGCGGTCAGCGAGGTCAGGCCGGAGGCCACGGCCGCCAGCTGGTCGGCACGGTCCCGGGGGAACCCCTCGGACATCGCGAGCAGGAGTCCGTCGGCGGAGACCACCACCGTGTGGGACACCCCGGGGGTGTTGTCCACGAAGTTGGTGATCAACCAGTTCAGATTCTGCGCCGCCTGGCTCATCGGGCTCACACTAACGCTCCTGGTTGTAGGTACTACCCGGGCCGAGGCCCGATCCGTTCGTGTCCGTCCCCGCGTTGCGTCCCTGCTGGACACCGCGGCGCAGGTTGCTCAACCTGCCCCGCACGTCCTCGGGTGCGCGGGAGACCTGGGGGCCGCCCTGCGGGGTGTGCTCCGCCGATCCCTCGACCAGGTTGGCCTTGGGGACCCGTCGGGGAAGACCGGAGGGGGTGACCCCGCCCGCCTTCGGGTCGCGGAGCTTCTCGGCCCGGGACCAGCGCTCGTCATTGGCGGAGCGCCAGTCCTCGGTGCCTTCGGTTTCGGTGCCGGCCGGCTGCGCGGGCTGGGCCGGCGGCACGGGCTGCTGCGGTGCCTGCGGGGTCTGCGGCGCCTGCGGGGCGACGCTGCCGCGGCGCGGCAGACCGGCGTCGGTCAGCGCGTGGCCGGCGTCCGGGGTGGGACTCGGCGTGGGACCCGGACGGTCGAAGCCTACGCGCTCGGGGGCCTGTTCGGGAGCGGCCTGGACAGATTCCGATTCCGTCCCGAACTCCTGCGCGTAGCCGTTCTGGTACGCCGTCTGCTGCGGCCAGTCGCCCTGGTGGGCCTGGGGTTCGTAGCTGTTCTCGTACGCCGTGTGGCCACCGGCCTGACCGTCGTACGCGGCTTCCGCATACGCCTGGTCCTGGTAGCCGTCGACGGGCTGGGCGTACCCCTGCTGGGCCTGCTGGTCCTGGTAGCCCTGCGGGGCGTAGCCGAAGCCGCCCTGCTCCTGAGGGTACGCGGCGGGGTAGCCGGCGGCCGGGTACTCGGCGGCCGGGTAGTCCGTGGCCGGGTAGTCCGTGGCGTACGGGGCGTGCTCCTGCGCCTGCTCCCGCGCCTCGTCCCGGTAGAGCGGCTGCTCGCCGCCCTGGACCTGGGCCTCCAGGGTCGCGCGGCGCTCGTCGCGCGTCAGCGAGCGGTTGACCGGGTCCAGCTGCTGCTCGTCGGCCGGCTCCTCGTAGCGGGAGTCGTCGAAGCCCAGCTCGGCCGCGGTCCGCATCGGCTGGAGCTGCGGCGCCGGCTCGAAGGCGGTGGGCTGCTGCTGCGACGGGATCATCTGCGAGACGGTGAAGTCGTCCTGGAGCGGCTGCTCGCCGCCACCGCCGTGCGTGATCGCGTCCGGCAGCATGACCAGCGAGGTCGTGCCGGCCTGCTCGCCCGAGGGGCGCAGCTGGACGCGGATGCCGTGCCGGTCGGAGAGGCGGCCGACCACGAAGAGGCCCATGCGCTGCGAGACGGCGGCGTCCACGGTCGGCGGGTTGGCCAGCTTGTGGTTGATGTCCGCGAAGTCCTCGGCGGTGAGGCCGATGCCCTTGTCGTGGATCTCGATCATCACGCGGCCGTCGGGCAGCCGGGTGGCGGTGACGCGGACCTTGGTCTGCGGGGAGGAGAACGTGGTGGCGTTCTCCAGGAGCTCGGCGAGCAGGTGCACGAGGTCGGTCACGGCCTGGCCGTGGATCTCGGCCTCCGGCACGCCGGCCAGCTCGATGCGCTCGTACTGCTCCACCTCGGAGGAGGCGGCGCGCATGACGTCGACCAGCGGCACCGGCTGGTCCCAGCGGCGGCCGGGCTCCTCGCCGGCGAGGACCAGGAGGTTCTCGCCGTTGCGGCGCATACGGGTGGCCAGGTGGTCCAGCTTGAAGAGGTTCTCCAGCTGGTCCGGGTCGGCCTCGTTGTTCTCCAGGTCGGTGATGAGGGTCAGCTGGCCCTCGATCAGCGACTGGTTGCGGCGCGACAGGTTGGTGAAGATCGCGTTGACGTTGCCCCGGAGCATGGCCTGCTCGGCGGCGAGCCGGACGGCCTCGCGGTGCACCTGGTCGAAGGCGCGGGCCACCTCGCCGATCTCGTCCTGGGAGTCGATCGGGATGGGCTGCACCCGGGTGTCGACCCGGCCCGGCTCGGTGCGGGACAGCTGGTCGACCAGCATCGGCAGGCGCTGCTCGGCGATGCCGAAGGCGGCGGTACGCAGCTCGCGCATCGAGCGGCTCATCTGGCGGGCCATCATGCCGGCCAGGATGAAGGCGGCCAGCAGGGCGATCACGACGATGCCACCGTTGACGTACGCGTCGGTCTGCGCGCTGTCGGAGATGTCGGAGGCCTCGGTCACGGCCTTGTCGACGAGCTCCTTCTCGACCTCGGTGTAGCCGTCGAACTTGCCGGTGGAGACGGCCAGCCAGCTCTCGGGTGTGATGCCCTGGCTCTTGAGGGCGGCGAGCTCGTCGCCGTCCTTGGCGGAGCCGATCAGCTGGGCGACGCCGGTGTAGATGGAGTCGTCCTTGCCCTTGGGCAGCTCGACGCCGGCGGCGGCCATCTTCTTGGCGCCCTCGGCGGCCTTGCCCGCCATGACCTTCTTCAGGTTCTCGACGTCGGCCTCGGTGCCACCGGACTGGAACTCGCCGAGGGCGATCTGCTCCAGATAGTTGTACGAGTTGAACGCAACCGACTGCTGCGCGAAGACGTCGTCCTTCTTGCTGGGACGCACGAGGAGCTGGGTGCCGATCGACCGCTGGAGCGACTCGGCGGCCTTCGCGAGCTGGATCGCGTAGACCGTACGCCCGTAGCTGGTGATGTTGCCGGTGCCCAGACCGAGCTCGTTGGAGAACTCCATCAGGTAGTGCTGGATGCCCGTGTAGCCGAGCTGGGTGTTCACCGGGTCGAGCGAGCGGGTGTAGGCGATCTTGCGCAGCGCCTCCAGCTTGGGCTCGGCGTCCCGGAACAGCTTGAGGCGCCGCTCCAGGCCCTGCCCGCCGGGCATGTTCTTGACGGCCTCGTCGAACTTCACCTTGGCGGCGTCGGTGGCGGCGTAGGCCTGGGCGACCTCGTCGCTCTGGCGGTCCTCGGCGGTCTTGGCCCTGAGCAGGGGAGCGGCGGTGAGGTCACGCTCGTTGAGCAGCGCCTGGCCGTAGTCCGAGGCGGCGCGCACGATGAGCGCCGTCTTCTCGGCGTCCTGCGCCTCCTGCCAGGTGTCGATGGACGACTTCACCTGGAAGCCGCCCATGACCAGACCGACGAGGACGGGTATGAGCAGGATCGCGTTCAGCCTGGTGGGCACGCGCCAGTTCCGCGGGGACAGCTTGCTGGAGCTGCCCTTGCGGCTGGGGGCCGGGGGCGTCACGGGCTCGTCCGCGGGCGGCATCGCCGCGCGGGACGGCGGCGTGAAGTTGCCCCGCGTCTGCTGCTCCGCGGAGCTTTCCTTGCTTCGCCTCACTCGACCAACAACCTCTCGGCGTCGGCACCTACGTTGTGCCGGTGTTTCGTTCAGGGCCGTACTACTCGGGAGTTCATGAATTGCAGCACGTGAAGGGGGTCCCTTCCAAACAGTGCGAAGCAGCCGGTTTTTGGGCTTCACGCCAGAGATAAAACGGGCATAAAGAGCGAGCCCCGCCAAATGGCGGGGCTCATGTGAGCGCAGCGGCACCGATCGGATGCGTCGGGTGTCCGTGGCGTCCCAATTCTCTGTCGAAATGTTATGAACCCGGGGGTGGCCGTGTCGAAGGACACAGACCACCCCCAGAACCTCTACGACAACTTCCCTCTATCGACTTCTACTTGAGGTGTACTACTTCAAGCGCGCCATGAGGGCGTGCTCGACCAGGGTGATGAGCGCGCTCTTGGCGTCCGCGCGGTGGCGGGCGTCGGTGGTGATGATCGGGGTGTCGGGGCCGATCTGGAGGGCTTCGCGGACTTCTTCGGGGTTGTACGGCTGGTGTCCGTCGAAGCCGTTCAGGGCGATGACGAACGGGAGGCCGGAGTTCTCGAAGTAGTCGACGGCGGGGAAGCAGTCGGCGAGTCGGCGGGTGTCGACGAGGACGACGGCGCCGATGGCGCCGCGGACGAGGTCGTCCCACATGAACCAGAAGCGGTCCTGGCCGGGCGTACCGAAGAGGTACAGGATCAGGTCCTGGTCCAGGGTGATGCGGCCGAAGTCCATCGCCACCGTGGTGGTGGTCTTGCCCCCGGTGTGGGTCAGGTCGTCGATGCCCGCCGAGGCGGAGGTCATCACGGCCTCGGTGCGCAGCGGGTTGATCTCGGAGACGGCGCCGACGAACGTGGTCTTGCCCACGCCGAAGCCACCCGCCACCACGATCTTCGCGCTGGTGGTGGAGCGGCTCTGAGAAGCCGCGCCGCCGTTAGAGCTTGCGAAGTCCACTGAGCACCCTTTCGAGCAGTGTCACGTCCGGCGTGCCGCCGGCCTCTCCGTTGCCGGGCTGGTGGATCGCCACCATGCCCGCCTCCGCCAGGTCGGCGACGAGGATGCGGGCCACACCGAGCGGCATCGACAGGAGCGCCGAGACCTCGGCCACCGACTTCACCTCGCGGCACAGGTGGCAGATCCGCTGGTGCTCGGGGAGCAGCGTGGCGAGATGCGCCGGGTCGGCCGTGGTGCTGACCAGGGCCTCGATGGCGAGCTGGTAGCGCGGCCGGGTCCGGCCGCCGGTCATCGCATACGGGCGGACCAGCGGCTGGTCGCCTTCAGCTCCGTACCCCTCGTCGAGTGAGGCACCGTACGGATCGTGAGAGGCGGGGGGCGGGGTCATGAATCCTCCGGGCGTGACAGCAGAGGGTTCTGCCGTCTGATGGGGCCGGTGGGGGGCCGGATGGGGCGGCCGGACGGTGAACGGTCCGGGGGCGGTGCGGAGGGGCGCACCGCCCTGCGGTCGGTCTGGTACGGAGTACGCGGTCGGGCGCCCGCTCAGTGGAGCAGGCTGCCCTGGAGCTCGGCACGCAGGTCCGGGGTGAGGACCGAGCCGGCCCGGTCCACGAGGAGCGCCATCTCGTAGCCCACGAGGCCGATGTCGCACTCGGGGTGTGCGAGCACGGCCAGCGAGGAACCGTCGGAGACGGACATGAGGAAGAGGAAGCCGCGCTCCATCTCCACCACCGTCTGGGCCACGGGACCCCCCTCGAAGATCCGGGACGCCCCCGCGGTCAGCGAGGTCAGTCCGGACGCGACCGCCGCAAGCTGGTCGGCGCGGTCGCGGGGGAAGCCTTCGGACATGGCAAGGAGCAGTCCGTCGGCGGAGACCACCACTGTGTGGGACACCCCGGGGGTGTTGTCCACGAAGTTGGTGATCAACCAGTTCAGATTCTGCGCCGCCTGGCTCATCGCGCTCAACTAACGCTCCTGCTGGTGGGTCGGACCGAGGTGGTGGGAACCCGTGGTCGAGTTACCGGCCTGTCGGCCCTGCTGGATACCGCGGCGCAGATTGGTGAGCCGGCCGCGGACGTCGTCGGGTGCGCGGGAGACCTGGGGGCCGGCCGACTGGGCCTGCTCCTGGGCGGTCCCGGGCACGAGGTTGGCACGCGGCACCCGCCGCGGCAGCCCGGAGGTGGTGACACCGCCGGCCGCGGGCTTGCGCACCCGCTCGGCCTGGCGCACCAGTTCGTCATTGGGCGAGGTGCGCCAGGCGCCGCCCCGCTGCTGCTGCGCCGCCTCGGGACCCTGCTGCTGCGGGGCCGGGGGGACGGGCTGCTGGGGGACGGCCGGAGCCGGCGCCTGCTGCGGGGCCGCCTGCTGCGGGGCCTGCTGCGCGGGCGCCTGGCCCGGTGCCTGCCCCTGGCCCTGCTCCTGGCGGAACCAGTTGGTCTCCAGCGTGTCGTACAGCGGGGTACGCATCTCACCGGTGCTCGGCGCCGGCGGCAGGGCCTCCGGCTGGCGCGGCTGCTGGAGCTGCGGCTGCTGCGGCCGGCCCTGCTGCGGGTCCTGCGGCTGCCGGCGAGGCATCGGGGCCTGCGGAGCGACCTGCTGCGGAGCCTGCGCCTGCGGGACCTGGACCTGCGGGACCTGCGGGACCTGCGGCGCCGGGACCTGCGGGGCCTGCGCCTGCGGGACGAACGGCTGGTGGCCGTACGCCTGCTGGGGCTGGGCCTGCGGGGCCTGCGGCTGCGGCGCGCCGAAGTCGGGGCGCGCGAACTGGCCCGTGGAGCCCGGACCCTGCGCGTCACCGAAGTCGGGGCGCGGGAACTGCGCCGTGGACGCCGGGTCCTGGACACCGCCCTGGTAGCCCTGCGGGACCTGCGGCTGCGGGACCTGGGGCAGCTGGTGCTGCGGCTGCTGCTGCGGCGCGCCGAAGTCGGGGCGCGCGAACTGGCCCGTGGAGCCGGGGCCCTGCGGGGCGCCGGGCTGCGCGTAGCGGCCCGTGCTCTCCGGCTCCTCGTGCCCGCGCGGCGCGTCGAGCGGCGTCATGTCCTGCTGCGGCCTGCGGACCGGCTGCGCCGGGTCGTTGCCCCAGCTCGTGGCCTGCGGGCGCTGCGGCTGGGGGTTGCCCCCCGGCAGCTCGGCGCGCGGGAAACCGTTCTGGCCCGGCTGGGGCTCCTGCGGGGCCTGCGGCATCTGCCGCTGCGGGGCCTGGCCGGCCGGCTGGCCGCCCCAGACGTCCGTACGGGACGGGATCGCGCTCTGCGCGCCGCCGACGAAACCGCCGGGGGCGCCGAGACCCGGACGCTGCTGCGGCTCGGGCCGCTGCGGCTCCGCGGGGATCTGCGGCAGCTGCGCCGTCTGCGGGCCCTGGGCCTGCGCGGGCAGCGGGCTGCGCTCCTGGAACAGGTTCGGGCCCTGCGGACCGCCCTGGCCGCCCTGGCCCTGCGGACCGCCCGGGCGCTGGGCGCCGTCACGGCCGGGCAGCGCGGTGCGCGGTCCGGGACCGGCGGCGAGCCGGCCGCCGGGAGCACCCGGGGCACCGGGGCCACCGGCCGCGCCGGGATCGCCGGTCAGCAGCCCGCCGGGGGCCGACTGGCCCTGCGGCATGGCGCCCTGGCCACCGGCGCCGGGCTTCGGCGCGGGCTTCTTGCCGCCGTGGGCGACGTCGACCGGGAGCATGACGAGCGCGGTGGTGCCGCCCGAGTCGGACGGGCGCAGCTGGATCCGGATGCCGTGTCGCAGGGACAGGCGACCGACCACGAACAGACCCATGCGGCGGGAGACGGAGACGTCCACGGTGGGCGGCGAGGCGAGCCGCTCGTTGATCGCGGCGAGGTCCTCGGGGGAGAGGCCGATGCCGGTGTCGTGGATCTCGACGAGCACCCGGCCGTCGGGCAGGGCGTGACCGGTGACCTTGACCTTGGTCTGCGGGGAGGAGAACGAGGTGGCGTTCTCCAGCAGCTCGGCGAGCAGGTGCACGAGGTCGTTGACGACCCGGCCGGCGACCTCGGTCGCGGGGACCGAGGCCAGCTCGATGCGCTCGTACTGCTCCACCTCGGACGCGGCGGCGCGCAGGACGTCGACCAGCGGGACCGGGCGGGTCCAGCGACGGCCCGGCTCCTCACCGGCGAGGACGAGGAGGTTCTCGCCGTTCCGGCGCATACGGGTCGCGAGGTGGTCCAGCTTGAAGAGCGAGGACAGCTGGTCCGGGTCGGCCTCGCGGGACTCCAGCTCGGAGATGAGCGAGAGCTGACGCTGGATGAGGCCCTGGGAACGGCGCGAGAGGTTGGTGAACATCGCGTTGACGTTGCCCCGGAGGAGGGCCTGCTCGGCGGCGAGACGGACCGCCTCGCGGTGCACGTCGTCGAAGGCCGCGGCCACCTGGCCGATCTCGTCACGGGAGTGCACACCGACGGACTCGACGGAGGTGTCGACGTCCTGCGGGTCCGACTCGGAGAGCTGCTTGACCAGCTCGGGCAGGCGTTCCTGGGCGACCTTGGTCGCGGTGTCCTGGAGCCGGCGCAGCGAGCGGATCATGGACCGGGCCACGACGAAGGCGCCGACGAGCGAGACGCCGAGGACGAGGAGGATCAGCGCACCGTTGATGATGGCGTCGCGCTGCGACTCCTGGCGCAGCTCACGGGCCTTGCTCTCCATCTCGCCCAGCAGCGTGGCCTCGATGGTGTTCATGGCCGTGATCTTCGTACCGTACTCGTCGGTGAAGTTCAGGTGGCCGCGCTTGACGCGGTCGGACATCCCGCGGTCCGACTGGAGCACGCGCTCGGCGTATTTGTCGGCCGCGTCGATGTTCGGGTTGCCGCTGGTCAGCGAGGCGGTCAGCTCGTCCGCGTTGCCGCCGGTCGACTCGTAGATCGACTGGAAGGTCTTGAGCTCGACGCCCTCACTGTTGAGGGCGGCTTCGCCGTAGAGGCGGTCGCCGAGCTGGAGGCTGCCGGACTTGCTGTCACTGGAGGGCAGCGCGGCGGCGATGATCGCCTGCTGGATGGAGGCGTACTCCTTGGCGGACGAGAACGCGGCGAGCGCGCGGGTCCGCTTGATCATCTCCGGGTTGCTGGTCGCCTGCGCCATGTCCTGGGACAGGCTGAGCAGCGAGCGGATGAGGCGGCTGTAGGCCTCGACCGTCACCGAGTGGGCGATGTTCTTCTCGTACGCGGAGCTGCGGATCGCGCCGAGCTGGCTGACCTGCGAGGCGATCTGGCTGACGTTCTGCCGGATGCTGCGCAGCGACTCGTCGTCCTCGGTGGCCGGGATGTCGTTGGTCGCGTCGAGGAAGGACTTGTACGCGCGGTCGGTCTGCTTGCGCGGGTTGGAGACCTGGTAGTCGCTGATCGACTTGCCGTTGGCCAGCGGACCCGCCGACAGGTCGCGCTCGGCCTGGAGGGCCTCCGCGAAGTCGGTGGCCTCCTTGGTCAGCTTGGTGAGCAGCTGCATGTGGTCGAGCTGCTGCATGTCCTGGAGGGACCCGCTGATACGGATGCCGCCGAGGCTGGTCGCCGCGACCACGGGGAGGGTCAGCAGGGCCACCAGGCGGGTGGAGATGCGCCAGTTGCGCAGGGCTATTCGGGGCCCGACCTCGTTCTCCGCGCCGGCCTTGGGCGGCGTGGTCGGCTCGGCGGTCGGCTCGGCGGTACCGCGCGCGGCGGTGCCCGCGGGGCCGGCGGTGCCGCCGTTCTCGCCCTGTCCCTGGTTCGGGGAGTGCGGGGCCGAGGAGCCGTGCTGGGCTCCGGCACGCGGCTCCTGCTCCGCCGGAGCTTCCCCTCGGCCCTGCCGGGCCTGGGAAGAGCCCGTGCCATCCCTCTTGAAACGTCCCTGCACTAGCGTCGCAACCTCTGGACCAGGCGTCCTTCCGGGTGAACGGAGAGGACGGTGTCGGCTTCGTGGGGCGCAGGCGCGCCCCAGTGGTGGTCGTAGGTGACCGGCGCAGATCCCCCTTCCCCGCCACTCGGCCGGCGCTGCGTTGCGCCTCCTGCGCGCCGGCTTGCAAACCCGCGGCGGTGCGGGAATTCCAGCACAGTGCCGGATCTCCAACAAGGGCTGTCGGGCGTGGCGCGAAGGGGATGACAACGCGTGCACGGCGGGTCACCGCACGTAGAAGATGATCACGGAGGAATCGGGCGTATCGCCCCGAAGGGGGGAGGTGGTCCGGGTGTCCCAGTCGCCATGATCAGGAGCGGAATGGATCATTCAATGGCGGAATGTCCGTTTCGGTAACGACGCGTGGCGGTGCGTAATGCACCTTTTGCTCCCCTAGTGGTGAGCAAACTCACACGTAGTTCGTTGGATCCACCATGCATTCGCAGGGAATTGCATGTTTAGCCTGACGCTTTACAAAATGGGTGCTCCACCCCGCCACTCCCCAGACAAGGGTCCGACACCGCGATGAAGACGACGACGCCCGAACTCCGCACCACGGCCAACCCCCGCCGCGCCACCCTCGCGCACCTGGCGGACGCCGCCGAGCTCGGCCGCGGCGCCCAGCCGGAGTACGCCGTCCAGCTCCCGGGCCAGACGGCCAACCCGCGCCGCACCATCCTCATGACCGCCCCGGAGCCGTACCGCCCGGAGTACCAGGCCCGGTAATCCCGCAGGGTGCGGCCCCTCGCCGCGTTAGCCTGGAGCGTCAGACTCCAGCCAGTAGCAAGTGAGGGGCGACAGCACTCGTGCGCATCGCCAGATTCTCCATCGACGGCAATGTCGCCTTCGGCGCGGTCGAGGGCGAAGGGACCGTCGAGTCCGGCGGCCTGGTCCTCGACATCATCAAGGGCATCCCGTACACCGACTTCGAGCTCAGCGGCACCAAGGTCCCGCTCAGCAAGGTGCGGCTGCTGCCGCCCGTGCTCCCCAACAAGGTCGTGGCCATCGGCCGCAACTACGCGGAGCACGCCAAGGAGCTCGGCCACGAGGTCCCCGAGGTCCCGGTGACCTTCTTCAAGCCCACCACCTCGGTGATCGGCCCCGGCGACGCCATCGAGTACCCCTCCTTCTCCGACGAGCTGCACCACGAGGCCGAACTGGCCGTGGTCATCGGCCGTATGTGCCGCGAGGTGCCCCGCGAGCGCGTCAAGGACGTCATCTTCGGCTACACCTGCGCCAATGACGTCACCGCCCGCGACGTCCAGAAGCGCGAGGCCCAGTGGGCCCGCGCCAAGGGCTTCGACACCTCCTGCCCGCTGGGCCCCTGGGTGGAGACCGATCTGACCCCGGCCGCCGCCGGCGACCTGACCATCCAGGCCACCGTCAACGGCGAACAGCGCCAGCTCGGCCGGACGAGCGACATGATCCGCTCCATCGAGGACCTGGTCGTCCACATCACCGAGGCCATGACGCTGCTCCCGGGCGACGTCATCCTCACCGGCACCCCCGCCGGGGTCGGCCCCCTCAACGTCGGCGACGAGGTCGCCGTCACCATCGAAGGCATCGGCACTCTCACCAACAAGGTGATCAAGCGTGGCTAACGCGATCCGCGTACGTTTCTGTCCCTCCCCGACCGGCAACCCCCACGTGGGCCTGGTCCGCACCGCCCTCTTCAACTGGGCCTTCGCCCGGCACAACGGCGGCACGTTCGTCTTCCGCATCGAGGACACCGACGCGGCCCGCGACTCCGAGGAGTCGTACCAGCAGCTGCTCGACTCGATGCGCTGGCTGGGCTTCACCTGGGACGAGGGCCCGGAGATCGGCGGCCCGCACGCCCCGTACCGCCAGTCCCAGCGCATGGACATCTACCGGGACGTCGCCGAGCGGCTGATCGCCGGCGGCCACGCGTACCCCTGCTACTGCACCACCGAGGAGCTCGACGAGCGCCGCGAGGCCGCCCGCGCGGCCGGCCGCCCGTCCGGCTACGACGGCCACTGCCGCGACCTCACCGCCGAGCAGAAGCAGGCGTACGAGGCCGAGGGCCGCAGCCACATCATCCGCTTCCGGATGCCCGACGAGGCGACCACGTTCACGGACCTGGTCCGCGGCGAGATCACCGTCCAGCCGGAGAACGTCACCGACTACGGCATCGTGCGCGCCAACGGCGCCCCGCTGTACACGCTGGTCAACCCGGTCGACGACGCCCTGATGGAGATCACCCACGTCCTGCGCGGCGAGGACCTGCTCTCCTCCACCCCCCGCCAGATCGCGCTCTACAAGGCGCTGATCGAGCTGGGCGTCGCCAAGGAGATCCCGGCCTTCGGCCACCTGCCGTACGTCATGGGCGAGGGCAACAAGAAGCTCTCCAAGCGTGACCCGCAGGCCTCGCTCAACCTCTACCGCGAGCGCGGCTTCCTCCCCGAGGGCCTGCTGAACTACCTGTCGCTGCTCGGCTGGTCGTTCTCGGCCGACCAGGACGTCTTCTCGATCGAGGACATGGTCGCGAAGTTCGACATCGCGGACGTCAACGCCAACCCGGCCCGCTTCGACCTGAAGAAGGCCGAGTCGATCAACGCGGACCACATCCGCATGCTCGACGTGAAGGACTTCGCCGCGGCCTGCGAGCCCTGGCTCCAGGCCCCGCACGCCGACTGGGCGCCCGAGAAGTTCGACCGCGCCGCCTGGGAGGCCATCGCGCCGCACGCCCAGACGCGCATCACCGTCCTCTCGGACATCACCGCCAACGTCGACTTCCTCTTCCTCGACGAGCCGGTCTTCGACCAGACCTCGTGGGACAAGGCGATGAAGGGCGAGCCGGCCGCGCTCCTCACCACCGCCCGCGAGAAGCTGGCGGACGCCGACTGGAGCGACCCCGAGTCCCTCAAGAACGCGGTCCTGACCGCCGGCGAGGCCCACGGCCTCAAGCTGGGCAAGGCCCAGGCCCCCGTCCGCGTCGCCGTCACCGGACGCACGGTCGGCCTGCCCCTCTTCGAGTCCCTGGAGATCCTGGGCAAGGAGAAGTCGCTGGCCCGCATCGACGCCACGCTGGCGAAGCTGGCCGCCTGACGCCCGCACCGCCCGCATCGGTACCCCCGTCCCGCCCCAGGGACGGGGGTACCGTCGTTCCATGGGCATCCGCGCGGTCCTCTGGGACATCGACGACACACTCTTCGACTACGCCCGCGCCGACCACGACGGCATGCGCGCGCACCTGACGGCCGAGGGCCTGGTGGACGGATACGACTCCGTCGACCAGGCCCTCGGCCGCTGGAAGGAGCTCACCGCGCTGCACTGGCGCCGCTTCGAGGCCGGCGGGGTGGACTTCCAGGAGCAGCGCCGCGAGCGGGTACGGGACTTCCTCGGGGAGCCGGGCCTGAGCTCGCCCGGGGCCGACGCCTGGTTCGAGCGGTACGTGGCCCACTACGAGGCCGCCTGGGAGCTGTTCCCGGACGCCGTGCCCGTACTGGAGCTGCTGGCGGGGGAGTACCGGCAGGCGGTCCTGTCGAACTCCAGCATCCACAACCAGGAGCGCAAGCTGCGCGTGCTGGGCGTACGCGACCGCTTCGAGGCCGTCCTGTGCGCCGCCGAGCTCGGGGTGGCCAAGCCGGACGCCGGGGCCTTCCACGCCGCCTGTACGACGCTCGGACTGGCGCCCGAGCAGGTGGCGTACGTGGGGGACCAGCCGGACATCGACGCCCGGGGCGCGGTCGAGGCGGGGCTGCGGGGCATCTGGCTGGACCGCGCGGACACCGGCGGCAGACCGGAGCTGACCCGGATCACCGACCTCCACCAGCTGGTCCGCGTGCTGCGTGCGGATACGCGTTTTGGAGCACCGTCCACCTTCGGGTAATGTTCTTCCTGCGCCGAGGGAAACGGGCCGAAAGGCAAGAATCCGGAAAGCGCAAGCCGAAGCAAGATTCCCCTGGTGGGAGCGTTGCCCACGGTGGCCTATGGTGTAATTGGCAGCACGACGGTTTCTGGTTCCGTTAGTCTTGGTTCGAGTCCAGGTAGGCCAGCTCGCAGAGCTCATCTGCAACGTGGATTCCAGATCCACAAAGCCCCCGTTGTGTAGCGGCCTAGCACGCCGCCCTCTCAAGGCGGTAGCGCCGGTTCGAATCCGGTCGGGGGTACTGATCCATCCTGCGGACCACTTGGGTAGCTCCCGGTGAATCCACGGTGACATCACCCGGCTTCTGTCGGGTGGGATCGCTAGGGCCCCCGTTGTGTAGCGGCCTAGCACGCCGCCCTCTCAAGGCGGTAGCGCCGGTTCGAATCCGGTCGGGGGTACGGTGTAACCACCATGGCCTATGGTGTAATTGGCAGCACGACGGTTTCTGGTTCCGTTAGTCTTGGTTCGAGTCCAGGTAGGCCAGCTCGCAGAGCTCATCTGCACCGCGGATCTGATCCGCAAGGCCCCCGTTGTGTAGCGGCCTAGCACGCCGCCCTCTCAAGGCGGTAGCGCCGGTTCGAATCCGGTCGGGGGTACAGAACGAAGAAGCCCTTCCCTTCGGGGGAGGGCTTCTTCGCTGTTTCCGTCCGGTCGGGCCGGGCGTGATCCCGGACACAACTCCGGCCCACCGCTGCGGCGTTGGAGCGGTGGGCCGGGACGAACGTGGGAGAGCGGGAAGGGTCAGCCGTTGCGGCGCAGGGCCTCGGAGAGGCGGGCGGCCGCGTCGATGACCGCCTGGGCGTGCATCCGGCCCGGGTGGCGGGTCAGGCGCTCGATCGGACCCGAGACCGACACGGCGGCCACCACGCGGTTCGAAGGGCCGCGTACGGGCGCGGAGACGGACGCGACGCCGGGCTCCCGCTCGCCGATCGACTGGGCCCAGCCGCGGCGCCGTACGCCCGACAGGGCCGTCGCCGTGAAGCGGGCGCCCTGGAGGCCGCGGTGCAGCCGCTCGGGCTCCTCCCAGGCCATCAGGATCTGCGCGGACGAGCCGGCCTTCATGGTCAGCGTCGAGCCGACCGGGACCGTGTCCCGAAGTCCGGAAAGACGCTCGGCCGCCGCCACGCAGATGCGCATGTCGCCCTGGCGCCGGTAGAGCTGGGCGCTCTCGCCGGTCACGTCGCGCAGGTGCGTGAGCACCGGCCCGGCCGTCGCGAGGAGACGGTCCTCACCGGCCGCGGCGGCGAGCTCCGCCAGCCGCGGTCCGAGGATGAACCGGCCCTGCATGTCGCGGGCCACCATCCGGTGGTGTTCCAAAGCCACGGCGAGACGGTGTGCCGTGGGTCGTGCGAGTCCCGTCGCCGCGACCAGACCTGCGAGGGTGGCCGGACCGGACTCCAGGGCGCTCAGGACAAGGGCTGCCTTGTCGAGAACGCCTACGCCGCTAGAGTTGTCCATGCAACGATATTCGCGTCTCACTCTGTGAAACGCAAGTTCAATTTCCCGAGGAACTTGTCACTCTGGTGGGGCGGCCGCACAACGGCCCGCGAAACGGGTCTCTAGTGGTGCCGGCGCAAGCCGCCGGCCGGAGGGAAAGCGATGGGTAGGACACTCGCGGAGAAGGTCTGGGACGACCATGTCGTCCGGCGCGCCGAAGGCGAGCCCGACCTCCTCTACATCGATCTGCACCTGCTGCACGAGGTCACCAGCCCGCAGGCGTTCGACGGGCTCCGGCAGAACGGCCGGCAGGTGCGGCGCCTCGACCTCACCATCGCGACCGAGGACCACAACACCCCCACCCTCGACATCGACAAGCCGATCGCCGACCCGGTCTCCCGCGCCCAGCTGGAGACCCTGCGGAAGAACTGCGCCGACTTCGGCGTCCGGCTGCACCCGCTGGGCGACGTCGAGCAGGGTGTCGTCCACGTGGTGGGACCGCAGCTGGGCCTGACCCAGCCGGGCACCACCGTGGTCTGCGGCGACTCGCACACCTCCACGCACGGCGCCTTCGGCGCGCTGGCCTTCGGCATCGGCACCAGCCAGGTCGAGCACGTGCTCGCCACCCAGACGCTGCCGCTGGCCCGCCCGAAGACCATGGCCATCACGGTCGACGGCGAGCTGCCCGAGGACGTCACCGCCAAGGACCTGATCCTGGCGGTCATCGCGAAGATCGGCACCGGCGGCGGCCAGGGCTACATCCTGGAGTACCGCGGCTCCGCCATCGAGAAGCTCTCGATGGAGGCCCGGATGACCATCTGCAACATGTCCATCGAGGCCGGTGCCCGCGCGGGCATGATCGCCCCCGACGAGACCACCTTCGCCTACCTCCAGGGCCGTGCCCACGCCCCCGAGGGCGAGGACTGGGACGCCGCCGTCGCGTACTGGAAGACGCTGCGGACCGACGACGACGCCGTCTTCGACGCCGAGGTCGTCATCGACGCCGCCGCGCTGGCCCCCTTCGTGACCTGGGGCACCAACCCGGGCCAGGGCGCGCCGCTTTCGGCGAACGTCCCCGACCCCGCTTCGTACGAAGACGCTTCGGAGCGCCTGGCCGCCGAAAAGGCGCTGGAGTACATGGGGTTGACCGCCGGGCAGCCGCTGCGCGACATCAGGGTCGACACCGTCTTCGTGGGCTCCTGCACCAACGGCCGCATCGAGGACCTGCGCAACGCGGCCTCCCTGCTGGAGGGCCGCAAGGTCGCCGACGGCGTCCGCATGCTGGTCGTCCCCGGCTCGGTCCGGGTCGCCCTGCAGGCCGTGGAGGAGGGCCTGGACAAGGTCTTCAAGGAGGCCGGCGCCGAATGGCGGCACGCGGGCTGCTCGATGTGTCTGGGCATGAACCCCGACCAACTGGCTCCCGGTGAGCGCTCCGCGTCCACCTCCAACCGCAACTTCGAGGGCCGGCAGGGCAAGGGCGGGCGCACCCACCTGGTCTCCCCCCAGGTCGCCGCCGCCACCGCCGTCCTGGGCCACCTGGCCTCCCCGGCCGATCTGTCCGACGTCGCCACCACCGCGGGGGTCTGAGGAACCATGGAAGCATTCACCACCCACACCGGCCGCGCCGTCCCGCTGCGCCGCAGCAACGTCGACACCGACCAGATCATCCCGGCGCACTGGCTGAAGAAGGTCACCCGCGACGGCTTCGAGGACGGCCTGTTCGAGGCCTGGCGCAAGGACTCCGAGTTCGTCCTCAACCGCCCCGAGCGGCAGGGCGCCTCGGTCCTGGTGGCCGGCCCCGACTTCGGCACCGGCTCCTCCCGTGAGCACGCCGTCTGGGCGCTGCAGAACTACGGCTTCAAGGCGGTCATCTCCGCCCGCTTCGCCGACATCTTCCGCGGCAACTCGCTGAAGAACGGCCTGCTGACCGTCGTCCTGCCGCAGGAGACCGTCGACGCGCTCTGGGAGCTGACCGAGGCCGACCCGACCGTCGAGGTCACCGTCGACCTGGAGGCCCGCAAGGTCGTCGCACCCGGGATCGACGCCGACTTCGAGCTCGACGAGAACGCCCGCTGGCGGCTGCTGAACGGTCTGGACGACATCAGCCTCACCCTTCAGAACGAAGCGGACATCGCGGCCTACGAGGCCTCTCGGCCGGCCTTCAAGCCCCGTACAATTACGGTCTGAGCAGCGCTTTTCCAGGACTGCGCCCCCCACCGCCCGGTGGGGGGCGCAGTCGCTTGTTGAGACCCCGTCGGGCGACAACTCGCCCTAGATGGCACAATCGGTGCATGGAACGCGACAGCCAACTCAAGCTCTACGAGGCAGTCGCCGCCCGATTGAAGGAAGCGCACACAAGAGTGCGCTCACTGCAAGTCCCGGAGGGCGTAAGGATGGCGCTGTCCCGGAAGCTGCTGGTCATCACGGCCGCGGCGAAGCACGATCTCCCGGACGCGGCAACGCGTCTGGACCGGTTGATGAAGGACCTCGACGAGGGCCGATTCCCTGAAGACGACTGACACCAGGAACTCCGCAACGTGCTTCCACGTTGCGGCACTAGGGTGATTAGCCCGTTTCGTGTTTGATTTGCGGTATATACATGCCTAACGTGCGAAATAGCTTGAACACTTTCGTTCCGGCAATGTCTCCGAAGGGGAAGACGTGAACAAGGCGCAGCTCGTAGAAGCGATTGCCGACAAGATGGGCGGCCGCCAGCAGGCCGCCGACGCCGTCGACCACGTGCTCGACGCCATCGTGCGTGCCGTGGTCAGCGGGGACCGGGTCTCGGTCACCGGCTTCGGCTCGTTCGAGAAGGTCGACCGCCCGGCCCGCTACGCCCGCAACCCGCAGACGGGTGAGCGCGTGCGGGTCAAGAAGACCTCCGTTCCGCGCTTCCGTGCGGGTCAGGGCTTCAAGGACCTGGTCAGCGGCTCGAAGAAGCTCCCCAAGGGTGGCGAGGTCTCCGTCAAGAAGGCCCCGAAGGGCAGCCTGACCGGTGGCGCCGCCGCCGCGACGGTGAAGAAGGCGGCCGCCAAGAAGGCCACCACCGCCAAGAAGGCCGCCGCGAAGAAGGCGACCCCGGCCAAGAAGACGACGGCCGCCGCGAAGAAGACCACCGCGGCCGCGAAGAAGACCACCACGGCGGCGGCCAAGAAGGCCACCACCACCGCCAAGAAGACGACCGCGGCCGCGAAGAAGGCGACCCCGGCGAAGAAGACGACGGTCGCGGCCAAGAAGACCGTCGCCAAGAAGACCGCGCCGGCGAAGAAGGCCACCGCGAAGAAGGCGCCCGCCAAGAAGACGACGGCGCGCAAGACCACCGCGAAGAAGGCCGCCGCGAAGAAGTAAGGCGGCAGCTGCTCACACGCCGGGCCGGGCTCCCTCAGAGGGAGCCCGGCCCGCGGCGCGTCCGGAGGGTCCCGGTGTTCAGAAGGTCTGCAGCGTCACCAGCGTGATCCGCCGGGCCTCGCCCTCGCCCGCCGTCTCGATCCGCACCCGCTGCCCCGGACGCAGCAGCCGCAGCCCGCCCGCCTCGAAGGCCTCGGCCCCGAACTCCACCGGGGTGCCGTCGTCGAGCAGCACACTGCCGCTGCGGGTCTCGGGGTCGTACGTGTACGCGGTCGCCTGCATGGACCGCAGCCTATCCGGCCGCGCCCACCCAGCGGGCCGCCGTCCGCGGACCGACACCGAGCGCGAGGGCCGCCGCCAGATCCTCCCCGGTGTCCACGTCCCGGCGTACGGAATCCACCTCCGCGAGCCGTATTTCCACCGCCCCCGAGGACAAATGCCGCCGCCGCGAAGCCCCTCCGAATGCCGGTTCCAATTCCGCACCCGGGATCGCCGAGAGGAATGTCGTCCCCATTTCGGCGGCATCGGCGAGAAATGCCCGGGGAAATGTCCCCGCCACGGCGAGCACCCGGCCCAGCTCCAGGGGACGCAGCGCCGGCAGGTCCGCGTTGAGCGCCGCCACCGCCGCGTCCGGCCGGGCCGCCCGCACCGTACGGGCCCCGTGCGCGAGCGCCGCGTTGAGCCCGCCGCCCGGTGCGTCGGGCACGATCCGCGCCCCGAGCGCCGCCAGCGCCGCCGCGGCCGCCGGATCGTCCGTGACGACCGCCACATCCCGTACCGCCGCGCAGGCCAGCGCCGCGGCCACGGTGTCCTCGGCGAAGGCCAGGGCCAGCCGGGGGCGCAGACCCCCCGCCGCGACCGGGGCCAGCCTGCTCTTGGCGCGGGCCAGCGGCTTCAGGGGGACGACCAGGGACCAGCCGTCGGCGGGGGTGTCGCCGGCGCCACCGGCGGCTGAGTTCCTCATCGGGTCCCATTCTGTCCCGCCCGCGCGAAGCGGCCGAGCCCCGGGGCGTACGGTGTCCTCGACAGACCAGGAGCGGGGAGCGACACTTGACCCCCTGCGAAACAGTCCCGGAGAAAGGTGCACGAGTGCCCCGCCGCAGAATCGGCTTCTGGTACCGCCTGGCGGCGGTCATCGCCAAACCCCCACTGGTGGTTCTGTTCAAGCGGGACTGGCGCGGGACGGAACACATTCCGGCCGACGGCGGATTCATCACCGCGGTCAACCACAACTCGTACCTGGACCCGCTGTCGTACGCGCACTACCAGTACAACACCGGCCGGGTGCCCCGTTTCCTCGCCAAGGCGGGCCTCTTCAAGGGCTTCGTCGGCACCATGCTGACCGGCACCGGACAGATCCCGGTCTACCGCGAGACCACCAACGCCCTGGACGCCTTCCGGGCCGCCGTCGACGCCATCGGGCGCGGCGAGTGCGTCGCCTTCTACCCCGAGGGCACCCTCACCCGCGACCCCGACATGTGGCCGATGGCCGGCAAGACCGGCGCCGCCCGCGTCGCGCTGCTCACCAGGGCGCCGGTCGTCCCGGTCGCCCAGTGGGGCGCCAACCTCGCGATGCCGCCGTACGCCAAGGAGAACAAGTTCCGGCTCTGGCCGCGCAAGACCCTGATCGTGCAGGCCGGTCCGCCGGTCGATCTCTCCCGCTTCTACGACCTGGAGCCCACGCCCGAGGTGCTGCGCGAGGCGACCGAGGAGATCATGGCGGCGATCACCCGCATCCTGGAGGAGGTCCGGGGCGAGAAGGCCCCGGCCGAGCCGTACGACCACCGCAAGGCCCGGCAGGAACAGCGGCGCAGGGCCGCGGAGGAAGGCAAGAAGTGACCAAGGCAGCCGTCTTCGGCAATGGATCCTGGGGCACCGCCTTCGCCATGGTGCTCGCCGACGCGGGATGCGAGGTGCGCCTCTGGGGCCGCCGCGCCGCACTCGCCGAGACCATCAACGCCACCGGGGTGAACCCCGACTACCTGCCGGGGGTCGAACTCCCCAAGGGCATCACGGCCACCGCCGACCCGGCCGAGGCCGCCCACGGCGCCGACTTCACCGTCCTCGTGGTGCCCTCCCAGACGCTGCGCGAGAACCTGGCCGCCTGGAAGCCGCTGCTCGCCCCGGACACCGTCCTCGTCTCCCTGATGAAGGGCGTCGAACTCGGCACCGCCGAGCGGATGAGCGAGGTCATCCAGGAGGTCGCCGACGTCCCCGCCGAGCGCGTGGCCGTCCTCACCGGCCCCAACCTGGCCAAGGAGATCGCCGCCCGGCAGCCCGCCGCCGCCGTCGTCGCCTGCGTCGACGAGACGGTCGCCCAGCGCTTCCAGGCCGCCTGCATGACCCCGTACTTCCGCCCGTACACCAACACCGACGTCGTCGGCTGCGAGCTCGGCGGAGCGGTCAAGAACGTCATCGGGCTCGCCGTCGGCATCGCCAACGGCATGGGCCTCGGCGACAACTCCAAGGCCACCCTCATCACCCGAGGGCTCGCCGAGACCACCCGCCTCGGTCTCGCGATGGGCGCCGACCCGCTCACCTTCTCCGGCCTCGCGGGCCTCGGCGACCTGGTCGCCACCTGCTCCTCGCCGCTCTCCCGCAACAACACCTTCGGCACCAACCTGGGCCGCGGGATGACGCTGGAGGAGACCATCGCGGCCACCAAGCAGACCGCCGAGGGCGTCAAGTCCTGCGAGTCCGTGCTCGATCTGGCCCGCCGGCACGGCGTCGACATGCCCATCACCGAGACCGTCGTCTCCATCGTCCACGACGGCAAGCCGCCGATCGTGGCCCTCAAGGAGCTGATGTCCCGCAGCGCGAAGGCGGAACGGCGCTAGCCCGGTCTTGACCCGTACGCGCGCGGCGGCGAGCGGGGCGCTCAGCAGTTCGGACGTCGCAAGGTACCCTCAACGCGATATGAGCGAGAACACCCAGAGCCCCCGCAAGCCGCGCGTGGCCGTCGTCTTCGGCGGACGCAGCTCCGAGCATGCCATCTCCGTCGTCACCGCGGGCGCCGTCCTGAGCGCCATCGACCGGGACAAGTACGACGTGCTGCCGATCGGCATCACCACCGACGGGCGCTGGGCGCTGACCGCCGACGCCCCGGAGCGGATGGCCATCGCCGACCGCAGCCTGCCGAGCGTGACCGAGCTCGCCGAGTCCGAGACCGGCGGCGTGGTCCTCTCCGTCGACCCGGCCAGCCGCGAGGTCGTCCTCCAGGAGCCCGGCTCCGTCCCGAAGGCCCTCGGCGAGGTCGACGTCGTCTTCCCGATGCTGCACGGCCCGTACGGCGAGGACGGCACCCTCCAGGGCCTCCTGGAGCTCTCCGGCGTCCCGTACGTCGGCGCGGGCGTGCTCGCCTCCGCCGTCGGCCAGGACAAGGAGTACATGAAGCGGGTCTTCGTCTCCTTCGGCCTGCCGGTCGGCCCGTACGTGGTCGTCCGCCCGCGCGAGTGGGAGCAGAACCCGGCCGCCGCCCGGAAGAAGATCGTGGAGTTCGCCGCCGACCACGGCTGGCCGCTCTTCGTGAAGCCCGCCCGCGGCGGCTCCTCCATGGGCATCACCAAGGTGGACGACCTCTCCGGCCTCGACGAGGCCGTCGAGGAGGCCCGCCGGCACGACCCGAAGATCATCGTCGAGTCGCTGATCCGAGGCCGCGAGATCGAGTGCGGCGTCCTGGAGTTCGAGGACGGCCCGCGCGCCAGCGTGCCCGCGGAGATCCCGCCGGTCACCGACCACGACTTCTACGACTTCGAGGCCAAGTACATCGACTCGGCCTCCGGCATCGTGCCCGCGCCCATCGGCGACGAGGCCACCGCCGAGATCCAGCGCCTGGCGGTCGCCGCCTACGAGGCGGTCTCCTGCGAGGGCCTGGTGCGCGCCGACTTCTTCCTCACCGAGGACGGCGGCTTCGTCATCAACGAGATCAACACGATGCCCGGCTTCACGCCCATCTCCATGTACCCGCGCATGTGGCAGGAGAGCGGTGTGAGCTACCCGGAGCTCGTCGACCGGCTCATCCAGGCGGCCCTGAACCGCTCCACGGGCCTGCGCTAGAGGCTGGCGGGAACGGCCTTCTTCACGGGGGCGGCGAGATCCACGAGCGGGCCGACGTCATGCGCGTACCGCTCGTCCAGCGTCACCTCGACGTACGCCTTGCGGTACGTCGTGGTGAAGCGGGGTCCGCCGTCCGCCTGCCGCTCGAAGAGCCAGTTCACGCCGTTCACGTCGATCCCGTGCGCCTGGGGATCGCTCATCTTTTCGGGCCGGGGGACCCCGCAGCGCAGTACGATCGCCGCATCCCCCCACGCGGCGGTCAGCTCGGAGTCCGGCTCGGTGCCGGAGCGCTCCAGACCCGCCACGGTGCCGGGCAGCTCCTTCGCGAGCGACCGGCAGACGGCGGCCTCGGCCGCCGGCGGACTGGGAACCGGGACCGACGCCTTCGCGTCCGGAGTGGAACAGCCCGCGACGGCCAGCAGCAGCAAGGCCGCGGCGGCGGAAGCGGGCAGGCCGAAGGGCCGGTGGGAAGACGTCACCGGCCTAGGGTAGACGGGGGCTAGATATGCACGACCGGGCAGGTGAGGGTGCGCGTGATGCCTTCCACTTGCTGGACCTTGGCGACCACCATGCGGCCCAGCGCGTCCACGGTGTCGGCCTCCGCCCGCACGATCACGTCGTACGGACCGGTCACGTCCTCCGCCTGGATCACCCCCGGGATCTTGGCGATGGTCTCGGCGACGGTCGACGCCTTGCCCACCTCGGTCTGAATAAGGATGTACGCCTGTACCACGGAACCTCCAGGGCGGCCACGAGGATCTTGTGGGAGAAAGAGACGCCACGGTACCGCGTCGCCTCGCGCCGCGGGGAGACCTGCGCGCCCCGAGGCGCTCGCAGTGTGGCGCACGCACGTAAGAAGTTGACGGTCTACTTGACGGTATCCGGCACGGTGACGGCCCGCGACCCGCAGCGCGAGAAGCGGCGGATCGGCATGGCGGCCGGCACGACGACACGAGGTGGGACGCGGTGAAGGGCACAGTCGGAGAACTGGGCGAGTTCGGGCTGATCAAGGAGCTCACCTCCCGGCTCACCGCCACCCCGGCGGTACGGATCGGACCCGGCGACGACGCCGCGGTCGTCTCCGCGCCCGACCGGCGGGTGGTGGCCAGCACGGACATCCTGCTCGAAGGACGTCACTTCCGCCGCGACTGGTCGACGGCCTACGACGTCGGCCGCAAGGCCGCGGCCCAGAACCTCGCCGACATCGCGGCCATGGGCGCCGTCCCCACCGCGCTCCTGCTCGGCCTGGTCGTCCCCGCCGAGCTCCCGGTCACCTGGCCCACCGAGATGATGGACGGCCTGCGCGACGAGTGCCAGGTCGCGGGCGCGGCCGTGGTCGGCGGCGACGTGGTCCGGGGCGACACGATCATGATCTCCATCACGGCCCTCGGCGACCTGCGCAACCAGGACCCGGTGACCCGGGGCGGCGCCCAGCCCGGCGACGTCGTCGCCTACACCGGCTGGCTCGGCTGGTCCGCCGCCGGTTACGCGGTGCTCTCCCGCGGCTTCCGCTCCCCGCGCGCCTTCGTCGAGGCCCACCGGCGCCCCGAGCCCCCGTACCACGCGGGCCCCGCGGCGGCCGGGCTCGGCGCCACCGCCATGTGCGACGTCAGCGACGGCCTGATCGCCGACCTCGGGCACATCGCCGAGGCCAGCAAGGTCCGCATCGACCTGCGCTCCGGCCTCATCGACATTCCCACCCAGATGAACGACATCGGCCAGGCGGTCGGGGTGGACCCGATCCAGTGGGTGCTCACCGGGGGAGAGGACCACGCCATCGTGGCCACCTTCCCGCCGGACGTGAAGCTGCCGGCCCGCTGGAAGGTGATCGGCGAGGTCCTGAACCCCTCGGCGCTGCCCCAGGTGACCGTCGACGGGGCGCCCTGGCACAGCAAGGGCGGCTGGGACCACTTCGGAGAGACCGAGTGACCTCCCGGCCCCCGCTGGTGCTGACCGTCGCCGGATCGGACTCCGGCGGCGGCGCGGGCATCCAGGCCGACCTGAAGACGATGCTCGCGCACGGCGTGCACGGCATGAGCGTGATCACCGCCGTCACCGCCCAGAACTCGCGCGGCGTCCTGGGCGCCTGGGAGCTGCCCGAGGAGGCCGTACGGGCCCAGTTCCGGGCCGTGGTGGACGACATCGGGGTCCAGGCGGTGAAGACCGGCATGCTCGCCTCCGCCACGCTCGTGGAGACGGTGGCCGAGCTGCTCGCCCCGGTCGGCGTCCCCGTGGTCGTCGACCCGGTCGGCGTCTCCAAGCACGGCGACCCGCTGCTCGCCGCCTCCGCGCTCGACTCGGTCCGCGCGAAGCTGCTGCCGGTCGCCACCGTCGCCACCCCCAACCTGGACGAAGTGGCGCAGCTCACGGGCGTCGTGGTCGAGGACGAGGCCGGGATGCGGCGGGCGGCCGACGCGATCCTGGCGTACGGGCCGCGCTGGGCGCTGATCAAGGGCGGGCACCTGCCCTCCGGCGAGGCGGCCGTGGACCTGCTCACCGACGGCTCCGAGGAGCACTGGCTGCGCGCCCCGCGGCACGACAACCGGCACACCCACGGCACGGGCTGCACGCTCGCCTCGGCCGTGGCGTCGGGGCTCGCGAAGGGCCTGCCGGTGCCGGAGGCGGTACGGGAGGCCAAGGCGTACGTGACGGGGGCCATCGCCGCCGGATTCCCGCTGGGCGAGGGCATCGGCCCGGTCGACCACGGCTGGCGCTTCCGGGCCTAGGTCCTGTCTCCGGGCGTTTCCGGGCGTTTCCGGGCAAGGCAAAAGGCCGGTTCACCGAGGTGAACCGGCCTTTCAAGGCAACCGCAGGGGCTGCGCTACGACGTAGCGTCGCGGGAAGACCCCCGCTGACGCGGGGAGCATCCTTTAGCGCGAGACCTTGCCGGCCTTGATGCACGAGGTGCAGACATTGAGGCGCTTCGGCGTCCGACCGACCACGGCACGCACGCGCTGGATGTTCGGGTTCCAGCGACGGGACGTACGGCGGTGCGAGTGCGAAATGTTGTTGCCGAAGCCCGGCCCCTTGCCGCAGACGTCGCAGTTGGCAGCCACGGGTCACTCCAAAGACTTCAGATTTACAGTGAAACCGGCGCACCGGAATCAGGGATCTGAAGTGGCTTGCCGGGGAATGGCCCGACGTGTGCCGGGCAACCGAAGCAGCATACAACGACTGCTTCGGTGGAACGAAACTACCACGGTCTCCGCCGCCCCCGCCCCGGGCCCGGGGTGATCACGGGTCTACCCTGCGGTGACACCGACCGCAGCGCACAGGAGGACCACCCGTTGCCGCGAGCCCCGCAGACCCTCGACGCCGAAGCGGTCCGATCCTGGTGCGCGGGGGCGGTGGCGGCGCTCGGCACGGAGCGCGAGGAGATCGACGTCATCAACGTCTATCCCGTCGCGGACGGCGACACCGGCACGAACCTCTACCTGACCGCCGAATCGGCCGCGAAGGCCGTCGACGAGGCCTTCGCCACAGGGGCCCCCGACGCCGCCGAGGCCGTACGGGCCATGGCGCACGGCGCGCTGCTCGGCGCCCGCGGCAACTCCGGCACGATCCTGTCCCAGCTGCTGCGCGGCATGGCCGCCGTGCTGGCCGAAGGGACCGACGGCGACCACCTCGCCCGCGCGCTCGCCGAGGCCGCCGACGCGGCACGGCGGGCCGTGGCCCACCCCGTCGAGGGCACCGTCCTCACCGTCGCCCGCGCCGCCGCCGAGGCCTGCGCGGGGGGCGGGGAGCTCGTGACGGTGGCCACGAAGGCGTACGAGGGGGCCAGGAGCGCCCTGGAGCGCACCCCCGGCCAACTGGACGTACTGCGCCGCGCGGGCGTCGTGGACGCCGGAGGACGCGGTCTGGTGGCCGTGCTCGGCGCGCTCGTCGAGAGCCTCACCGGCGAGCCGCAGGCCCCGCCCGCGGCCGCCGCGCACCGGCCGGTCCTCGACCCGGGCTGCGACGGCGAGGGCGGCCCCGGCTACGAGGTGATCTACCTCCTGGAGGCCGGTGACCAGGCCGTGGAGCGGCTGCGGACCCGCCTCGACGCCCTGGGGGAGTCCCTGGTCGTCGTCGGCGGCGACGGGCTGTGGAACGTGCACGTCCACGTCGACGACGCGGGCGCGGCCGTCGAGGCGGGCGTGGAGGCGGGACGCCCGTACCGCATCCGGATCACGCACTTCGAGGGCGCGGCGGCGCGGGCCGGCGAGCCCGCCCAGCGGGCCGTGGTCGCCGTGCTGCCCGGCGAGGGCCTGGCCGGGCTCTGCGCCGAGGCCGGGGCGACCACCCTGCTCGCCCTGCCCGGCGAGCCGCCGTCCGGGACGGAGCTCGCGGAGGCGATCCGGCGGGCGCACGCCCGCGAGGTCGTGCTGCTGCCCAACGACACCGAGCTGCGGCAGGCCGCGGCCGCCGCCGCCGAACAGGCCCGCGCCGAAGGGATCCGCGTCGCGCTCATCCCCACCCGCGCCGCGGTCCAGGGCCTCGCCGCCCTCGCCGTCCACGAGCCGGACCGGCGCTTCGACGAGGACGTCGTCGCCATGACCGCGGCGGCGGGCGCGACCCGCTACGCCGAACTCGCCGTCGCCGAACGCCAGTCGTTCACGTCGGCGGGCGTCTGCCAGGCCGGTGACGTCCTCGGCCTCATCGAGGGCGATGTCGCCGTCATCGGCCAGGACCTCACCGCCACGGCCCGCACCGTCCTGGACCGGATGCTCTCCGCCGGCGGCGAGCTCGTCACCCTCATCGTCGCCGCCGACACCCCGCCGGACCTGGCCCGCACCCTGGAACGGCACGTACGGGCCAGGTACCTGGCGGTGGACACGACGACGTACGAGGCGGGGGCGGGGGCCCCGGCGCTGCTGATCGGGGTGGAGTAGGCCCCGGCCCCGTCAGCCGCTCGGCGGCGTGTCCTCCGCCCTCGCCAGGAGCGACGTCGCCTCCGCGTGGAGCTCCGGGGAGTCCGCCGAGAGCACCGCCCGGGCCAGCGTCGCCGCCGCCCCGGGGTCGCCCAGGTCCAGGTGGATCCAGCCGACCAGCAGGTCCGCCGACAGACGGGCGTCCGTCCGGCCCGCCTCGGCGTACCCGGCCGAGGCGCGCTCGGCGAAGGAGAGCACCTCGGACAGGTCGGGATCCGGTGCGCGGGCGAGGAGTTCGGCGGTCTGCCGGAAGGTGTCCGCCAGCTGCTCCGGGTCCCCGTCGCAGGCCTCCGCCGCCGTCGCCATCAGCGCCCGCCCCCGGGCGTCCGGGCCCGCGATCCAGGCCCGCACCCGCAGCGTGCGGACGTACGCCGGGACGTCCCCCAGGGACTGCCACAGCTCGCCCGCCCGCTCGTACGCGGCCGTCGCCTGCTCGTTCAGGTCGGCCCGCCACAGCGCCTGCGCCGCCAGGTTCGCCAGCATCGCGTGGTCCCGCTGGTCCTCCCACTTCGCCGCCAGCTCTGCCGCCCTGAGCCACTGTTCGGCCGCCGACCGGGGCTCCGCCACGGCCGCCAGGCAGTCGCCGAGCCACCACAGCGTCTGGACGACCGTCCCGTCGCCGTGCTCCTCGACCGAGAGATCCGGCAGCACCGCCTCCAGGATCGCCGCCGCCTCCTCGCACCGGCCCTCGCGCAGCAGCCAGCCGCCGAGCAGATGGCGGGCGTACGCCCCGAGGCCGCGGCTCTCGCCCGCCTCGTCCGCCCAGTGCGCGGCCTCAAGCGCCTGCTCGGCCGCCTCGCCGGACCGGCCCGCCTCGCCGAGGACCTCCGCGAGCCCGAGCCGCAGCCGGGCCTGCCCTGCGGGACCCGCGTACCCGGCGCCGTGCGCCAGGGCCGCCCGGGCCGCCCGCTCGGCCGTCGCGAGGTCGCCGGTGTGCCGGGCAAGACGCGCGAGCCGGGCCTCGGGCTCCACCGCGTACCAGGGCAGCCCGGCCTCGTGGCACAGCTCCGCCGCCCGCTCGTACCGCTCGGCGGCCCGCCCGGGGTCCCCGTCCCGCGCCGCCGCGTCGCCGAGCAGCCACTCGGCCTCGGCGATGCGGTCGTCGACGTCCGGGGCCCCCGCGAACGCCAGGACCTCCTCGGCCGCCTCCGCCGTGCCCAGCACCCGGGCCCGCAGCAGCAGCGCCCCCGACAGCTGGCGTGCCGTCGCGCCGCCCGCCGCGTGGAGCGCGCGCAGCTCGGCGACCGGCTCCGTGAAGCCCTCGGGCCCGCCGAGCGCGTAGGCGCCCCTGGCCCGCGCCGCCCACGCCTCACCGGCCGCGCCGGCCGCCGCGTACCGCTCGGCCGCCGACCCGAACAGGGCCGCCGCCTCCGCCGGGTCCGCCGCCGAGGACATCGCGCGGTGGTCGGTCAGCTCGGCCGAGGCCAGGCCGTCGAGCTCCACCGCGCCCGCCTCCGCCGCCCGCGCCAGCGCCGCCCACGCCGCGTCCGCCTCCGGACGCCGCTCCGCGGTCAGCCGCCGCGCCTCGGCCAGCGGATCGCGCGGGGCGGGGGCCGGGACGGGGGTCGGGACCGGGGCCGTCTCGGGTACGGACAGGACGGCAGCCCGGACGCCAAGGGGCAGGCGATCCACCAGCGGCTCCGTCGCCATCCGGCGCCGCGCCAGGAGGCTCACCCGGTCCGAGCCGTTGCGCGCGTCGAAGCGCGCGGCCAGCTCCTCGGCCCGCTCCCGCGCGTGCCGGGCGAGCTCGGCCGCCGTCCACTCCGGCGCCGGGTCCTTCGCCGTGTCCGAGGGGCCCGGCACCCGCTGTCCGCCGAGCCCGAGCGCCACCAGGCGGTCCATCAGCAGCGCCGTCGCGGTCAGGAAGTCCAGCTCGCTGTCCGGGTCGCCGTGGTCCGTGAGATACGCCGGACGCTCCGCCAGCAGCTCCAGGGCGCGCGCCTCGTTGCCGGTCAGCGCGCAGAACTCGATGTGCTGCGCCATCGCGCCGCGCATGCTCTCCATCGGGCGGACCAGCCGGTGGCCGCGCAGATGGTTCGCCCGCGCCTGCTCCGTCCGGCCCAGCCGCAGCAGCGGAAGGAGCGAGGAGGCGAGCACCGCGTGCGGCTCGTGGGCGCAGGAGTGCTCGCCCTCCAGGACCGGCGCCCAGGCCGCGAGCGCGGCCTCGTCGTCGCCGAGTTCGGCCTGCCACAGACCCTGCCCGTGCAGCTCACAGGCGTGGCAGTCGGCCATGTCGTCGCGCTCGGCCGCCAGCCACGCCGTGTAGGCGCGGGCCGCCCGGTCCAGGTCGCCGATGTGCCGCGCGACCCGGAACTCGCCCTGCCGCACCGCCCGTTCGGAGTGCCCGGCGAGCCGGTAGCGGTGCTCCATCTCGCCCAGCCACTTCTCGATCGAGGCGAGCGGGATGTGCGGCTGGTCGAGCATGCCGCTGGAGACCCACTTGAACACCCAGTGCAGGGTGTGCGTCTCGTACGCGTCGAAGTCGCCCGGGTCCTTGTCCCACATCCGCAGCAGCCGCGAGAAGGGCACGAACATCTTCGCCTTCTCGGAGCTGTAGTTGTAGACCTGCAACTGGTGGCCGAGCGCCTCGATCACCGCGAGCGGCTCGCCGATCCGCTCCGCCTCCGTGAGCAGCCGCTCCGCGCGGGCGTTGCGCGCCGGGCCCTCGGGCTGCGCGTGGTTGTCCCGCATGGCCTCCCGCAGGGCCTGGAACTCCGGGCTCGTCATGCCTCGGACCCCCCGTCGGCGCCGTACCCGGTGCCCCATTCGAGGAGGCCGAGGAAGGTGCGGTTGAGGAGGGCGTTGTCGGCGGGGCGCAGGGGGCGTTGGGCCATGAGGAGGGCCTGCCCGTAGAGCGCTTCGACGGCGGTGGCGGTGAGCTTGGGGTCGTCGAGGGCGGCGATGCGGCGGACGAGCGGGCTCTGATGGTTGAGGACGAGGCGGGCGCGGGGCGCCGAGCCGCGCAGGGAGCCGAGGATCCCGGCCCACAGGTCGTCCGCCTGCTCCTCGGCCTCGGCCCGCGCCTGCTCGTGCCGGGCCGACCGGTCGTCCAGGTGCAGCGCGGGCACGGTCACCGGATGGAAGGAGCGCAGCGACACGTCGCAGCCCAGGGCGTCCAGGGTCGCCCGGGCCACCGAGAGGAACCCGGTCAGGGCGAGCTCCCGGGCCGGGTCGACCGCGTCGAGATGCGCCGTGACGGTGTCGGCGTCCAGCTCCGCCACCACCGTCCCCGGCCGCACCTCCGGCAGCCGCTCCACCAGCTCCGCGTCGTACGTGTATCCGCCGTTGACGACGCCGATGCCCTGGGCGGCGGCGATGGCCGCGACCTGGCGGAACTCCTCGACGGTGCGGGTGAAGTGGACGACCGGGTGGCGGCGGGCGAAGGCGTCCAGGGAGAGCTGTCCGTCGGTGGTCTCGAACGGCAGCCACGGCAGCATCGCGGCCAGGATCCCGTCGTCGTGCCGCGCCAGCGACTTCACCCCCAGATGGTGCACGGACAGGAACTGGCCGAGCCGTTCCGGCGATCCGACGGCCAGCCCGGTGAGCCAGTCGCGGATCGCGTCGCCGAGCGCGTCCCGCACACCCGCCAGGGCCTCGTCCTCGTAGAGAGATTCGCGGGAGGCGGTGGGGCGCAGGGTGTCGGTGTCCAGGACGCAGCGGACGAAGAAAGCCCAGTCCGGGAGCAGCCCGTCGGCCTTCTCCGTCAGGAGCATCCCCTTGAGGTGGACCCGGTGCCCGGCCCGCTGCGCGGGACTCACCGCCGACGGCAGTACGTACGCCACGCCCCGGATGCCCGCCAGCGGCAGGTCCAGGTCGATCGAGTCCAGTGGCGCGAACCCGAACAGGCTCTGGCAGTGCGCCGCCAGCGCCGCCCGGCGCGCCGCCGGACTCGGGTACGCGCGCTCCCACGGGGCCGGCAGGTCGGTGACCGGCTGGTCGCCGACGTGGATGGTGTGGGGGAGGAGGGAGCCGTAGTGGCGGGCCAGGGTGAGGACGCGGTCGTGGGTGAGCCAGTCGGTGGTGCCGGGGCGGGCGGTGAGGTGGACGGTGGTGCCGGGTTCGGGGTGGGCGGCCTCGTCGAGGGTGGTGACGGTGTAGGAGCCGTCGTCGTGGGCGCGCCATTCGACGGGGGGTGCGTCGGGGGTGCGGGCGGAGCGGGAGACGACGCGGA
>NZ_JBEOUE010000045.1:0-33392 GCF_040303965.1 Streptomyces sp. NPDC094032 | reverse complement strand
CGGACTGCGACCTTCACTTCGCTTCGCTCGTTACGGGCGCCGCCACGTCCGGACACCCCCACCCCCGCTCCGGTACCGGCCCCCTCCCCGCCGTTTTTGGGTGCGGCCTTGTGGGTTGTGTCAGGCTCTCGGGGCCCTTGCCAGTTGGCGGGACTGGGCCACCAGGCGGTTCTTCGTGTCCCAGACTTCCGCGTCCTCCTCCAGGAAGCCGCCTGCCAGGTTGCGGGTCGCGATCGAGACGCGCAGCGGGCCGGGGGCCGGGCGGCAGCGGATGTGGGTGGTGAGTTCCACCGTGGGGGTCCAGCCCTTGAGGCCCAGCTCGAAGGAGGTGGGGGGCAGCGCGTCCACCGTGAGGAGGAGGGAGAGCGGGTCCGGGTCCCGGGCGTCGGCCAGGCCGAACCAGGCGCGCATCTCGCCCTTGCCCGAGGGCGCGCCGATCGCCCAGCCCACGCAGGACGGGTCGAGGCGGATGTCCAGGCGTTCCGTGATCGCCGAGGAGCCGGGGATCGCCGGGGCCGGGCCGTCGTTGGCGCCGAAGCACTGGTCCATGGGGGCCAGGGTCGGCGGGGTCGCCGTGGTGCGGACGTCGTCGGGGAGGGTGTCCAGGTCGCCGTAGGAGGCCAGCACGCGGATGCGTTCCACCTCGGTGCCGTCCTCCGCGTACTGGAAGAGCGAGGCCTGGCCCGTGGAGAGGGTGCGGCCGGTGCGGACCGTCTCCGTGCGGATGACCGCCGGGCCCGGCACGGACGGCGTCAGGTAGTGCGCCGAGATCGTGAACGGGTCCGGGTGGGGCAGGTGGTCGCCCAGGGCGCGGCCGAGGAGGGCGAGGAGGTAGCCGCCGTTGACCGCGTGGATGATCGTCCAGCCCGCGGAGAGTTCGGCGTCGTAGACGCCCGGGGACCGGAGGGTGATGCTCGTGTCACGGTCGAACTCGCTGGTCGTCGCCTCGATGCTCGTGCTCATGGCCGGACCGTACAGGAATTAGCTACTGAGCGGTAGCTTTTTCTGGTGCCTCGCGGGCCGAGGAGCGCCGGTTCCAGGCGCGCGGCGCCCGCCAGTGGTAGCGCATCGCGAGCAGGCGCAGCACGAAGGCCGTCAGGACGGCCGCGCCGCTCGTGTACGCGTTGAGCGCGTCGAAGCGGATGCAGAGCACCACCATCGTCGCGCCCACGATCGCCGGCACGGCGTACAGGTCGCGGTCCCAGCGCAGCAGCGACGGGACCTCGTTGGCCAGCACGTCGCGCAGCACACCGCCGCCCACGGCCGTCGCCAGGCCCAGCGCCGCCGAGGAGGTGAGGCCCAGGCCGTAGTCGTACGCCTTCGTGGTGCCCGTGACGCAGAAGAGTCCCAGGCCCGCCGCGTCGAAGACGTTGACCGCGGTCTGGGTGCGCTCCACCTCGGGGTGGAGGAAGAAGACCAGGACGCTCGCGACCAGGGGCATCAGGAAGTAGCCGAGGTCCGTGAAGGCCGCCGGGGGCACCGCGCCGATGATCAGGTCGCGGACGATACCGCCGCCCAGCGCCGTCGCCTCGGCGAGCACCGCGATGCCGAAGACGTCGAAGTTCTTGCGTACGGCCAGGAGCGCGCCGGAGATCGCGAAGACGAAGATGCCGATGAGATCCAGGGCGTGCTGGACGGAGGGGTTGAAGAGATCGTGGAGCACCGCCCAATTGTGCCGCTTGTTCCCGGGCAGGGTGCGACAGGGCGGGTGGGTACGGCGAGGCCCCCCGTCGCCTCACGGCGGACGGGGGGCCCGGGGGCGTTCACGCTCAGGACTCCGGCGTCGGCTCGTCCGTCGCCTGCGGAGCCGTCGGCTCCGGCTTCTTTCCGATCGTGACCTCCACCGACTCCCTTGCCGCCGGCACCGTCACGCCTTCGGCGTTCTCCGGGTGGTGGCACGCCACCCGCTGGCCCGGGCGGAGCTCCAGGAGCGGGGGCTCCTGGGTCTTGCACAGGTCCGTCGCCTTCCAGCAGCGGGTGTGGAAGCGGCAGCCCGGCGGCGGCGCGATCGGCGACGGGACGTCGCCGGTGAGCAGGATGCGGTCGGTCTTCTGGCCCCTGCGGCGCGGGTCCGGGATCGGGACCGCGGACATCAGGGCGCGGGTGTACGGGTGCATCGGGGACTCGTACAGGGACTTGCGGTCGGCCAGCTCGACGACCTTGCCCAGGTACATGACGGCGATGCGGTCCGACACGTGGCGGATCACCGAGAGGTCGTGGGCGATGATCACGTACGTGAGGCCGAGCTCCTGCTGGAGGTCGTCCAGGAGGTTGACCACCTGCGCCTGGATGGAGACGTCCAGGGCCGAAACGGGCTCGTCCGCGACCACCAGCTTCGGCTTCAGGGCCAGGGCGCGGGCGATGCCGATGCGCTGGCGCTGGCCGCCCGAGAACTCGTGAGGGTAGCGGTTGTAGTGCTCGGGGTTGAGGCCGACCAGGCCGAGGAGGCGCTGGACCTCCTTCTTCACGCCGCCCTCGGGCTCCACGCCCTGGAGCTTGAAGGGGGCGGACACGATGGCGCCGACCGTGTGGCGCGGGTTCAGCGAGCCGTACGGGTCCTGGAAGATCATCTGGATGTCGCGGCGCAGCGGACGCATCTTCGCGACCCCGAGGTGCGAGATGTCCGTGCCCTCGAACTCGATCTTCCCGCCGGTCGGCTCCAGGAGGCGGGTGATGAGGCGGCCCATGGTGGACTTGCCGCAGCCCGACTCGCCGACCACGCCCAGGGTCTCGCCCGGGTAGACCTCGAAGTCGATGCCGTCGACCGCCTTCACGGCGCCGGTCTGGCGCTGCAGCAGCCCCTTCTTGATGGGGAAGTGCTTCTGCAGGCCGGTGACCTTCAGCAGGGGTTCCGTCGTCTCGCTCACAGCTTCGGCGCAATCTCTTCGGTCCAGATCCGGTTCCGCTCCTCCGGCGCCATGTGACAGGCCGAGAAGTGTCGGGAACCGGTCTCCGTCAGCTCGGGGCGTACGGTCCGGGTGATGCCGCCCTTGGGGACGTCCGCGTACGGGCAGCGCGGGTTGAAGGCGCAGCCGCTGGGGATGTTGATGAGGCTGGGCGGGTTGCCCTTGACCGGGATGAGGCGCTCGGTCTGCTCCCGGTCGATGCGCGGCATGGAGCCCAGCAGGCCCCAGGTGTAGGGGTGCTTCGGCTCGTAGAAGACGTCCTCGGCCGAGCCGCGCTCCACGCAGCGTCCGCCGTACATCACGAGGATGTCGTCGGCGATCTCGGCGACCACGCCGAGGTCGTGGGTGATGATGACGACTGCGGAGCCGAACTCCTTCTGGAGGTCCCGCATCAGGTCGAGGATCTGCGCCTGGACGGTCACGTCGAGCGCGGTGGTCGGCTCGTCCGCGATGAGCAGCTCGGGGTTGTTGACCAGCGCCATCGCGATCATCGCGCGCTGGCGCATGCCGCCGGAGAACTCGTGCGGGTAGTTGTCGAAGCGCTTGGCCGGCTCGGGGATGCCCACCCGGTCGAGGAGTTCGACGGCCCGCTTGCGGGCGGTCTTCTTGTCGACGTCGTTGTGGACCCGGTAGGCCTCCACGATCTGGTGGCCGACCGTGTAGTACGGATGCATCGCGGACAGCGGGTCCTGGAAGATCATCGCCATCTCGCGGCCGCGCATCCTGCGCACGGTGTCCGCGTCGGCGGTGAGCAGCTCCCGGCCGTTGAGCCAGATCTCGCCGGAGATGCGGGCCTTCTGCCGGCCGTACTGGCCGACGGTGTGCAGGCCCATGATGCCGAGCGAGGTGACCGACTTGCCGGAGCCGGACTCGCCCACGATGCCGAGGGTCTTGCCCTTCTCCAGCTGGAAGCTGAGGCCGTCGACCGACTTCACCAGACCGTCGTCGGTCGGGAAGTGGATCTTCAGGTCGCGGACGTCCAGGAACGCGTCGGAGGGCGCGTTCCCCGTGGCGACCGGCTCGCCGACGGCGGCGCCGGTCTTTACCAGCTTGTCGCTCATGCCAGCCTCACTCGGGGGTCGATCACTGCGTAGAGAAGGTCCACCACGAGGTTCGCGACGACGACACAGGCGGCGGTGATGAGTGTGACGGCCATGATCAGCGGGAGGTCGCGGTCGCTCACTCCCTTGATGGCCATCCAGCCGAGGCCCTGGAGGTTGAACGCGGTCTCGGTCAGGATCGCGCCGCCGACGAGGGCGCCGAGGTCCATGCCGAAGATGGTCAGGATCGGGGTCATCGTGGAGCGCATGGCGTGCTTGCCGAGCACGACCGGCTCCGGCAGACCCTTGGCCCGCGCGGTGCGGATGTAGTCCTCGCCGAGGACCTCCAGCATGGTGGCGCGGGTGAGGCGCGCGTACATCGCCGCGTACAGGAAGGCGAGGGTGACCCACGGGAGGATCAGGCCGCCGAACCAGCCGCCGATGGAGTCGCCGAACGGCACGTACGTGGCGTCGAGCCAGCCCAGCTGGGTGCGGAAGACGAGCATCGCCAGCATGGCCGTGAAGAAGATGGGGAGCGAGACGCCGGCGAGCGCGGTGATCATCGCCGCGCGGTCGACGATCGTGCCCCGCTTGAGCGCGGAGAGCACACCGGTGGAGACGCCCAGGAGCAGCCACAGCACGGCGGCGCCGATGACCATGGACAGGGTGATCGGGAAGGCGTCGGTCAGCATCGACCAGACGTCCTGCTCGGTCTTGAAGGAGTAGCCGAAGCAGGGCGCGGCGCAGTGGATGGAGTCGCCGCCGCCCACGTAGTCGCGGCCGACGAAGATCCCGGAGACGAAGTGCCAGAACTGCACCAGGATCGGATCGCCGAGGCCCAGCTTCTGACGGACGCCTTCGATGGCAGCCGGATCCGCCTGCTTGCCGACGAACATCGCGGCAGGGTCGCTGCCGGTCAGCTTGGGGATGAGGAAGAAGATGCTGAGCGTCACCAGGGTGACGACGAGCAGCATCATGACGACCGCGAAGAGTCGTCGGATTATGTATGCAAGCATGCGGTCGGCCGGTCGGCGGCCGGGGAACCCGATCGGGTTCCCCGGCCGCCGCGCACGGCCCTCACCTGCCCTTCGGACCTAGCGGCGGGTGCGCCGTTGGAGCGAGTTTGGTTTCAGACTCGGCTGGAGGCGACTTACTTGACGACGCCGAGCGACGCGTAGTCGTAGCGGCCGTTGTACGCGTCGGCCGTGTAGACGTTGGTCAGGCGCGAGCCGCGCCAGATGATGTTCTTCTCGTGCGTGAAGGGCAGGTAGACCGCGGCCTCGGAGACCTTGGTGTTGATCTGCTTGTAGAGCTCGCCGGCCTTGGTCGGGTCGGTCTCCTTCAGCGCCTGGTCGAACAGGCCGTTGACGGCCGGGTCGTTCAGCTCGGAGAAGTTGTTGTTGCCGGACTGCAGGATGAAGCGGCCGTCGACGAGCGGCTGCAGGAAGCCCTGGCCGGTCGGGAAGTCGGCGCCCCAGCCCATGATGATGATGCCGTAGCCCTTCTCCTTGACCACCTTCGGCGAACCGATGATGCCGGAGGTCTGGGCGCCGTCGAACTGGTCGATCTGGGCGTCGATGCCGACGGCCTTCAGCGACTGCTGGAGGGACTCGGCGGTCGCGATCTCGATCTTCTTGTTGTTACGGACCGCGATCGTGGTCTTGAAGCCGTTCGGCTGGCCGCACTTCTTCAGCGCGTCCTTCGCCTTGGCGATGTCCGGAGCGCCGGCCAGCTTGCCGTACGGGTCGAACTTCGGGTCGGCGCCCTTGATCGCCGGCGGCAGCATGTTGGTGGCGATGTCGCCACCGGCCTGCGGGCCGCCACGGGCGGTCTGGAGGGACTTCGAGTCGGCCGCGTAGATGATCGCCTTGCGGCACTCGATGTTGCTGATGACCGTCTGCGGGAAGACCGCGTAACGGATGAAGCCGGTCTGCGGGTTGTCCGCGTTGGCCTTGTTCTGCTGGAGCACCTTGGAGCGGGCCGCGGCGCCGACACCGGTCGCGTTGATGTCGAGGTCGTACTCGCCCTCGATCAGGCGGTTGTCCATGTCGTCGGCGTTCGTGGTGAACGTGACGCTGATGGTGTCCGGGAGGGCCTTGCGGATGCCGTCCGACTTGGCGTCCCAGTTCTCGTTGCGGACCAGCTTCATGGACTTGTTCGGCGTGTACGACTGCCACTTGTACGGGCCGGAGGAGAACACGTTCAGGCCGTACTTGGCCTTGGTGTCCTTGTCCTGGCGGACCGGGGAGGCGGCGGGCATCGCCAGCATCTGGAGGAAGTCACCGTTGGCGACCGGCAGCTTGAAGACGATGGTCTTGTCGTCCGGGGTCTCGATCGCCTTGAGGCCCAGCTTGTCCGCCGAGGTGTCCTTGTACGGGCCGGCGTAGGTCTTCTTGGGGTCGAGGACCTGCTGGAGGTAGATCGGGCCGCCGGAGATGACGTCCTGCGCCCAGATGCGCTCGATGCCGTACTTGACGTCCTTGGAGGTGATCGGCTTGCCGTCCTCCCACTTCACGCCGTCCTTCAGCGTGAACGTGTAGGTGAGGCCGTCGGCCGAGACCTTGCCCGCGTCGGTGGCGAGGTCGGGGACCAGCTCGGTGGAGGCGGCGCCCGGCTCGGACTTGAACGTCACCAGCTGGCGCGTGTAGTAGCGCTGGAAGTCCCAGACGAAGCCGTAGTAACCGCGCTGCGGGTCCCACGAGTCGGCCTCCTGCGAGCCGATGAACTTCAGCTCGCCGCCCTTCTTGTCGGAGGGGCTGGCGACCTGGTTCACCGCGGCGTTGAAGCCGGGCGCACCCGTCTTGCCGCCCTTGGCGCCGCTGTCGCCGCCCTTGCCGCCGCCACACGCGGTGGTCGCGACCATCGTGGCCGCGGCGAGCAGCGCGCCTGCGGCGATTCTGCGCCTCTGGGAGCTGTTCAGAGTCATGGTCGAGCAACCTCCGAAGTAGTGGCGGCCGTTGTCACGGTGGTCCGCCGTTGGGGGATGTGCCTCCTGTCGACAGCGGCAGGGGCTGGTCTTGCGGTGAACGGCGTACGGTCAGCGGGAGCTCTTCGGGTCGAGCGCGTCGCGCACGCCGTCGCCGAAGAGGTTGAACGCCAGCACGGTGATGAAGATCGCGAGGCCGGGGATCACCATGAAGAGCGGGTCGGCCTCGTAGGTGGTGATGGCCGTCGACAGCATCTGCCCCCAGGAAGCGGTGGGAGGCTTCACACCCGCGCCGAGGAAGCTGAGCGCCGCTTCGGTGAGGATGTTGGTGGGGATCATCAGGGTGGTATAGACCATGATCGGGGCGATCAGGTTGGGCAGCAGCTCCCGGCGCAGGATGTACAGCCGGCCGGCGCCCAGGCTCTGGGCCGCCTCGACGTACTCGCGGTTGCGCAGGCTGAGCGTCTGGCCGCGGACGATGCGGCCCACGTAGGGCCAGCCGAAGAAGCCGATCACGACGACCAGGGCGACGATGCGCACGCCCGAACCGTCCAGGCCGAGCAGCTGGTTGGGCAGCACGGAGACCAGGGCGATGGTGAAGAGCAGCTGCGGGAAGGCCAGCATGACGTCCATGACCCGGCTGAGGGCCGCGTCGATCCAGCCGCCGAAGTAGCCGGCGACGATGCCGAGGACGGTGCCGAGGACGACCGCGAAGAGGGCCGCGGCGAAGGCCACGAGGAGCGAGATCCGGGCGCCGTAGACGATGCGGCTGAAGACGTCGCGGCCGTTGACCGGCTCGACGCCGAAGAGGAAGTCCGAGCTCACGCCGCCCCAGGAGCCGATCGGGGTGCCGAAGAGCGGGTCGATCTGGTCCTCGTGGAACTCGTCCGGCGGGTGGCCGAGGAGGCCGACGATGACCGGGGCGAAGATCGCGACCAGGATCAGGAAGACGACCACGAAGGCGCCCGCGAGGGCGAGTTTGTCGCGCTTCAGCCGGGTCCAGGCGATCTTCCAGGGGGAACGTCCCTCGATCGCCTTGGCCGGCGCGTCGGGCACGGCGTCGACGGCCTCGGCCTGTTCGGCCGCACTCGTCTCGTGCAGTGGTGCCGTCATCGTGGTGAGGACCCCTCTCGGCCGCCGGGTCGCCGGCCCTTGCCCGCCGCGGGTAGCGGCTCGGTGGAACAACTGCTGGGCACCGGCTCGGGGGGAGCCGAACGCCTGGTGTTCCGGGGAGTCTTCAATGTGTCCGCGATCACCCGCCAGACCCCAAGAGGAATGTTTTCCTAAACGTGATGCGGTGCGTTGTCTTCCGTTATCCGGACGTCGTGATCGTGTGAGCGGACCCAATCGGCCGCTATTCGACCAGACCGGACATCCCGCTCAACTGGAGCCGTGCGGGAGTGAATTGGGGCGACGGAAGTGGCAGAACGGACGTATCAGTACGGTCGGGGCGCGACCGGCGGATAGCCGTATCCGGGGGCGGACGGGGCGGCGTGCGCGTCGCGGTCGTAGAACGGGCGGGCGTGGGCGTGCAGCCACATCGCGACCGGGTCGTACGCGTCGGACATCGCGACCGTGGAGACGGGCAGCCCCTCGGGGACGGCCGTGACGGTCTGGCGCATCATCGTGCGCACCGCCTCGACGGAGCCCGGCGAGGAGTCGTAGAGGTCCAGACCGATGGCGAGGTACGGGGAGCCGAGCGCGGGCTGCACCCAGGCGCGGCGCAGCGAGCGCACGGCGGGGGTGCGGTGCGCGTTCTGCGTGAGCAGGGCGTAGAACTGCGGGATCTCCACGGCCGGTTCGGACAGCCGCAGGGGTCCGGCGGGCATCCGGTCCAGACCGGTGGCGATGCGGCGCAGATCGGCCCAGGGGATGCCGACGCCGCCGCCGGGGGCGTGCGGATTCAGCCAGATCCCCCAGCGGTCGGGGTAGAGGGCGCGGGCGATCTCCAGGCCGGAGGCGAGCTCGTGGGCACGGTTCCAGCCGGAGGCGGCGAGCTCCTGGGCGGAGGTGACGCAGGGCGCGTAGCCGAAGCCGTCGACCTCCATGTTCCCGTACTGGGCGTCGGGCGAGCCGGGCGTGCCCTGCCAGAGCAGCATCCGGACGTCGGCGGCGGCGAGGGCGTGCAGCAGCTGCTCGTAGGCGTCCGGGCGTCCGGGTGCCACCTGGCGCAGCGTGTGCTCGACCATGCCGGTCGCAGCGGTGCCTGACGCGCTCACCTTTGGGTCCCGCCCCTCGTCGTCCGTCTCGCGGTGTGGATCGGCTTGAATCAGTTCAGCTTAAACAGGGGGCCGGTCACACGGCGGCGCGCTGGTAGAAGGGGCGCACCTTCGCCAGCATCCAGTCGCCCACCGGGTCCTGTGCCACGTCGAGCAGGATGAGGTTGACCGGCCAGGCCACCTCGACCCGGCCGAGGGCGCGGCCGAGGGCGTCGAGCGGGCCGTTGCGGTCGGCGTCGGGGCCGTAGAGCTGGACGCCGATGAAGAGGGCCGGTTCGGTGCCCTCGACGCTGGCGAGGACGCGGCGGGCGGTGACGACGGTGCCGGTGGCCTCGAACTCGGCGGAGGCGGCGGCGAGGAAGTCGACGGGGTCGTCCTGCCAGTCGGGCTCGAAGAGGCGGACCCGGCCGCCGCTGGCGGGCCCGTCGAGCGGGGTGCGGCCGGTGCGGCAGAGCTCGGCGACGGCGGGCGGCGGCAGCGGGACGCCGACGGTGCCGCCGGGGTTCACGGCGATGCCGAGCTGCGGGGGCAGTCCGCGGGCGAAGTCGCGGGCGGGGGCGACGGTGAAGGACATGTGGCTGCCGACGCAGGCGAGGAACTGCTGCTCGGAGCTGAAGACGGGCACGTACGCGTACCCGTCTATCTCCAGGGTGGGCAGGTCGAGGTCGCTGCTGTCGGGGCCGCCGCCGTTGGGCAGCGGGACCCATACGGGGCTGCGCCCGAGCACCTCGACCAGTCGGCCGCCGGCCGCGGGGTTGCCGAGCGAGGCGGCCAGTACTTCTTCGAGCTCATTGCCCGGCCACGTCACGTCCACGGTCTCGTCTTCTCCCACCCTCTCGGCACATGGTGCGGTTCAGCACCCTAACGGCGTGTCGGCACCGCCGTGACCGAAAAGGGCGCGGAAAGCCCCCGGAGTGCTTCAGGACACGTCCCGGAATCCGATCTTCCGCAGGGTGTCGGCGGCGTCCCGGTCAAGCAGGGTGACCGAGGCACAGCCGGGCGGCAGCCGGCCGGCCTCGGCGGTGCTCACCAGCCGGCCGACGGCGCGGCGGTGCCGGGCGAAGGCGTAGCCCGAGACTCCTCGGCCGCGGGCCCGCTGCCCTTCGCGGGCGGTGGTGGGCTCCACGTCGAGCAGGATCAGGTGGAGGGCGGTGCCACGGCGTCTGGCCTCGCGGGCGAGCCAGCCGCGCACCCAGGACTGGGTGCCGCAGTCGTGGACGACGACGCTCGCCCCGGAGCGCAGGGCGCGGCGGAGCCCGGCGTAGTGCGCGAGGCGGGCGAGCGGGCGGTAGACGGCGTACGGGAGGAAGCGGGGCAGCCGGGCCTCCCAGCGCTCGCGGGTGTGCTGCGAGTCGATGGCGCGGCCCTCCGCGGTGCGGCCCATGAGCGTGGACTTGCCGCTGCCGGGCAGTCCGGAGACGACCACGACGTCCCCCATGGCGTACGCGAGGGTGCGGGGGCCTCGGCCGCCCCGGTCGCGCAGGTCGCGCAGCAGCCGGCCGCGGCGGCGGGTCCTGGCCCGGGCGCGGGCTCCGGCGCGCTGCACGGGTATGCCCGCGCTCGTCGCGTAGGCGCCGGTGCCCTGGACCGGCCGCATCGGCATCCTCGGCGGCATCTGCATCGCGTCGCTCCCCCTGGTAGGCCCTGCGGAGACCCTTGCCCACGAAGTGTAAAGAAAGGGTAATGAGACGCAAGCGATTTGCCGGGCCGAACCGCCGTGCAATGATGTGCGCGCAGGCGCTCGCACGAGCGTCCACAACCTCATACCGGCCGCTCGAATCCGCGCGGGAGAGTCCCGGTCACGCACCGCAGTCGCAGTGGGTGCGCCCGGGCGCCGAAGGAGCAAGATCCTCCCTTGAATCTCTCAGGCCCCGTACCGCGTGGATGAGGCAGATCTGAAAAGCGGGCCGCGCCTGTCGTCGTGGCTCCACCCAAGGTGCAAGCCGAGGATGTCCTGAGGACGTCGCCGGTGAACCTCTCAGGTTCCATGACAGATGGGGAGGACCGTCCTCCGTCATGCATGTCGTGCCCCGCACGCCCTGGGACCCGGGAGTCACCCGATGAGCACTGCCCCCCGTCTGACCGCCCTCGACGCGCTGCACCGTTCGCTGGGCGCGACCATGACCGACTTCGCCGGCTGGGACATGCCGCTGCGGTACGGCAGCGAGCGCGACGAGCACAACGCCGTCCGCAACCAGGCCGGTCTCTTCGACCTCTCCCACATGGGCGAGATCACCGTCACGGGCCCGCAGGCCGTGGAGCTCCTGGACCACGCCCTGGTCGGCAACATCTCCACCGTGGGCAACGGCCGCGCCCGCTACACGATGATCTGCCAGGAGGACGGCGGCATCCTGGACGACCTGATCGTCTACCGCCTGGGCGAGACCGAGTACATGGTCGTCGCCAACGCCTCCAACGCCCAGATCGTCCTGGACGCCCTCGTCGAGCGCTCCGCCGGCTTCGACGCCGAGGTCCGCGACGACCGCGACGCCTACGCGCTGATCGCCGTCCAGGGCCCGGAGTCCCCCGGCATCCTGAAGTCGATCACCGACGCCGACCTGGACGGCCTGAAGTACTACGCCGGCCTGCCCGGCACCGTCGCCGGCGTGCCCGCGCTGATCGCCCGTACCGGCTACACCGGCGAGGACGGCTTCGAGCTGTTCCTGAAGCCCGAGCACGCCGAGGGCGTGTGGCGCGCGCTGACCGAGGCGGGCCAGGGCGTCGGCCTGATCCCCTGCGGCCTGTCCTGCCGTGACACGCTCCGCCTGGAGGCGGGCATGCCGCTGTACGGCCACGAGCTGACCACCGCGCTGACCCCCTTCGACGCGGGCCTCGGCCGGGTCGTGAAGTTCGAGAAGACCACCAACGAGGGCCGCTTCGTCGGCCGCTCAGCCCTTGAGAAGGCCGCCGAGCGCGCCGAGTCCGCCCCGCCGCGCAAGCTGGTCGGCCTGATCGCCGAGGGCCGCCGGGTCCCCCGCGCCGGCTTCGCCGTCGTCGCGAACGGCCAGGTCATCGGCGAGGTCACCTCCGGCGCCCCGTCGCCGACGCTCGGCAAGCCGATCGCCATCGCCTACGTGGACGCGGAGTTCGCCACGCCCGGCACCGAGGGCGTCGGCGTCGACATCCGCGGCGCGCACGAGCCGTACGAGGTCGTGGCGCTGCCGTTCTACAAGCGCCAGAAGTGACGAAGTCGTCTCAGGACTCGTCTCATCCCGCAAGACCCACGTTCATCAGCACTCCCCGCATCCAGGAGAATCAGGTCATGAGCAACCCCCAGGCGCTGCGCTACAGCAAGGAGCACGAGTGGCTGTCGGCCGTCGAGGACGGCATAGCCACCATCGGTATCACCGAGCACGCGGCCAACGCGCTCGGTGACATCGTCTACGTGCAGCTTCCCGAGGTCGGCGACACGGTGACCGCGGGCGAGTCCTGCGGCGAGCTGGAGTCCACCAAGTCCGTCAGCGACCTGTACGCCCCGGTGACCGGCGAGGTCGTCGAGGCCAACCAGGACGTCGTCGACGACCCGGCGCTCGTGAACACCGCTCCGTTCGAGGGTGGCTGGCTGTTCAAGGTGCGCCTCGCGGGCGAGCCGGACGACCTGCTCACCGCCGACGAGTACACCGCCTTCACCGCCGGCTAAACCGAGACCCCCAAGGGATCGATTCATGTCGCTTCTGAACACCCCTCTCCACGAGCTGGACCCGGACGTCGCCGCCGCCGTCGACGCCGAGCTCCGCCGCCAGCAGTCCACCCTCGAAATGATCGCCTCGGAGAACTTCGCTCCGGTCGCGGTCATGGAGGCCCAGGGCTCGGTCCTCACCAACAAGTACGCCGAGGGCTACCCGGGCCGCCGCTACTACGGCGGCTGCGAGCACGTCGACGTGGCCGAGCAGATCGCCATCGACCGGATCAAGGACCTGTTCGGCGCCGAGTACGCCAATGTGCAGCCCCACTCCGGCGCCTCCGCCAACCAGGCCGCCCTCTTCGCGATCGCCCAGCCGGGCGACACGATCCTCGGCCTGGACCTGGCGCACGGCGGTCACCTGACCCACGGCATGCGCCTGAACTTCTCCGGCAAGCAGTTCAACGTGGTCGCGTACCACGTGGACGAGGCCGGTCTGGTCGACATGGCCGAGGTCGAGCGCCTCGCCAAGGAGCACCGCCCCAAGGTGATCATCGCGGGCTGGTCCGCCTACCCGCGTCAGCTGGACTTCGCCGAGTTCCGCCGGATCGCCGACGAGGTCGAGGCCTACCTATGGGTCGACATGGCCCACTTCGCGGGCCTGGTCGCGGCGGGTCTGCACCCGAACCCGGTCGAGTACGCGGACGTGGTCACCTCGACCACGCACAAGACGCTCGGCGGCCCGCGCGGCGGCATCATCCTGGCGAAGAAGGAGTTCGCCAAGAAGCTGAACTCCTCGGTCTTCCCCGGCTTCCAGGGCGGCCCGCTGGAGCACGTGATCGCGGCCAAGGCCGTCTCCTTCAAGGTCGCGGCCTCGGAGGAGTTCAAGGAGCGCCAGCAGCGCACCCTGGACGGCGCCCGCATCATCGCCGAGCGCCTGGTCCAGGACGACGTCACCGAGCACGGTGTCTCCGTCCTGTCCGGCGGCACCGACGTGCACCTGCTCCTCGTCGACCTGCGCAACTCGGAGCTCGACGGCCAGCAGGCCGAGGACCGGCTCCACGAGGTGGGTATCACGGTCAACCGGAACGCCGTTCCGAACGACCCGCGCCCGCCGATGGTCACCTCCGGCCTGCGCATCGGCACGCCGGCCCTCGCGACCCGCGGCTTCCAGGCCGAGGACTTCGCCGAGGTCGCCGACATCATCGCCGAGACGCTGAAGCCCGGCTTCGACGCCGAGGCGCTCAAGGCCCGGGTGACGGCGCTCGCCGACAAGCACCCGCTGTACCCCGGCCTGAAGTAATTTCGTACGCTTTTGTTACCGGACTCGTCCGAGTCCGTTCGTACGAACCTCCGGGGCGCCGCGCACACTGGACAGTGAGCGCGGTGCCCCGGCCCTTGCTCCACCGCTCTTCGTTTCTGCACCACCCCGGCAGACAACGGCGTCTAGCCCCCACAAGGAGTCCCCCGTGGCCATCTCGGTCTTCGACCTGTTCTCGATCGGCATCGGCCCGTCGAGCTCCCACACGGTGGGCCCCATGCGCGCGGCCCGGATGTTCGCCCGCCGGCTGAAGAACGAGGGGCTGCTCGCCCACACGGCGTCGATACGGGCGGAGCTCTACGGCTCGCTCGGCGCCACCGGCCACGGCCACGGCACCCCGAAGGCCGTGCTGCTCGGCCTGGAGGGCAACTCCCCGCGCACCGTCGACGTCGAGAAGGCGGACGACGAGTTCGAGCGGATCAAGTCGAGCGGCACGATCAACCTGCTCGGGATGCACGAGATCCCCTTCTCCTTCGACGACGACCTGATCCTGCACCGCCGCAAGGCGCTGCCGTACCACGCCAACGGCATGACGGTCTTCGCGTACGACACCGAGGGCGCGCTCGTCCTGGAGAAGACGTACTACTCGGTGGGTGGCGGCTTCGTCGTCGACGAGGACGCGGTCGCGGGCGAGAACCCGATCGTCCCCGAGGACACCGTCCTGAAGTACCCCTTCCGCACCGGCGACGAGCTGCTCCGCCTCACCAAGGAGACCGGCCTGTCCATCTCCTCCCTGATGCTGGAGAACGAGAAGGCCTGGCGCACCGAGGACGAGATCCGCGCCGGCCTCCTGGAGATCTGGCGGGTCATGCAGGCCTGCGTCTCGCGCGGCATGTCCCGCGAGGGCATCCTGCCCGGCGGCCTGAAGGTCCGCCGCCGCGCCGCCACCTCGGCCCGCAAGCTGCGCTCCGAGGGCGACCCGGCCGCGCACGCCATGGAGTGGATCACCCTCTACGCGATGGCCGTGAACGAGGAGAACGCGGCGGGCGGCCGGGTGGTCACCGCCCCGACCAACGGCGCGGCCGGCATCATCCCCGCCGTCCTGCACTACTACATGAACTTCGGCACCGGCTCCTGCACCCCGGAGGAGAAGGAGGACGGCGTGGTCCGCTTCCTCCTCGCCGCCGGCGCGATCGGCATGCTCTTCAAGGAGAACGCCTCCATCTCCGGCGCCGAGGTCGGCTGCCAGGGCGAGGTCGGCTCCGCCTGCTCGATGGCCGCCGGCGCCCTCGCCGAGGTCCTCGGCGGCTCCCCCGAGCAGGTCGAGAACGCCGCCGAGATCGGCATGGAACACAACCTCGGCCTCACCTGCGACCCGGTCGGCGGCCTGGTCCAGATCCCGTGCATCGAGCGCAACGGCATGGCAGCGGTCAAGGCCGTCACGGCGGCGAAGATGTCGATGCGCGGCGACGGCAGCCACATGGTCTCCCTCGACAAGGTCATCAAGACCATGAAGGAGACCGGCGCGGACATGAGCGTGAAGTACAAGGAGACGGCGCGCGGCGGGCTTGCTGTGAACATCATCGAGTGCTGACCCCCGGGACGGTCCGGGCCCCGTGCGGGTCCGGCTCGTCCCCCAGGAGCGGCACCGGGCCGCGCAGTGCGAAGCTGCCCGGCAGGTCCAGTGGGCCGCCCTTGCGCTCGACCAGCACGGCTCCCTGGACGGCGAGGCTCGCGTCGACCGAGCAGGTGCCCGCGTTCACCCCGGTCAGACAGGCGTCCCGGACCACGCAGACCAGGCCTGACACCCAGAAGACCAGGTTCAGCTCCACCTGGAGGGTGCCCAGCTTCGCGCCGTCCACGTAGATGTCGACGTACGGCCGGTGCGTCGAGGTGATCCGGTGCGTCGCAAGCGCCACGACCTCCTCGCTGCCCGGCAGCTCCCGGGTGCGCCGGGCGGCGGACCGCAGCGCCCCGTGCCCGCGCCAGCCCCCGGCCGCGAGGTCCAGCACGTCGAGCCCCAGGAAGTCGTCCACCACCCCCGCCAGCTCGTGCTCGACCGCCCGGTCCGCGGCGGGCGTCCGGCCCCGCACCGGCGCGAGCAGCGGGCCCGCCGTGCCATGGGCGCGCAGCGGCCCGTCGAGCTCCTCCCCCGCCCCCAGCAGGAACGAGCGGACGGTCGCGGGGGTGGTCATCGGTCCTCCTCGTCGAGGCCGTCGAGGCCGTCGAGGGTCTGCCGGCCCGGGTCCGGGTGCGGGTCGAGGCGGGTCGAGTGCGTGGGCTGCTCACCGGGCGCCCGCGTCTCCGTCAGCTCGGCGCTGCCGGTCACCGGCCGCAGCGTGGCCTTCACATGCCCGCGCACCCAGCGGGGCCCGCGGTGCAGCCGCCCGAAGTACGCCCCGGCGGCGACGGCGAGCGCGAGCGCCCCGCCGAGGGAGGCGGGCCCGACGATCCACCCGACGGGAGTGGCGGACCCACCGTTCCCACCTCCGCCGGTGGTGCCGCCGTTCTGGGTGCCACCGTTGTCCGTCGTACCGCCGTTCTGGTTGCCGCCGTTGTCCGTGGTGCCGCCCCCGTTCTGGTTGCCGCCGTTGTCCGTGGTGCCGCCCCCGTTCTGGTTCCCGCCGCTGTCCGTCGTACCGCCGTTCTGGTTCCCACCGTTATCCGTCGTACCGCCGTTCTGATTCCCACCGTTATCGGTCGTCCCAGCGTTCTGGTCCGTCACCGTGAACGACGCGTCGGCGTACTGCGTCGCATCGGCCGTGCAGACGGCTCGTACGGTGTGGGCGCCTGGCTTCGCGTCGGTCGGGAGGGTGATCTCGGTGCTGAAGTCGGGCTTCTGGCCCAGGGACGCGGTGCCGATCGCCGATCCCGCGCCGTCCCACAGGAACTGGACGTCCGGGCAGGTGAAGCCGGTGCCGGCGGCCGTCACGGGCGTGGCGGCGGCGCCTTGCCCGGGGGTGAGCGTGAGGGCGGGGTGGGCGGTGGTGGTGGTAGTGGCGTCGACGACCAGGGACGCGTCCGCGTACAGGGACTGGTCGTTGGCGCACGCGGCCCGGAAGGTGTAGGTGTCCGGATCGGTCTTGGGCGGGATCGTCTCCTTGTAGGAGATCGTGCCCTGCGCCGTCACGGGGAGCCCGGACTTGATCGTGGGCCCGTTGAGTATGTAGAGGTCGACCGTCGCCGGGGAGCACACGTCGAAGCCGGTGCCCTGGACGTCGATCACGTCCCCGATCACTCCGTGGCCGGGAGTGAGGGTGAGCGTCCGGGCGTGGGACTCCGTCGGTGGGGTGGTGGTGCCCGCGCCGCCCCCGCCGGTCACCTCGAACGGCGCCGAGCCGGAGTACGTCGTGCCGGTGTCGGGGTCGGGGTCGCAGGTGGCCGCGATGGTGTGGTCGGGTCCGACGGTCGCGCCCTGCGGCACCACGATGGTGCCGGAGATGGCGGGGGGAGCCGCCGTGCCCGTCACGGGGTGGCCGCCGTCGAAGGTCAGGGTGACCGTTCCGCAGGACTTGAACCGGATGCCGGTGACCTGCACGGATGTGCCGACCGGGCCCGACGGGGGAGACAGCGAGACCACAGCCCCGGACGCGAGCGACGGGAGGGCGAAGGGGCCCACACCGATCGCTGCGCTCAGAAGCACCGCCATCAGGAATCGACGCGCCAGTCGCACGGCAGTGAACATGAAAGGGAGGGTCAGGGAGGTGCGGGATCACTCCCCATTTTCCTCCCCGCCACGCAAATCCGCCCGTCGTGCACGGAGGGTGACCGCTCGCCGGTCACCGGGGGTCGGGCGGGCGGCGCCGCCCGCCCTCGCCCCGCAAGGCTCAGGCCTTGTTGAGGTTGGCCCAGAACTCGTCCCAGGACAGCTTGTGGTCGTCGTTCTTGTCCTGCTTGTTGATCAGCGCCTCGGCGACGGACTCGGTGACGTTGAAGTCACCCAGCTGCGCCATGACGCTCTTGTACTCGGCGGCGGTGATGAAGCCGTCACCGTCCACGTCGAACCTGTCGAATGCCGTACGCGCCGAATCGATGTCCGCCACTGCTTCCGCCCCTTCTCGGTACCTGTTGTAGGGGGTCAGATTATCGGGCCCCGAGGTGCCGGATGATGGGGGTATGGACAGCGAAGTGGCACGCGTACTGGCAGCGGCGGCACGCGGGGAGTTCCCCCCGCCGGACGGGTCGACGACCATCGTTCCGCAGCCCAATCCGAGGGACGCGGGGGTGCTGTCGTTCACCGCGCACTCGGTGGTCTTCCTGGACGAGGACCCGGAGTGGATACGGGCGGAGCTGGCCGCGGCGTCGACGGACCCGCTGGTGGCGAGCATGACCCCGCGCTTCCTCTCGGCGCTGATGGCACGCACCGGCCGGGATGTGAACACGATCGACCTGATGACGGTCGCGGGCGCTCTGCCGGGCGCGCCGGAGGTCGAGCTGCGGGAGATCGAGGACCCCGAGCATCCGCGGGTGGCGCGGGCGTTGAAGTACCGCGACGAGGTCCGGGTGTGGGCGGCGGACGGCGGGGTGCTGATCCTGGGCCGGGGCGTGGCGGGCCGGATGGAGGCGGCGGTCGAGGTGGACGAGGACGCGCGGCACCGGGGTCTCGGCCGGGCGCTCGCGACGGCGGCCCGGCAGCTGACCCCGGACGCCGTGGTGTGGGCCCAGAACTCCCCCGGCAACGCGCGCAGCGTCCGCACCTTCCAGGCGGCGGGCTACCGCCCGGTGGGCGCGGAGGTGCTGCTCGTCGCGGGGTGAGCCCCACCCGCCGGGATCAGCGGAAGATGCCCGTGTGCCCGAGGGAGTAGCGGCCTGGCTGGGGGTAGACGGCCAGGCCGTGCGGGCCGCCGCCGACGGGGATGCGGGCGAGCTGCTTCCCGGTGGTCGTGTCGATCGCGTAGACCTCGGAGTCGTAACGTCCGGAGAGCCACAGCACCTTGCCGTCGGCGGAGACCCCGCCCATGTCGGGCGAGCCGCCGTTCGGGAGCCGCCACTTCTTGGTGAGGCGGTTCTGGGTGAAGTCGAAGACGGAGACGGTGCCTTCGCCGCGGTTGGAGACGTACATCTCCTTGGAGTCGCGGGAGACGTAGAGGCCGTGGCAGCCCTTGCCGGTGGGCAGCAGGGTCGGGGTGGTGAACTTCTCGCCGTCGAGGACCCACATGCCGTGGGCCATCATGTCGGCGATGTAGAAGGTCTTGCCGTCCGGGGAGATCTTCACGTCCTGCGGCATGGCGCCCTGGAAGGGCAGCTTCTGCTGGCCGATGACCTCCATCTTCTCGGTGTCGACCTTGAGGAGTTCGCCGGAGAACTCGCAGGAGACGACGAAGTAGCGCCCGTCGGCGGAGAAGTCGGCGTGGTTGACGCCGTAGCAGGAGACGGGGACGGTCTTGCGGCGTTCCATGGTGTGCGGGTCGCGGAAGACGAGTTCGCGGTCGAGCGAGGCCATGACGACGGCGTACTTGCCGTTCGGGGTGAAGTAGAGGTTGTACGGGTCGTGGACCTCGACGGGCTTGCCGGCGACGCCGGTGGCCGGGTCGATGGGGGTGAGCGTGTGGCCGCGGTTGTTGTTGACCCAGAGGGTCTTCATGTCCCAGGAGGGGACGACGTGCTGCGGCTGGTTGCCGACCGGGATGGTCTCGATGACCTTGTACGTGGCGGGGTCGATGACCGAGACGGTGTTGGAGCTGGTGTTGGGGACGTACACCCGTGAGGGGAAGTCCTTGACGACCGGGGAGAGCTGGTTGGGCCGGTCGGCGGCGTAGACGTCGTCGGGCTTGAGCAGCGGCGGCATGCCGGGCAGTCCGGCGGGGGCGGCGGCCGGTTTCGGTACGGCGGGGAGCGCGGCGGCCTTCTTGGTGCCGCCGCCGTGGTCGGCGGGGTGGGGGCTGCCGCAGCCGGCCAGGGCGAGGAGCAGGGCGACGGCGGCCAGTGTCTGCGTGCGGGGGGCGTGGGTCGGCATCAGCTCAGCAGCTCCGTGGTGGTCACGGCGCGCAGGCCGCGGCGGTCGAGTTCGGCGAGGAGGAGGGGCAGCGCGGTGACGGTGTCGGCGTAGCCGAAGTGGAGGCTCACGACGGATCCGTTGCGGATCGGTCCGGTGACGTTGGCGACCACGGCGGCGGGGCCTGGCGAGGTGAAGTCGAGGGAGTCGACGTCGTACGAGAGGACGTGCGGGTATCCGGCGCGCCGGGCGGCCCGGCGGACGGTCTCGTCGGCGTGCTGGGTGCGGGAGGGGCGGAACCAGGTGCCGATGGAGCCGGTGAGCCGGCGCAGCCGGGTGGCGCAGGCCTGGATCTCGTCGAGGGCGCGGGCCTCGGTCATGGCGTTGACGTCGAGGTGGTGCTGGGTGTGGTTGCCGAGGTCGTGGCCGCCGTCGAGGACGCGGCGGGCCATCTCGGGGTGCCGGTCGAGCCAGTCGCCGACGGCGAGGACGGTGACACGGGCGCCGGCCCGTTCGGCGTGGCCGAGGGCGGCGCGGGCGAGGGCGGGGTCGCCCTGTCCGTGGAAGGTGAGGGCGACCCTGGGGCGGTCCCGGGGGCCGTTGGCGATCTCGTCGGGGCGGCCGGGGTAGCGGCGGGGAGCGGGGGCGGCGGGCGCGGGGCCCTTCGGCGGCGGTGGCGGCGCCGGTGGGGCGGGGCCGGGCTCCGTACCGCAGGCGGTGGCGAGGGCCCCGGCGAGGGCGGTGGCCGCGCCGGCCCGGAGGGCACCGCGGCGGTCGGTCGGCATCACGGGACCATTTAAGGGCTGGTATGCCGGAATAGCGGTGATTGAGCCAATTCAGGACGTTTGCCACCCAAGATCTGGCGTCCACTATGCGGACAAGGCGAGGAAACACCCGATGAACGCCATACTTATTCATCGTTTACAAGGGTGGTGCTGCACGTCACCAACGATTCATTGGTAAACTGTCCCTGTTTGTCCGAATCTGACCCGGTAGGGACTTTTGGCGGACAGGCCATCCGTCTGCCATAGTCGGAGACACGACCCCCATTGACCCGGGCCAGGTCGACATGGCGGCCGTGGACACACCCCCCCGATCCACGGCGCTTCACACGAAAGCCCCCACGCGCCCCACCACGGCGGACGGGGGCTTTCGTGCGTCCGGACGCGACACGGGGGGGCTAGCGGTCGGAGACCCGCATCTCGAACCAGGTGGTCTTGCCGCGCGGGGCCAGGTCGACGCCCCAGCGGTCGGAGAGCTTGTCGACGAGGAAGAGACCCCGGCCGCTCGTGTCCAGCTCGTGCACCGGCATCAGACAGGGCAGCCCGCGCGAGGGGTCGCGCACCTCGATCCGGATCCAGCCACGGCGGCGCACCATCCGCAGCGCGAAGACCCGGGCGCCGGTGTGCCGGACGGCGTTGCCGACCAGCTCGGAGACGAGGAGCACGGCATGCTCGGCGATCTGCGGGCCGAGCCCCCACTGGCGGAGCACGACCCACTGGGTGAGCCGGCGGGCGATGGCGGCGGACTGGGGACGGGACGGCAGCCGGACGTCCTCCTCGGCCGGATTCCCGTACAACTCCAGCGCTTCCACGGCCTGTTCGTCCTCGACGGCCGGTAACCGCCGTGCGGCGGTCGCACCGGTGCGCTGCCGCGGTTGATCCATACCTTCCAGGCCCGCCATGCCCCCCATCATGGCCGCACGGAGCTGCGCGCGGGGCCGTTCCGTGGGAATCGACCCCCCGGAATCGATAATTCCGGGGGATCCGATCGACCGGTGCGCGGCGGCCGGGGACTCAGGCGAACTTGGCCTTGCCCGGGCCCTCCTCGACGAAGCTGCGCATCCCGCGCTCCCGGTCCTCGGTCGCGAACAGGCCCGCGAACCAGGTGCGTTCGATCGCGAGGCCGGTGTCGATGTCCGCCTCAAGGCCCTGGTCGACCGACTCCTTCGCCGCCCGCAGGGCGATGGCCGGGCCCTGCGCCAGCTTGGCGGCCCAGGCGTGCGCCTGCTCGTACACCTCGGCGGCCGGCACCACCCGGTCGACCAGGCCGAGCGTCAGCGCCTCGTCCGCCTTCACCATGCGGCCGGTGAAGATGAGGTCCTTGGCACGGGAGGGGCCGATGAGACGGGAGAGCCGCTGGGTGCCGCCGGCGCCCGGGATGAGACCGAGCAGGATCTCGGGCTGGCCCAGCTTCGCGTTGTCCGCGGCGATCCGGTAGTCGGCGCAGAGCGCGAGCTCGCAGCCGCCGCCCAGCGCGTACCCCGTGACGGCCGCGACGACCGGCTTGGGGATGCGGGCGATGGCGGTGAAGGAGTCCTGGAGCGCGCGGGACCGCTTGACCATGGCCGCGTGGTCCATGACCTGCATCTCCTTGATGTCCGCGCCGGCCGCGAACACCTTCTCGCCGCCGTAGAGGATCACGGCCCGCACGTCGTCGCGCTCGGTCGCCTCCACGGCCAGCTCGCGCAGCCGGTCCTGGGTGGCGACGTCCAGGGCGTTCATCGGGGGACGGTCGAGGCGGATCGTGCCGACGCCTTCGGCGACTTCGAGGTTCACAGTCATGGTCCGAAGGTTAGCCGCCGTTAACGCAAGGGGCCCCGGTGCCGTTGGTCACAGCACCGGGGCCCTTCGTCACGCGGTGGGGGAAGGTCAGGCCTTCCACTCCGACCAGGTCATGTTCCAGCCGTTGAGGCCGTTGTCCGGCTTGATCTGCTTGTCGCGCGAGTTCTTCACGACGATGACGTCACCGATGATCGAGCGGTCGAAGAACCAGGCGGCGGGCGTCGTGCTGTCCCCGGCGCCGCGGGTGTCCCGCAGACCGACGCAGCCGTGGCTGACGTTGGCCGAGCCGAAGGTCGAGGCCGAGGCCCAGTAGTTGCCGTGCACGAAGGTGCCCGAGGTGGACAGGCGCATCGCGTGCGGCACGTCCTTGATGTCGTACTCGCCGCCGAAGCCCACGGTGGCGCCGTTCATGCGGGTCACCTTGTACTTCTCGCTGATGACCATCTGACCGTTGTACGTGGTCGTGGACGGCGCGCCCGCGGTGATCGGCAGGGTCTTGATGATCTTGCCGTCGCGCTCGATCTTCATCGTCTTGGCGCTGGCGTCCACCGTGGAGACCTGGCGGCGGCCGATGGTGAAGGTGACGGTCTTCTTCTGCTTGCCGTAGACGCCCGGCCGGCCCTCGACGCCGTCCAGGTTGAGGTGGACGGTCACCTTGGTGCCCGCGGCCCAGTAGTCCTCGGGGCGGAAGTCCAGCCGGTCGTTGCCGAACCAGTGGCCCTCGATCTCGACGGCCGGCTCGGCGGTCACCTTGATGGCGCGCTCGACGGCCTCCGGGTTGGTGATGCCCCGGGTGAAGTTGATGGAGACCGGCATGCCGACGCCGACGGTCGCGCCGTCCTCCGGGGTGTAGTGGCCGATGAAGGTGTTCTTGGGGACGAGCGTGCTGAAGGTGGTGTCCTTCGCCGACTCGCGGCCCGCGGTGTCCTCGGCGACGGCGTGCACCTTGTACTGGGTGCCGGCGGCCAGGTGGCCGATCGGCTCCCAGCTCGCGCCGTCCGTGGAGATCTTCCCCTCGACCGGGGTGCCCTTGGTGTCGGCGACCGTGACCGTGGTCAGCTTGCCCTGATCGGCCGTCACCTTCAGCGCGCCGTTGGTGGCGACCGAGTCGGCGCCGTCCTTCGGGGCGATCGTCACGACCGCGGTGGAGGCCGCGATCTCCTGCTTGCCGCCGGTCCCCGCCGGGTCCTGGCTCCCCTTGGCACCGCCGCCGGTGGTGCCGCCGCCCCCGCACGCGGTGAGCACGAGGAGCAGCGTCCCCGTCGCCAGCGCCCCCAGGCGGGCGCCTCGGCGCCGTCGTCCGGCGGTCCCTCCGGATATCGGCTGCCCGTTCACTATGGTGTTCTCCCCTCGGACGACCCGGCACAGCTCGGGCCCCACCCCCGTGCGCATCCTCCCGCGCACACGGCGTTAGATAATCACACCGCCGGACACGAAACTTCCACGCGAATGTCACCGTTCAGTCCCAGTTCACGCGGGGTGCGGCGGGCGCCGCGCGCGGCCCGGGATCAGCGCAGCGCGGAACCGGCCCGCCAGTGGCTCCACTCCAGGTTCCAGCCGCCCAGACCGTTGTCCGCGGCGACCTGCTTGTCGCGGGAGTTGACCACCTCGACCACGTCGCCGATGAGGGTCCGGTCGAAGAACCAGCCGGCCGGGGTGTCCTCGCCGCCGCCCTTCACGTCCCGGAGCCCGACACAGCCGTGGCTGACGTTGGCCGAGCCGAAGGTGGACGCCGAGGCCCAGTAGTTGCCGTGCAGGAAGGTCCCCGAGTCGGTGAGCCGGATCGCGTGCGGCACGTCCTTGATGTCGTACTCACCGCCGAAGCCGACGGTCCGCCCGTCCATCCGGGTCACCTCGTACAGCTCCGTGACCACCATCTTCCCGTTGTACGTGGTGGTCTTCGGCGCCCCGGCCGTGATCGGCAGCGTGGTGAGCGGCTCGCCGTCCCGGCGGATCTCCATGGTGTGCCGCTCGGCGTCGACCAGGGAGACCTGCGAGCGGCCCACGGTGAAGCCGACCTTCTTGCGCTGGATCCCGTACAGACCGGGCGCGCCCTCGACGTCCCGCAGGTCGAGGTCGACGGTGACCTCGGTGCCGGGCTGCCAGTACGCGGCGGGGCGGAAGTCCAGCCGGTCCTTGCCGAACCAGTGGCCGACGACCTCGACGGGCGGGTCGGAGGTGATCCGGATGGCCCGCTCGACCGCCGCGCGGTTCTCGATCGGCTCGTTGAAGGAGAAGGAGACGATCATGCCGGTGCCGACCGTGGACCGGTTCTCGGGCTTGAAGTAGCCGATGAAGCGGTGCTCGGGGACCACGGTCGTGAAGGTGGTGTGGCGGGCCGAGCGGCGCCCGTGGGCGTCGAGCGCGACCGCGTCCACGCTGTACTTCGCGGCCAGCGCGAGCCGGGTGTCCGGGCGCGGCCGCCAGCGCAGCCCGTCCGTGGAGATCTCCCCCGCCACCTGGGTGCGCTGCGCGTCCTCCACCTGGACGACGGTCACCCGCTCCAGGCGCCCGCTGTCCACCCGTACCTCCAGCGGCCCGTCGGCGGACACCCCGCGGCTGCCGTCCTCCGGGCTGACCCGGATCACGTCACCCGGCGCCCGGGCCTTGCCCGGCAGGGTCACGTCCAGGCCGCCGGCGCCGGCTCCGGTGCAGCCCGCGAGGCCCGCCAACAGTCCCGCCACGGCGAGCGCGTACCCCGCCCGCTTCATCACATGTCTCACGACCGGCCCAACGACCGCCACCCTCCAGGGGAAACGTGCGTGCGGGTCATGTTGGGAGCCCGGCCGCGCGGGCAGAACAGGTGGGAGGACCACGTGCGGGAGCAGCGGCCGGGACGCCGCTGGGCCCCCGTACGGGGAGAGCCGCGGGAGGCAGGGACGGTGTCGAGCGCAGCCGAGCAGGAGGCGGTACACGAGCATGCCCGGGCCCCCGGGGGGCCGGAGCGGGTGGTGTGGCCGGGGGCGCCGACTCCGCTGGGCGCCCGCTGCCGGGTCGGCCCCGACGGGGTCGCGGGCACCAACTTCGCGCTGTGGTCGGGCGGGGCGGAGGCCGTCGAGCTGTGCCTGTTCGACGCCGACGGCACCGAGACGCGCCTCGAACTGACCGAGCTGACCCATGAGATCTGGCACGGCTTCGTGCCCGGCGTCGGGCCCGGGCAGCGGTACGGCTACCGGGTGCACGGGCGCTGGGACCCGTGGACGGGGGCCCGCTGGAACCCGGCGAAGCTGCTCCTCGACCCGTACGCGCGGGCGGTCGACGGCTCCTTCCTCCTCCCCCCCGAGACGTACGGGCACGTACGGGACTGGCCCCAGCAGCATGTCGCCGACACCGTCCGCGACGAGCGGGACTCCGCCCCGTACGTCCCGAAGGGGGTCGTCGTCCAGGACGACGACGACTGGTCCGACGACCGCAGGCCCAAGACGCCCTGGCCGGACTCGGTCATCTACGAGCTGCACGTCAAGGGCTTCACGGCCCGCCACCCGGGCATCCCGGAGCATCTGCGCGGCACGTACGCGGGCCTGGCGCACCCGGCCGCGATCGAGCACCTGACCCGCCTGGGGGTCACCGCGGTCGAGCTGCTGCCGGTGCACCAGTTCGCGCACGAGGACCATCTGCTGCGCCGCGGCCTGACCAACTACTGGGGCTACAACTCGATCGGCTACTTCGCCCCGCACGCGGGCTACTCGGCGAGCGGGACGGCGGGGCAGCAGGTCGGCGAGTTCAAGCGGATGGTGCGGGCGCTGCACGCCGCCGGGATCGAGGTCATCCTCGACGTCGTCTACAACCACACCGCCGAGGCCGGCGAGCTGGGCCCCACCCTGTCCCTGAAGGGCATCGACAACCGCGGCTACTACCGTCTCCCGTCCGACGCCCGGCGCTACACGGACTACACCGGCTGCGGCAACACCCTGCACGTGGTGCAGCCGCAGGTGCTGCGGCTCATCACCGACAGCCTGCGCTACTGGGTGACCGAGATGGGCGTGGACGGCTTCCGCTTCGACCTGGCGGCGGCCCTCGCCCGCTCGATGCACGACGTCGACATGCTCTCGCCGTTCCTCGCGGTCATCGCCCAGGACCCGGTGCTGCGCCGGGTCAAGCTGATCGCGGAGCCCTGGGACGTCGGCAACGGCGGCTACCAGGTGGGCTCCTTCCCTCCCCTGTGGACGGAGTGGAACGACCGCTACCGGGACGCCGTACGGGACTTCTGGCGCGGCGCGCTGCCCGACGTCCGGGACCTCGGCTACCGGCTCTCCGGCTCCAGCGACCTGTACGCCTGGGGCGGGCGCCGCCCGTACGCCTCCGTCAACTTCGTCACCGCCCACGACGGCTTCACCCTGCGCGACCTGGTCACCTACGAGCGCAAGCACAACGAGGCCAACGGCGAGGGCAACCGGGACGGCACCCACGACAACCGCTCCTGGAACTGCGGCGCCGAGGGCGAGACCGACGACCCCGACGTCACCACCCTGCGCCGCCGCCAACTGCGCAACCTGATGACGACGCTGCTCCTCTCCACCGGGGTGCCGATGCTCGTCGCGGGCGACGAGATGGGCCGCACCCAGGGCGGCAACAACAACGCGTACTGCCAGGACAACGAGATCGGCTGGCTGGACTGGACCCTCCCGGAGGACCCGGGCCGCGCCCAGCTCCTCGCCCTGACCCGCCGGCTCCTCACCCTGCGCCACCGCCACCCGGTACTGCGCCGCCGCGCCTTCTTCTCGGGCCGCCCGGCCGCCGACGGCCTGCGCGACCTGGCCTGGTTCACCCCCGCGGGCACGGAGATGACCGAGTCCGACTGGTACGCCCCCGCCGCCACGCTGGCCCTCTACCTCTCGGGCCGCGACATACCGGGCCGCGACGCCCGCGGCGCCCGCATCACCGACGACAGCTTCCTCGCGATCCTCCACGCGGGCCCGAACCCGGTGAACTTCCACCTCCCGGGCCCCCCATGGGCGGACTCGTACGAACGCCTCGTCGACACCGCCCCGGAGGACCAGTCCGACGCGCCGGGGACGGTGCACCGGGGCGGGGGGACGATCACGGTGGGGGGGCGGTCGGTGGTGTTGTTGCGGGTGGGGGGCTAGAGGGCATGGGCCCCCTCGCCGGCCACCACGGCGCGACGGCGGTGGCCGGCGGGGGAGGGTGCACGTGACGGTCCGGTGTCCCCCGTGGACCGTCCCGTGCGGGTCCAGTCTGCGGCGCGTGCCGGGTGGTGTCGTTGGCCGGGGGCGCAGGGGTCGTTGACGCTGAGCGCAGGGGTCAGCCGAGGATGCCGCGCTGGTAGGCGACGGCTACGGCGGCCGCGCGGTCCTTGGCGCCCAGTTTGGCGTAGATGTGCGTCAGGTGGGTCTTGACGGTGGCCTCGCTGATGAAGAGCTCGGCGGCGATCTCGCGGTTGGAGGTGCCCTTGGCGACGAGTTCGAGGACCTCGCGTTCGCGGGCGGAGAGGGACTCGGGCGCGGCGGGGGTGCGGACGCGGGTGACGAGGCGGCTCGCGACGGCCGGGGAGAGCACGGTGCGGCCCTCGGCGGCGGCGCGGACGGCCGCGAACAGCTCCTCGCGGGGCGCGTCCTTGAGGAGATAGCCGGTGGCACCCGCCTCGATGGCGGGGAGGGTGTCGGTGTCCGTGTCGTACGTGGTGAGGACGAGGATCCGGGCGCGGGCGCCGCGCCGGGTGAGCTCGCCGATCGCGTCGACGCCGCCCCCGCCGGGCATCCGCAGGTCCATGAGGACGACGTCCGGGTCGAGGCGCAGGGCGAGGGCGACGCCCTCGACGCCGTCCGCCGCCTCGCCGAGGACCCGGAATCCGGGGTCGGTCTCGAACATGCCGCGCAGGCCGTCGCGGACCACGGGGTGGTCGTCGACGAGCAGGAGGGTGATCTCAGTCATGGGGCGCCAACGGTACGCGAGCGCTGACCGCCGTCCCGTGACCGGGCTCGGTCTCCAACGCGAGGCTGCCGGCCAGGCGTTCGGCGCGGGTCCGCATGCCGTCGAGGCCGAAGCCGCCGGTGCGGTCGCGGGCGGGGACGGCGGCCGGGTCGAAGCCCCGGCCGTCGTCGCGGACGTCGAGGGTGATCTCGTCGCCCATGTAGGAGAGGGTGACGCCCGCGCGGGCGGCGCCGGAGTGCCGCTCGGCGTTGGCGAGGGCCTCCTGGGCGATCCGCAGCAGGGTCGCGGCGATCTCGTCGTGGAGCGGGTGCTCGGTGCCCGTGACGGTGAACCGGGCGGTGATGCCGGTGCGTTCGGACCAGTCGGCGACGGTCTTGCGCAGCGCGTCGGGCAGGGCGTCGTGCTCCAGGGCGACCGGGCTGAGGTTCTGCACGGAGCGGCGGGCCTCGCCGAGGCTGTGCCGGGCGAGGTCGGCGGCGCGGCGCAGCCGGAGCCGGGCGAGTTCGGGGTCGGTGGTGGCGCCGACGGCCTGGAGCTGGGTGATGACCCCGGCCAGGCCCTGCGCGATGGTGTCGTGGATCTCGGCGGCGAGGCGCCGCCGTTCGTCGGCGACCCCGGCCTCGCGGGCCTGGACGAGGAGCTGCGCCTGGAGCGCGGCGTTCTCCTCCAGGGCCTCTTCGAGGCGGGCGTTGGCGCGGGCCAGCGCCTCGATGGTGGCGGCGCGTTCGATCGCCTTCTCGGCGTCCTTGACCCCGAGGTGGGAGAGGCCGACGGCGAGGCAGCCGTTGAGGACGAACAGGCCCGCGAAGGCGGCCCACTGGAAGCCGGAGCGGGGCGGGAGGCCGCCGGACTGGGAGCCGGCGAGGGTCAGGGCGACGGCGAGCAGTCCGGCGCGGGCGACGGCGGGCCGGGGCGGCAGCAGGTGGACGGCGTCGAAGTAGCCGACGCAGGCGAAGACGGCGAAGAAGGGGTTGGTCCAGGTGAGCGCGAAGCCGAGGGCGGTGCGCAGGACGAAGTAGGTGACGGAGGCGGGGCCGGGGGCACCGGGGACGGCAAGGACGGGCGGCTCGGCGCGCTCCTCCCGTACCGCTCCCTGGTACGAGGTCCACCACAGCTGGAGGCCGAGGGTGGCGGCCGTCAGGGCGACGGCCACCACGGTCCTGGTCCCGTCCATGAGCTGGTCGGCTGAGACCGCGACGAGCAGCCCGGCCACGGCGAGCAGCCCGTACGGCCCCCAGCGGAAGAACTGAAGCCATCGCTCCTCGACGCTCGTGGCACGCGCGCTCATCCCACCCTCCCCCCTCACTCCCAGCGGAACCAGCGGACCGCGGCCCCCGTGAGCAGCACCGCCCACAGGCTCATCACCCCGAGCGCGGCCCAGTCCGCCCAGGCACCGCCCGCCGCCGTGTCGAGGGCCCTGGAGGCGGCGCCGAACGGGCTGAACTCGACGATCGTGCGCAGCGTATCCGGCATGGCCTGGACCGGCAGCCAGACGCCCGCGGTGAACATGGAGGGGAAGAAGACGGCCGAGCCGACCGCGGTGGCGATCTTCTGGGTACGGGAGACGGCGCAGACGGCCGCGCCGAGGGCGAGCGCACAGGCACTCGCGAGGACCAGGGCGAGGAGGTAGCCGGGAAGGTTGCCGGGCACCTCGACACCGAAGCCGAGCCGCCCGACCAGGACGACGAGCAGCGCGGAGAGCAGCGCGCCCACACCGTGCACGGTGAGCTGGGCGGCGAGCAGAGCAGAGGGACGGACCGGCGTGGTGGACATCCGCCGCAGGATCCCCCGCTCCCGATACCCGGCGAGGACCGGCGGCATGGCCTGGAGCCCGGCCATGATCAGGGCGAACAGAACAGAGACAGGAACGTAGACGTCGATCATCCGGCGCCCGCCGAGTCCAACGGAAGGCTCGGTGAACGAGGGGACCTGCCCCAAGATCACCAGCAGCACGGTGGGCGAGAGCATCACCCAGAACAGGGCGGCGGGTTCACGGCCGAAGAGCCGGACCTCGGTGCGCAGGACGGTACGGGCGGCGGTGGTCACTGGTCGGCTCCGGTCAGGTCGAGGTAGGCGTCGTCGAGGGTGGCGTCGGAGACCCGCAGGCCGCGGGCGGTGACCCCGCGACGGGCGAGCAGCGGGACGAAGGCGTCGACGGTGGCGTCGTCACCGGTGAGCACGGTCCGCCCGTCCACCGTCTCGACCCGGACGGCGCCGGGCAGGGCGAGCAGATCGGCGCGGTCGAGCGGGGTGTCGGCGGCGAAGGAGACGGTACGGGCGGCCCCGGCCCGCCGGATGAGCCCGCCGGGGGTGTCGAGGGCGGTGACCCGGCCCCGGTCGATGACGGCGACCCGGTCGCAGAGCCGCTGGGCCTCCTCCATGAAGTGGGTGACGAGCAGGACGGTGACCCCACCCCGCCGGATGTCCTCGACGAGGGCCCAGGTCTCCCGGCGCCCGCGCGGGTCGAGTCCGGTGGTGAGCTCGTCGAGGACGACCGCCCTCGGGTCGCCGACCAGGGCGAGGGCGATGAACAGCCGCTGCCGCTGCCCGCCGGACAGCTTGGCGCAGCGCACCCGCAGCGCCCCGGCCAGGTCCAGGCGTTCGGCGAGGACCCGCCAGTCGGCGGGACGCTCGTAGAAGGAGGAATAGAGCACAAGCGCCTCGCGGACGGTCAGCTTGGCCTGGAGCTCGCTCTGCTGGAGCTGGACGCCGAGCAGCCGGGTGACCTCGGTGTGCCGGGCGACCGGGTCGAGCCCGGCGACGCGCACGGTGCCGAGGTCGGGGGTGCGCAGCCCGGCGACGCATTCGACGGTGGTGGTCTTGCCGGCGCCGTTGGGGCCGAGGATCCCGAAGATCTCGCCCTCCTCGACCGCGAAGGTGACGCCGTCGACGGCCTTCCGGTCGCCGTAGGCCTTGTGCAGGTCCTGAACCTCGATCATGGGCATGCCCCAAGCCTCACGAAAGTCGCGGCCCCCCGGTATCGCCCATCCCGCTCGACCCGCGATCAACCGATCGGTTGATGCCCGCTACGACCCGACCGGTGGCCGGAAAACCACATGAGCGCTGTCAGGGGTGAACCGTAGGCTCGACCCTGATGCCCACTGAACATGTACCCACCAAGGAATCGCCCACGGCCGAACGCTCCACGGTACGCACACTGCTGCGCCTGTGGCCGTACGTACGCCCGGTGAGGGCCCGCCTGTTCACGGCCGCGTTCGTCGCGGTCGTGGCCTCCTGTCTGTCACTCGTCATCCCGCTGGTCCTGAAATGGCTGGTCGACGGCCCCGTCACGGACGGCGACACGACAGGAGTCTGGTTCGGCGCGCTGTACCTGCTCCTCCTCGGCGTCACCGAGGCGGTCCTCTTCGGCATCCGGCGCTGGCTGGTGGCGCGCCCCCTCGCGGGCGTCGAGGCCTCGATGCGCGCCGACCTGTACCGGCACCTCCAGCGGCTGCCGATCGCCTTCCACGACCGCTGGGCCTCCGGCCAGCTCCTCTCGCGCGGCACGACGGACCTCATGCTGGTCCGCCTGTTCCTGGCGTTCCCGCTGACCTTCCTGCTGGTGAACGGCGTGACGATCCTGGTCGGTTACGCGGTGCTGTTCGCCCAGGAGTGGACGCTGGGCCTGGTGCTGCTGGCCCCGGTGGCACCCATGGTGATCCTCTGCTCGCTCTTCGAACGCCGCTACTCGGTGGTGTCCCGACGCGCGCAGGACCAGGTGGGCGACCTGACCACGGTGGTCGAGGAGAGCGTCCTCGGCATCCGGATCGTGAAGGGCTTCGGCCGCCACCGCAACCAGGCGGAGGCGTTCCGGAACCTGTCCGAGCAACTCCGCACGACGGAACTGGCCAAGGCCCGCCTGCTGGCGTGGATCTGGGCGGCGATGACCCTGCTGCCCGAACTGGCCGTGGGCGCGACGCTGGTGCTCGGCACGATACGGGTGGCGGACGGGGAGCTGTCGGCGGGCACGCTGGTGGCGTTCCTGTCGACGGCGCTGGCCCTGCGCTGGCCGGTGGAGTCGATCGGCTTCCTCCTGGCGATGAGCCAGGAGGCGGCGACGGCGACGGACCGCTACTTCGAGGTGATGGACGCACCGGAGGAGCAGGAGACGACACGCGAGCAGACACCCACCACACCCACCGGACTCCTCTTCTCCGACGTCACCTTCTCCTACCCCGACGCACCCCCCGATTCCCCACCCCTCCTCACCGCCGTGGACCTGCACATCCATCCCGGCGAGACGATGGCTCTGGTCGGGGCGACGGGCTCGGGCAAGACAACCCTCACCGCCCTCGTATCGCGGCTGCACGAGCCGACCGGCGGCCGCATCCTGCTGGACGGCGAGGACATCACACTGATGCCCAGGGAGCGGCTGCGCTCGCTGGTGTCGATGGCGTTCGAGGAACCGACCCTGTTCTCGACGAGCATCGGGGAGAACATCCTGATGGGCGCGGGCGAGGACGCGGCCGAACCCGAGCTGGCCCGCGCACTGGCCGTGGCCCAGGCACAGTCCTTCGTCGACCGCCTCCCCGAGGGCACGGCCACGCAGGTGGGCGAGCAGGGCCTGAGCCTCTCCGGCGGCCAGCGGCAACGCCTGGCGCTGGCAAGGGCGGTGATCGGCCGCCCCCGCTTCCTGGTCCTGGACGACCCGCTGTCGGCCCTCGACGTCCACACGGAGGCGAAGGTGGAGGCGGCGCTGCGGGAGGTGCTGCGGGACACGACCGCCCTGGTGGTGGCGCACCGCCCGTCGACGGTGCTGCTGGCCGACCGGGTGGCGCTGCTGTCCGGCGGACGAGTCGCCGCCGTGGGCACCCACCACGAACTACTCCAGCAGAACCCCGAGTACGCATGGCTGATGTCCGGCGAGAGGCACGAGGAGTCCCGATGACGGACACGAACACACAACCGGAGTCGACTCAGCCCGCCGGCCGGACGACGGCGGAAGGGGGCCGGCGCGGGGGTGGGGGTGTCCGGACGTGGCGGCGCCCGGAACGAGCGAAGCGAAGTGGAGGTCGCAGTCCGGACAC
>NZ_JBEOUE010000044.1:0-34061 GCF_040303965.1 Streptomyces sp. NPDC094032 | reverse complement strand
GACGTGGCGGCGCCCGTAACGAGCGAAGCGAAGTGAAGGTCGCAGTCCGGACACCCCCACCCCCGCTCCGGTACCGGCCCCCGCACCACCCACCTAGCAGATCCGCAGCCCGTCGACGGGCCCGCCACCCGAACCACCCCGCAGGTGCAGCACGCTGACGTAGACATTGGTGTTCCCGCTGTCGTCATCGGTCCTGGCCCACCAGCGACTGCTGCTCCCCCCAAAGCTCTCACTGCGATCAAGATCCACCTGACAGAAGAACACCTGCGGCCCAGCGCTCACGGTCCCCATCTCACCCCCGTCGTACCGCGTACTGGTGGCAGTCCGCACGACCTGACACGTGGCGGAGCCCCCCGAAGCGGTACACCCGGAGGCAACGGGCGGCACGGTGGTCGGGGCGACGGAGGTAGGCGCGGCGGACGAGGAGGCGGCCTTGCTAGGAGCGACACCGGCACTCTCCCGCGAAGGCGAAGACGAAGACGAAGGCGAGCCCGAAACACCACTACGAGGCGAGGCACTCTTGTCGACCCCGGCGCGCCGCGTGGCAGAGGCACTGGGCCCAACGGAAACACCCCCACCGTCCAGCACCCGCCCCGGCTCCCCCGTAGGCCCCTGGAGAGGCCGCTCCCCAGCGACAGCGGGACCGGACGCCCTCTCCGTCAGGACATAAGAGACCCCACCACCAACCAGAAGCACCCCCACCACAGCAGCGACGACACGGCGCCACTTCGACGGGCCGACGGAGACGGGCGGCCCAAAAACACCAACGGGCGCAGGCACAGGCACCGCCGCAGGCACCGGCACACACCCCGCCAACATCCCCGCCGCCTCCCGAGCCGAAGGCCGATCCCCCGGATCCTTCGCCATCAACCGCACAAGCACAGGCGCAAGCCCCCCCGAGCGAACAGGCTCAGGCAGCGGATCGGCGACGATGGCCGCGAGGGTGGACCAGGTGGACGTACGCCGGAAGGGCACCGCCCCTTCGACCGCCGCGTACAGGGTGGCACCGAGCGCCCACACGTCGGCGGCGGGCCCGGGAGCCTCACCACGGGCCCGCTCCGGGGAGAGGTAGTCGAGGGACCCGACGATCTCGCCGCTACGGGTGAGACGGCCGGCGGACCCGTCCCCGGGGTCCTCGATGGTGGCGATCCCGAAGTCGGTGAGGAGCACCCGCCCCGACCGGTCGAGCAGGATGTTGCCGGGCTTGACGTCCCGGTGCAGCACACCGGCCTCGTGCGCGGCGGCGAGCGCCTCCAGGACACGGGCACCGATCCGGGCCGCCTCCGCCGGATCGAGAGGCCCTTCGGCGGCGAGGACGTCGTCGAGGGAGCGCCCGTCGACGAGCTCCATGACGATGACCGGCCGCCCCTCGTGCTCGGTGACGTCGTGGACGGCGACCACCCCGGGGTGGCGGACCCGGGCGGCCGCCCGCGCCTCGCGCCGCATGCGCAGGCGCATGGCGTCGAGCTCGGGCGCGGCCATGTCCGTGTAGGTGCGCAGCTCCTTGACGGCCACCTCGCGGCCGAGGACCTCGTCGACGGCCTGCCAGACGACACCCATGCCGCCCCGGCCGAGCCGGCGCACGATTCTGTAACGGCCCGCGAGCCGCCCGTTCTCCCCCGATGACACCACTACCCCGCCCCCTGTCGAACTGATGAACTCACACAGGGTACGGGGCAGTTGGCGCGAAAGTGACGTTTACCCAGCCGGCTACTGCGCCTGAGCGGTCAGATCCCCACGCCGAGGAGCAGCGAACCGATCAAGATCGGCACGAGTGAGACCCGTCAGGGCATCCACCTCACCCGTATCGAGCGCCCCGCAGTCGATCCCCCGCAGCAGATAGGAGCTGAGCGCCTTGGCGGTGGCGGGCTCGTCCATGACGTCCCCGCCCGCGTGGTTGGCGTACGCGGAGAGCCGCTTGGCGGCGGCCCGGAAACCTTCCCGGTAGAAGGCGAAGACAGCGGCGTAACGCGTCGGGATGTGCCCCGGGTGCATGTCCCAGCCCTGGTAGTAAGCACGAGCGAGGGCACGCCGCGTGAGCCCGTAATGCAGCCTCCACGCCTCGTGGACATGGGCGGTGGACCCGACCGGCAGCACGTTGGTGGACCCGTCGGAGACACGGACCCCGGTACCGGCGGCGGCGACCTGCATGATCGCCTTGGCGTGGTCGGCCGCAGGATGGTCACTGGCCTGATAGGCGGCGGACACACCAAGACAGGCGCTGTAGTCGAAGGTCCCGTAGTGCAGCCCGGCGGCCCGCCCCTCGGCCGCGTCGATCATGCGGGCAACAGCAGCGGTCCCATCGGCGGCGAGGATGGACTGACTGGTCTCGATCTGGATCTCGAAGCCGAGCCGCCCGTCCTCCAGACCATGCGCCTTCTCGAAGGCTTCGAGAAGCCGCACGAAGGCGGAGACCTGCTCGGGATAGGTGACCTTGGGCAGGGTGAGAACGAGCCCGTCGGGAAGCCCGCCGTTCTCCATGAGCCCGGTGAGGAAGACATCCGTCGTACGGATGCCCCGATCACGCACGGCGGCCTCCATGCACTTCATCCGAATACCCATGTACGGCGCGGCACTGAGATCGCCGTAGGCCTCGCAGATGATCCGCGCCGCCCGGGCGGCATCGGCGTCCTCGTCCGCACCCCCGTACCCGTCCTCGAAGTCGACCCGCAGGTCCTCGATGGGCTCCCGCTCCAGCTTGGCCCGGACCCGCCCGTAGACGTCCTCGGCGAGCTCGTCGGAGAGCCCGAGGACGGCGCCGAAGGTGGCGGCGTCGGGGGCGTGCTCGTCGAGGGCGGCGAGGGCCTGGTCACCCCAGGAGCGGATGGTGCCGGCGTCGAAGAGGTTGCCGGGTACGTAGACGGTGTGGACGGGCTGGCGGGTGCCGGGGTCTCCCGGGTAGCGCCGGTCGAGCTCGGCGTCCACGCCGGTGAGGGAGGCGCTGATCTCCTCGCTGACCGCGCCCGCGAGGCTCGTCGACACCTTCTCCTGCTGACCCATCCCACATCCTCCTGTTTTCCGCTGCACGGAATCAACAATCCGTATAGCGAAGTTAATGGCCCGCCGGGATCACGTCAATGGCTGTCCGAAACGACCGGGGGCCGCGCGGTGAAGATCACCACGCGGCCCCCGGACCGTCAAAGAAACCGCAGGTCAGCCCTTACGAGCCTTGACCTCGTCGGTCAGCTGCGGCACGACGTCGAACAGGTCGCCGACGACGCCGTAGTCGACCAGGTCGAAGATCGGGGCCTCGGCGTCCTTGTTGATGGCCACGATGGTCTTCGAGGTCTGCATACCCGCGCGGTGCTGGATCGCACCGGAGATGCCGGAGGCGATGTACAGCTGCGGCGAGACCGACTTGCCGGTCTGGCCGACCTGGTTGGAGTGCGGGTACCAGCCGGCGTCGACGGCGGCGCGGGAGGCGCCGACGGCGGCACCGAGGGAGTCGGCGAGCGCCTCGATGATCGCGAAGTTCTCGGCGCCGTTGACGCCACGGCCGCCGGAGACCACGATCGCGGCCTCGGTCAGCTCGGGGCGGCCGGTCGACTCGCGCGGGGTGCGGGCGACGACCTTGGTGCCGGTGGCCTGCGCCGAGAAGGAGACGGCGAGCGCCTCGACGGCGCCGGCGGCCGGGGCGGCCTCCACGGCGGCCGAGTTCGGCTTGACCGTGATGACCGGGGTGCCCTTGGAGACCCGGGACTTGGTGGTGAAGGAGGCGGCGAACGCGGACTGCGTCGCGACCGGACCCTCGGCACCGGCCTCCAGGTCGATGGCGTCGGTGATGATGCCCGAGCCGATGCGCACGGCGAGGCGGGCGGCGATCTCCTTGCCCTCGGCGGAGGACGGGACGAGCACGGCGGCCGGGGAGACGGCGTCGTACGCGGCCTGGAGGGCGTCGACCTTGGGAACGACGAGGTAGTCGCCGAACTCGGGGGCGTCGGCGGTGAGGACCTTCACGGCACCGTGCTCGGCGAGGGCCGCGGCGGTGTCGGCGGCGCCGTTGCCCAGCGCGACGGCGACGGGCTCGCCGAGGCGGCGGGCGAGGGTGAGCAGCTCCAGGGTGGGCTTGCGGACGGCTCCGTCGACGTGGTCGACGTAGACGAGAATCTCAGCCATGGGACTTCAATCTCCTGCGGAAGAAACGGGGACGGCCTGAGGGGACGGCGCGGGGCGCCCGAGCCCCTAGATGAACTTCTGGCTCGCGAGGAACTCCGCGAGCTGCTTGCCGCCCTCGCCCTCGTCCTTGACGATCGTGCCCGCGGTGCGCGCCGGACGCTCGGCGGCCGAGTCGACCTTGGTCCAGGAGCCCTCCAGGCCGACCTCGTCCGCGTCGATGTCGAGGTCGGACAGGTCCAGGGCCTCCACCGGCTTCTTCTTGGCGGCCATGATGCCCTTGAAGGACGGGTAGCGCGCCTCGCCCGACTGGTCGGTCACGGAGACGACCGCCGGCAGGGAGGCCTCCAGCTGCTCGGAGGCGGAGTCGCCGTCGCGGCGGCCCTTCACGACGCCGTCCTCGACGGAGACCTCGGAGAGCAGCGTGACCTGCGGGACGCCCAGACGCTCGGCGAGGATCGCCGGGAGGACACCCATGGTGCCGTCGGTGGAGGCCATGCCCGCGATGACGAGGTCGTAGCCGGTCTTCTCGATCGCCTTGGCGAGCACCAGCGAGGTGCCCATGACGTCGGTGCCGTGCAGGTCGTCGTCCTCGACGTGGACGGCCTTGTCGGCGCCCATGGAGAGCGCCTTGCGCAGCGCGTCCTTGGCGTCCTCGGGGCCGACGGTCAGCACGGTGACCTCGGCGTCGTCGGCCTCGTCCGCGATCTGGAGCGCCTGCTCCACCGCGTACTCGTCCAGCTCGGACAGCAGGCCGTCGACGTCGTCGCGGTCGACGGTCAGGTCGTCCGCGAACTTCCGGTCGCCGGTGGCGTCCGGCACGTACTTCACACAGACAACGATCCTCAAGCTCACGCCGGCTCTCCTACTGCATCGTCATAACTGGGCTGCCTTGTTGCTCGCAGCATAGGCGCCTGAAGGGCTGGTTTCCGGTCGGGGCCTCGAACGCTGCCGAACGCCCCGACCGCAATATTACTCGCCAGTACACCCAGTTCGTTACGAGTAAGCAAGCGCTCAGCCATGTGACCTTGCCAACGCCCCCGGAGCGGGCCGCGCGGGAACTCTCAGTCGCGCAGCGCGTTGAAGCGCCCCTGGTGGTAGAGGAGCGGGCGGCCCACGCCGTCCGGGTCGCCGGCGACGACCTCGGCGATGACGATCCGGTGGTCCCCTGCGGGGATCCGGGCCACCACGCGGCACACCAGCCACGCCAGGACGCCGTCGAGCACGGGCACCCCCTCGGGGCCGTAGGTCCACCGGGTGGGAGCGCCGAAGCGGTCGGCGCCGCTGCGGGCGAAGGTGGCCGCCAGCTCCCGCTGGTGCTCGCCGAGTATGTGGACGCCGATGTGCTCGGCCTCGGCCACCACGGGCCAGCTGGAGGAGCCGGTGCCCACACCGAAGGAGATCAGCGGGGGTTCGGCGGCGACGGAGTTGAGCGAGGTCGCCGTGAAGCCGACCGGGCGCTCGCCGTGCGCGGTGATGACCGCGACACCGGCGGCGTGCTGCCGGAAGACGGAACGGAGCAGGTCGGGAGCGGCCTGTCGGGGTGTGCCGAGGGCGGGAATCGTCGGGCGCGTGCGGAGCTCGGGCGAGACCGTCATGGAATTGTCCTTCTGCGAGGGCGGCGTGAGGGAAGTCCCGGGGTGTTCAGACACCCGGACAGCGCGCGCTCGCGTTGCGGGCCAGGTCCACATGGACCCGCCCGTAGAGAAGGAGTTCTGGGGGCACCACGCCAGACTGACGATCGTCGCCGTGCGCAGTCAAGTGCGTACCGCGATGTGGGAGATGTGTCACCGAGTCAGGCCCCGCCGTACGCCGCGCCGGACCCCCGCCGCACACCGCGTCAGACCGCCCGCCCGAGCGCGGCGATGACGTCGGCGCGGCGGGGCTGCCCGGCGGCCCTGCGCACGATCCGCCCGTCCCGGTCGAGGACGAGCACCGTGGGGGTACGGACGATGCCCAGCTCCCGTACGAGATCGAGGCGCTCCTCGGCGTCGATCTCGATGTGCCCGACGCCCTCGACCATGGCGGCCACCTCGGCGAGCGTCCGGCGGGTGGCCCGGCAGGGCTGGCAGAAGGCGGTGGAGAACTGCACCAGGGTGGCCCGCTCCCCCAGCTGCGCGCCCAGCTGCCCGGCGCCCACGACCTCACTCATCCCTCTGCTCCTCCGACGGTCCTCACCTGTACTTCTTTCGATTCAGCGTCCCACGGGATCGAACGATTCCCGCCACGAGCACCCGGAGTGACGAGAATCTCCCCGTACGAAGCCGCCTGGACTGGTCACGAGGGCCCACATGGGGCACGATCTGCCCAAAGCCGAAAACCTACGGCCGCGTAACTTCGCCGGGAGAACCCTCCCCAGGCACTGACGAAGGGGTTCGTCCCAGATGGCAGAGCTCGTCTATCGGCCGGTCATCGGCGCCGCCCTCACCCTGTTCAAGGCGCTGGACCTGAAGATCGACACTCAGGGTTCGCAGCACATCCCGCGCGAGGGCGGGGCGGTCATCGTCAGCAACCACATCAGCTACCTGGACTTCGTCTTCACCGGTCTGGCCGCACTTCCCCAGAAGCGTCTGGTGCGCTTCATGGCGAAGGAGTCGGTCTTCCGGCACAAGGTCTCCGGCCCCCTGATGCGCGCGATGAAGCACATCCCGGTGGACCGCGCCCAGGGCGAGCACGCCTACGAGCACGCGCTGCGCTCGCTGCGCGCGGGCGAGATCGTCGGCGTCTTCCCCGAGGCGACCATCTCGCAGTCGTTCACGCTCAAGAGCTTCAAGTCCGGTGCCGCGCGCCTCGCGCAGGAGGCCGGCGTCCCGCTGATCCCGATGGCCCTGTGGGGCACCCAGCGGGTGTGGACCAAGGGCCGGCCGCGCAACTTCAAGCGCAGCCACATCCCGATCACCATCCGGGTCGGCGAGCCGATGGAGGCCCCCGCCGACCAGTACGCGGGAGCGATCACCCGGCGGCTGCGCGGGCGCGTCCAGGAGCTCCTGGAGGCCGCCCAGCGCGCCTACCCGGTGCGCCCCAAGGACGCGGGCGACACCTGGTGGGTGCCCGCGCACCTCGGGGGCACGGCGCCGACGCCGGACGAGGTCAAGGCCGCCGAGAAGTAGGTCCCGAGGCGGCTCCGGCCGTCCCGGCGAAACGTCACTCCGGGTCGCGGACCGTGATCTGCGCCCCGGGGCTGACCTTCTGCAGCACCTCGGCGAGCTCCTCGCCGGCCGCGCGCAGCGCGTCGAGCGTCATCGGCTCCAGCGACTCCAGCAGGAAGATCGCGTCGGTGGTGTCGTCCTCGATGCGGGTGCGCGGGCCCTGGCGCCAGTTCCAGCGACGGCAGGTGACGCCCGCCTCGTCGGCCCAGACGACCTCGCCGGGCTCGGGGTGCTCCACGCTCTCCTCGCCGCCCGCGACGGTGACGAAGTCCTCCTCGCCGGTGGCCCGGAAGAGCCGCATCGAGCCCTGGATCCTGTTCAGGTCCTCGCCGCCGACCGGGATCAGGTGGGCGACGCTGATCGCGTTGTAGGCGTCCACGAGCCGGTTGATCCGGGGCAGCCCGCCGTCCGCGAGGGCGCGCTTCGCCAGCGCCTCGGCGGAGTTGCGGGTACGGGACGGCTTGGCGCCGAACGCGGAGTACGCGGCGCGCCAGGCGGCGACGTGCGGGTCCTTGTCCGGGGCCTGTCCGTCCAGGCGCTCGGCGAGCCGGCGGGCGGCATCGTCGAGCAGGGCCGAACTGGTCTCGTCGCTGGGCCCGTTGACGAGTCCCCGCGCCTCGACGGCGAGGTGGGTGAAGCCGGGTACGAGGGTGCGTACCTCGTCGGAGACGGTGAGCGTCAGGGTCATGGTCCGCCGTTCGATGTTCCGGAGTGCAGAGTGTGGTTCAGCATAGAACACCGGAAAATCCACTTCACTGGACTTCGGTCGCAAGCCCGTGGCATGACGGAACGGCCGGGCGGAAGTGTGTCACTTCCGCCCGGCCGTCGCTCGCGGGTGGGCCCGCCAGGGGCTGCCTACCGCGCCATCTCTTCCTTCAGCGCCTGGAGGAACGCGTCCACGTCGTCCTCCGTGGTGTCGAAGGAGCACATCCAGCGCACGTCGCCGGCCGCCTCGTCCCAGAAGTAGAAGCGGAAGCGCTCCTGGAGCCGCCTGCTGACCTCGTGCGGCAGGCGCGCGAAGACCGCGTTGGCCTGGACCGGGTAGAGGATCTCGACCCCGTCCACGCCCCGCACGCCGGCCGCGAGGCGCTGGGCCATCGTGTTGGCGTGGCGGGCGTTGCGCAGCCAGAGGTCCTTGGCGAGCAGCGCCTCCAGCTGGACCGACACGAAGCGCATCTTGGAGGCGAGCTGCATGGACAGCTTGCGCAGGTGCTTCATGTGGCTGACGGCGTCGGGGTTGAGCACGACGACGGCCTCGCCGAACATCATGCCGTTCTTCGTGCCGCCGTACGAGATGACGTCGACGCCCGCCGCGCTGGTGAACGCGCGCATGGGCACGTCCAGCGAGGCGGCCGCGTTGGCTATGCGGGCGCCGTCGAGGTGGACCTTCATGCCCTTGGAGTGGGCGTGCTCGACGATGGCCTTGACCTCGTCCACCGTGTAGACGGTGCCGAGCTCGGTGTTCTGGGTGATCGAGACGACCTGGGGCATGGCCCGGTGCTCGTCCTCCCAGCCCCAGGCCTGCCGGTCGATCAGCTCGGGGGTGAGCTTGCCGTCCGGGGTGGCCACGGTGAGCAGCTTGAGGCCGCCCATCCGCTCGGGGGCACCGCCCTCGTCCACGTTGATGTGCGCGGACTCGGCGCAGATCACCGCGCCCCAGCGGTCGGTGAGCGCCTGGAGCGCGGTCACGTTCGCCCCGGTCCCGTTGAAGACCGGGAACGCCTCGGCCGCGGAGCCGAAGTGGCTGTGCATGATCCGCTGGAGGTGCTCGGTGTACTGGTCCTCGCCGTAGGCGACCTGGTGGCCGTCGTTGGCGAGGGCGATGGCCGCGAGGACCTCCGGGTGCACACCGGCGTAGTTGTCGCTGGCGAAGCCCCGGACCGACGGGTCGTGGTGACGACGGGCGTCGGTCTTCGGGCCCAGGGCCGCGGTCACGGCTTGGGGGTCAGCCACAGGCGCTGTCCATTCACTTCCTGTGCGGGCCGGTCCCAGAGTCCGGCGACGGCGTCGGCCAGCTCCGTGACGTCGGTGAAGCCCGCGAACTTCGCATTGGGGCGTTCGGCGCGCATGGCGTCGTGCACCAGTGCCTTGATCACCAGGATCGCAGCAGCAGCCTGCGGGCCCTCGTCGCCCCCCGCCTTGCGGAAGGAGTCGGCCATGGCGAGGGTCCACGCCTCGGCCGCCGCCTTGCCCGCGTTGTACGCGGCGTTGTTGGCGACCGGCTTGTGCGCGCCGACCTGGCTGATCAGGGCGTAGCGGCCGCGGCCGCCGCTGCGCAGCAGGCCGTCGTGGAAGGCCAGCGAGGTGTGCTGGACCGTGCGGATCAGGAGCTTCTCCAGGAAGTCCCAGTCCTTGAGGTCGGTCTCGACGAAGGACTGGCTGCCGCGCCAGCCGCCGACCAGGTGGACCAGGCCGTCGATCCGGCCGAACTCCTTCTCGGTCCTCTCCGCCCACTCCTTGGTGGCGGCGAGGTCGAGGAGGTCCACCGTGTCGCCGATGACCCGGGCGCCGCCGTGGGCGTAACGGGCGGCGTCGACGGCCTCCGCGAGGCGCGCCGCGTCGGCGTCGGAGGCGACCACGGTCGCGCCCGCCTCGGCGAGGCGCAGCAGGGTGGCCCGGCCGGCGGGCCCGGCCGCTCCGGCGACGGCGATGACGGCGCCGTCGAGCGGTCCACCGTTTCCGTTGGCGTTCATGGGCGCCGCCTCCTCCGTCTGGTCGATGGCGTCGGTCACGCGGCGACTCGCTCGGCGTCCGAAGCGTTCGTGGCGGTGATGCCCTTGGTGGCGGCGATCACGCTCTTGAGCTTCTTGGCGAGGGCCTCATAGAACATGCTGAGCGGAAACTCGTCCGGAAGCACGTCGTCGACCAGCTTGCGCGGCGGCAGGCTGAGGTCCAGGGCGTCGGGACCCTTGGCCCAGGTGGAGCCGGGGTGCGGGGCGAGGTAGGTGGAGACCAGCTCGTACGCCTTGAACCAGTGGACCAGCTTCGGGCGGTCGATGCCGTCGCGGTAGAGCTGCTCGATCTCGCCGCAGAGCCGGTTGGTGACCTCGGGGGCACGCTGCCAGTCGATCTTCAGCGTGTTGTCCGTCCAGCGGATCACGTCGTGCTTGTGCAGGTACGCGAAGAGCAGCTGGCCGCCGAGACCGTCGTAGTTGCGGTTGCGGTCGCCGGAGAGCGGGAAGCGGAACATGCGGTCGAAGAGGACCGCGTACTGCACGTCACGGCCGTGCTCGTTGCCCTCGGCCTCCAGCTTCACGGCCTCCTTGAAGGCGGTGAGGTCGCAGCGGAGCTCTTCCAGGCCGTACATCCAGAACGGCTGGCGCTGCTTGATCATGAAGGGGTCGAACGGCAGGTCGCCGTGGCTGTGGGTGCGGTCGTGGACCATGTCCCACAGGACGAACGCCTTCTCGCAGCGGTCCTGGTCCTGGACCATGGCGGCGATGTCCTCGGGCAGCTGGATGCCCAGGGTGTCGACGGCGGCCTCGGTGACCTTGCGGAAGCGGGCGGCCTCGCGGTCGCAGAAGATGCCGCCCCAGCTGAAGCGCTCGGGGGCCTCGCGGACGGCGATGGTCTCCGGGAAGAGGACGGCCGAGTTGGTGTCGTACCCGGCGGTGAAGTCCTCGAAGGTGATGCCGCAGAACAGCGGGTTGTCGTAGCGGGTGGCCTCCAGCTCGGAGAGCCACTCCGGCCAGACCATGCGCAGCACGACGGCCTCGAAGTTGCGGTCCGGGTTGCCGTTCTGCGTGTACATCGGGAAGAGCACGAGGTGCTGGAGCCCGTCCACGCGGTCGGCGGCCGGCTGGAAGGCCAGCAGCGCGTCGAGGAAGTCGGGGACCGCGAAGCCGCCCTGGGCCCACTTGCGCAGGTCGGCGACGAGCGCGCGGTGGTACTCCGCGTCGTGCGGGACCAGCGGGGAGAGCTGCTCGACCGCGGCGACGATGCGCTCGACGGTCCGCTCGGCCAGCGCGAGCGCGGGCGCGCCCTCGGCCCGGAAGTCGATGGAGCCGTCCGCGCTCTGCCAGGGGCGGAGCTCCTCCACGGCATTCTTGAGCTCGGTCCAGGCAGGGTGGTCGACCACGGGTGCGTCGGCGGATATCCCCCCACCGGTCACGTCCTGCACAAGAATTTCCGTCATTCCTCTTCCTCCACAGGAGAACCTCACGTCAAGACACCGTAACCATCGACGCTTCCCCGCCACAAGAGGGGCAAGGGAAAATCTCCTGTCAAACCCCCCACTCGACCGTGTTTTTTCCTGTACGGCGGGGCGGACGGCCGAGAAATGCGGTGTTCCGCGTGGTCGCTTCCCGTACGGGGCCCAGCGATTAGGCTGCGTCGCGAACCGGTCCTCAGCGGAAGCGAGAAGATCTTGAGTTTCCTCACCATCGGTCACCGCGGGGTCATGGGCGTCGAGCCCGAGAACACCCTGCGGTCCTTCGTCCGGGCCGAGCGGGACGGTCTGGACGTCATCGAGCTCGACCTGCACCTCAGCAAGGACGGCGCCCTGGTCGTCATGCACGACTCCGAGGTCGACCGCACCACCGACGGCACCGGGCCGATCGCCGAGAAGACCCTCGCCGAGCTGCGGGAGCTCGACGCGGGCGACGGGGAGCGCGTCCCCGTCTTCGAGGAGGTCCTGGACGCGGTGAGCGCGCCGCTCCAGGCGGAGATCAAGGACGTCGCGGCGGCCAGGACCCTCGCCGGGGTGCTCCTCGCGCGCGAGCTGACCGGACGGGTCGAGGTGCTCTCGTTCCACGACGAGGCGCTGGCCGAGGTGCGCGCCCTCGTCCCGGCGGCGCGCACGGCGCTTGTGGCCGACCGGCGTCAGTCGGACGTGGTGGCCCGGGCGCTCGCGGTCGGCGCGGGCGCGCTCGTCCTCAACATCCGGCACCTCACCCAGGACACCGTCGAGCGGGCGCACACGGCGGGGCTGCGGGTCATGGGGTGGGTGGTGAACACCCAGGACGACCTGCGCCTGGCGCGCGCCCTGGGGCTCGACGGCGTGACGACCGACCGCCCCGAGATCCGGAGCACGGGCCGCTTCACCGCGTGAGCGGCGGTCTTCGGGTCAGACGAGTTCCTTGACCAGCAGCTCGAACTGCAGGTCGTCGCGCTGCGGCAGGCCGAAGCGGTCGTCGCCGTACGGGAAGGGGGTCATCCGGCCGGTCCTGCGGTAGCCGCGCCGCTCGTACCAGGCGATGAGCTCCTCGCGGACCGAGATGACGGTCATGTGCATCTCGCGCACGTCCCACAGCTCCCGCACCCGGCGCTCCGCCTCGGCGATGATCTGCCGGCCGAGGCCCGCGCCCTGGAGCTCCGGGCGGACCGCGAACATGCCGAAGTAGGCGGCCTCGCCGCGGTGTTCGAGCTGGCAGCAGGCGAGGAGCTCGCCGTCCCGCTCCACCACCATCAGCCGGCTGCCCGGGGTGGCGATGACCGCCTCGACGCCCTCGGCGTCGGTGCGCTGCCCCTGGAGGATGTCCGCCTCGGTGGTCCAGCCGGCCCGGCTGGAGTCGCCCCGGTAGGCCGACTCGACGAGCGGCACGAGCGCCGGGACGTCCTCCGTGACCGCGTCGCGGTAGGTGATGCGGCCGGTGTGCTGGGACTCGGCGGTGTCCATGGTGTGCGGGGCTCCCCTCGGGCGCTGACGATCGGCGGGCGCGATCGTCCCGAGCCTAGCGCGCGCCCCGCACTCCCCCTCGTACACCCGTGTGCTCCTGTGCGCCCGGGTAGGCGTGCCGGGGCCGGGCATGCACTCGGGGTCGGGAGGGAACGCGGTCGGCGAGGAGGGGGGTCCGCCGTGCATGGACCGGCTCTGTCCGGCTGGCTGCTCGTGGTGGTGTGCGCGGCCGGCGGCGCGTACTGCCTGCGCCGTATGCGGCGCGCCTCCGGGGAGGAGCGCCGGGCGGCGGGGGGCGAGGCCGTGATGGGCTTCGGGATGGCGGCGATGGCGCTGCCCGCGACGGTGGTGGCCCCGCCGGAGTGGATGCTCGTGCTGTACGTGGCGGTGTTCGGGCTCGCGGCCGCGGCCGGTCTGCTCGGGGCGGTGCGGGGTGGCGGACACCATCTGCACCATCTGGTGGGCTCGCTCGCGATGCTCTACATGGCGGTGGCGATGGTGGCGGCGCCCGGTGCGGCGGCCACGGGGGCGCACGCGGGGCACGGGGGCGCGGCCACCGGGGGCATACCCGTGCTGACCGGCGCGCTGCTCGCCTACTTCGGGGTGTACGTGCTGCGGTCGGGCACCCGGCTGGTGCCGGTGGCGGTGCCTGCGGGCGCCGCCGGTGAGGCACGGGCGGCGGTCGGGGGCCGCGCGCCCGGGTCCGAGCTGACGCTGGTGTGCCGGCTGTCGATGGCGCTCGCGATGCTGGCGATGCTGCTGACCCTCTGAGGCGGTTCGGGGCGCCCTGGACGGTGGCAAACGTGGCGTGCGTCACTTGATCGGCAAGGGCATACCCCGGCGTGGTACCGGCTCATAGGCTGACGCCATGTTGGTCTCCCTCGCGCTGCTCGCGCTCGGCGTCCTGACCGCCGTCGTGGCCCCGCGGCTCCTGTCGCGGGCCGACTGGGCGGAGCGGGAACCCGTGGTGGCGCTCTGGGTGTGGCAGTGCGTGGTGGCGGCGGTGCTGCTGAGTTTCGCGCTGTCGATGACGTTCAGCGCGGCGGCGGCCTGGCAGGCGGTACGCGGCCAGGTCTTCGCGCCCGCCCCGCACGCGGTGATCGAGGCGTACGAGCTCGGCGCCAGCCGGCCCTGGTCGGCGGTGCTCGCCGTGCTGCTCGCGGCCGGCGGCCTGTGGACGGGCGCGATGCTGGGCCGCGAGATCGGCCACGCGCGGGCCCGGCGCAGGCAGCGCCGCTGCGAACTGCTGGTGCGGTCGCCCCTGGTGCCAGGCGAGGAGCCCACGAGCGGCGAGCGGCTGGTGATCCTGGAGGGCGAGCGTGCCGACGCGTGGTGGCTGCCCGGCGGCAGGACGCCGCGTCTGGTCATCACCACGGGGGCGCTGCGCCGCCTCAAGGGGCGGCAGCTCGACGCGGTCCTCGCGCACGAGCGGGGACACGCCCGGGCGCGGCACGACTGGCTGCTGCACTGCTCGGCGGCGCTGGCCGACGGTTTCCCCGGGGTGCCGGTCTTCGCGGCCTTCCGGGGCGAGATGCACCGCCTGGTGGAGCTGGCGGCGGACGACGTGGCCTCGCGCCGCTTCGGGCGGCTGACGATCGCGCTCGCGCTGGTCGAACTGAACGAGGACCGTGGGGTGTTCGGCCCCGGCCCGGCCCCGGACGCCGGCCTTCCGCAGCGTGTCGACCGCCTTCTGTCGGCCACGCCCCGCCTCAACCCCGCCCGCCGGCTGCGCCTGACCGCCGCGGCGGCCCTGGTCCCGGTGCTCCCGGTCCTGGTGGCCTTCGTGCCGGCGCTGAGGGCGCTGGGGTAGGCGGCTCCCGGGAAGGTCGCGCCACCCCGGGGGTCGGGCGCACGGTGCCGGAGGGGCATCGGGCAGGATCGGGGCCATGCGCATCTCCGCCGCCGTCTCCGGCGCCCTGGCCGTGCTGCTGCTCGTCCTGGTGGCCGTCGGGTGGCCCCCCCTGCTCTCGCTCGACCGGGACATCGCGGAGGCCCTGCACCGCAGCGCCGTCGCCGAGCCCGGTCTCACGCATCTCAACCGGATCCTGACCGACTGGGTCTGGGACCCGTGGACGATGCGCGCGCTGGCCGCGGTCGCCGTGGGCTGGCTGTGGTGGCGGCGGGAGCGGCTGCTCGCGCTGTGGGTGGCGGGCACGAGCCTGCTCGCGGTGGGCCTCCAGCAGGGGGTGAAGGCGGCGGTGGACCGGCCGCGGCCCAGCTGGCCCGATCCGGTCGACTCCGCACACTACTCGGCGTTCCCGTCCGGCCACGTCATGACGGCGACGGTCACCTGCGGGCTGCTGCTGTGGGTGCTGGCCCTGCACTGGCACGAGGGCCGGCGGGGCTGGGGCACGCTCGCCGGGGCGGCCGTGGTGTCGGTCGTGGGGGTGGGCTGGACCCGGGTGTATCTGGGCGTGCACTGGCCGTCGGACGTGGTGGGCGGCTGGCTCCTGGGCTGGACCTGTGTGGCCGTGGCGATCGTCACGTACCGCGCGGCGGAGCGGAGGCGGCGTGCGGGCTCCGGGCCGGACGCCGGGCGCGGAACGGAGGAAGGGCGATGAGGCCGTCTGTCCTGGACGATCCCCCGCGTCGCCCAGAACAGACGGCATGTCCCGCTTCCGGCCACGAGGGCACGACGGCAGGACGCGCTGAGTATATTGGCTGCGAGCCAGTCAACGCAGGAGTCCAGCATGTCCCCGCGTAGCGCATCGGTCAATGAAGAGCTTCGGCGGCGCTCCCGGGAGCGGCTCCTGCAGGCGACCGTGGAGCTGGTCGACGAGCGGGGGTACGAGGCCACGACGCTCGCGGACATAGCCGCCAGGGCCGGCTCGGCACGCGGTCTGATCTCGTACTACTTCCCCGGCAAGCGGCAGCTCCTGCAGTCGGCGGTGCACCGGCTCATGCACCGGACGCTGGCGGAGGCGCTGGAGCGGGAGCCGCGCACGGAGGACGGCCGGGAGCGTCTGGCACGGGCGATCGACGCGATCCTGGGCCTGGCCGAGCGGCGCCCGGTGCTCATGCGGACGCACATGGCCGGCATCCTTCAGGCGGAGGGCTTCGTGCGGTGTCCCGAGCAGCAGCGGCTCGCGGAGCTGCTGCGGGACACCGTGACCCGGTACGGCTCCGACGACGTGGACACGGACTATCCGCTGCTGCGGGCGCTGCTGATGGGGGCGGTGGTGGCCGTGCTGCTGCCGGGGGCGCCGATGCCGATGGCCCGGCTGCGCTCCGAGCTGTTCCAGCGGTACGGGCTCGACTGGGAGCAGGGCACGCCGCCGGGCGGGGGTCCGCCCGACGGCGTGCCGGTGACGCGTACGGCGTTACCGGACCGGTCGGTCCGGGTGCCGCGTCAGTCCTCGAAATCCTCGAAATAGTCGGGCTGCGTCTGGACGTTCAGCTCGTCCATCCGCACCCGGGCCGCCTTGTCGGTGCGCTTGTCGCTGAGCTTGAGCACGTCGAAGCCCTTGGCGATGTCGTTCGAGTAGATGTGGCCGTTGTAGTAGTAGGCCGACCAGGAGCCGCCGGTGGCCAGGGTGGTCGCGGAGACCGGGCCGCGCTCGAAGTAGCCGATCTCCTTCGGGCGGCGGGAGTCGGTGAAGTCCCAGACGGAGACGCCGCCCTGGTACCAGGCCTGGACCATGATGTCCTTGCCCTTGACCGGGATCAGCGAGCCGTTGTGGGCGACGCAGTTCTCGGTGTCGGCCTGGTGGCGCGGGATCTTGAAGTAGCTGCGGAAGACCAGCTTTCGCTTGTCGCCCTTGCCGACGATGTCGTAGATGCCGTCGGCGCCGCGGTTCGGGCCGACGACCGCGTTGCAGGTGGCCGCGCCGCCGCCGCCGAGCTCGTCGGTGAAGACGACCTTGTTCGCCTTCTGGTTGAAGGTCGCGGAGTGCCAGAACGCGAAGTTGACGTTGTCCTGGACGCGGTCGATCACCCGGGGGTGCTCCGGGTCCTTGATGTCGAAGAGGATGCCGTCGCCCATGCAGGCGCCGGCGGCCAGGTCCTCGCTGGGCAGCACGGTCAGGTCGTGGCAGCCGGTGGTCTTGGAGACGCCCGGGTTGGTGGGCTCACCGGGGTTGCCGCCGCCGTCCGGGCCCTCGCCGGGGAAGAGGACCGGGAAGTTGACGACCTTGGCCTGCTCCGGCGCCTTGCGCGGCACCTTGATGACGGAGATGCCGTCGTGCGGGGGCTGGCAGTCGGGGAAGGCGGCGTTGGGCGAGTACGAGGAGACGTAGATGTACACGTCCTTGCGCTTCGGCACCAGCGTGTGGGTGTGGGAACCGCAGTTGGTCTCGACGGAGGCGACGTACTTCGGGTTGGCGATGTCGCTGATGTCGAAGATCTTCATGCCCTCCCAGGATTCCTTCACCGAGGCGGGCTGCGGAACGCTGGCACAGGAGTTGTCGCTGCGCGAGGAGTCGGTGGAGAGGAAGAGCAGGTTCCCGGAGACGGAGACGTCGTTCTGGGAGCCGGGGCACAGCACCTGGGCGACGGTCCTGGGCGACCGCGGGTTGCTGATGTCGAAGATCCGGAAGCCGTCGTAGTTGCCGGCGAACGCGTACTTGCCCTGGAAGGCGAGATCCGAGTTGATGCCCTTGAGGGCGTCCTTGGGGACGTTGACGAGATGTTCGATGTTGGGGCTGTGGACGACCTCGTCCACGCCGGGTATGTCCCCGGCGGCGATGGCGGCGCGGGCGTCGGACGCCTGCTCCGCCGAGACGGCCGTCTGCGCCGTGGCGTCGCCGGGGTCGGGGGTGGCGGCCGCGGGTCCGGCGGCGAGCAGGCTGATCAGCAGTCCGGCGGCGGCGGTCGCCACCCCGAGGCCTCTGATCCGTGCGCGCGGGGTACTCGTGGTACGCAACGAAGTCACTCCGTCCTCATCTGAATGTCGCACAGTTGAACGATGGTGGGACCCCGGCAGTATCTTCCTTGGTGTGCACATCTCAACAGATGGCAACACAGACGTAATGAAGAAACACCCGCTCCAGCCCCTCGAAGTCGTCGAAGTGCCCGTGGAGGTCGTGTTGTCGAAGCGCCGTGTCCGTGGAGCGGCCGCCGGTGTGCTGGCCGTCGTCGCCGTGTTCGCGCTCGCCGCGTGCGAGTCCGGCCCGAAGACCGGGGCGGCCGCGCCTCCGGCTGGGACGTCGAGCGGCCCCATGGTGGTGGCTCCGGGCAAGCCCGGTGAGCCGGCGAGGAAGGTCACCCCCGAGGAGGCGGCCCGGCTGATGCCCGACGAGCGCCCCAACGGCGCCGACTTCTCGTACGTCCAGATGATGATCGAGCATCACCGGCAGGCGATCACCATGACGGCGCTGGTCCCGCAGCGGGCCGGGTCGGCCAAGGTGAAGAAGGTCGCCGAACGCATCGCGGCGGCGCAGGCGCCGGAGATCGGCGCCATGGAGGGCTGGCTGAAGAACAACGGCGGCCCCCGCCCGCAGTCGGGCCACGACCACCACTCGATGCCGGGGATGGCGACCGAGGCGCAGCTCGCCCAACTGCGCGCCGCCAAGGGCGAGGCGTTCGACGCCCTCTTCATCAAGTTGATGATCACGCACCACGAGGGAGCCGTCACCATGGCCGCCGAGGTGCTCGGTCAGGGCAACAACGTGCTGGTGGAGGAGATGGCCAACGACGTCATCGCCCAGCAGTCGGCGGAGATCCACCGGATGCGCCCCCTGTAGACCGGCCCGGGAGGCCCCGGCGGTGCCATGCTGGAAGCCTCCCGGCAGGAAGGGGAACCCCTCGTGCTGCGCGTCGCCGTCGTCGGCTCGGGACCCAGCGGGGTCTACACCGCCCAGGAGCTGGTCCGGCAGACCGCCGTGCCCGGGATCCGTGTGCACGTCCTGGACCGGCTGCCCTGCCCGTACGGCCTGGTGCGGTACGGGGTCGCGCCCGACCACGAGAAGATCAAGTCGCTCCAGGGCAACCTGCGGACGGTCCTGGAGGACGAGCACGTCTCCTTCCTCGGCGACGTCGAGGTCGGGGCGCACGGGCTGACCCCGGCCGGGCTCCTGGAGCTCTACCACGCGGTGGTGTACTGCGTCGGCGCCTCCCGGGACCGCCGGCTCGGGGTGCCGGGCGAGGAGCTGCTGGGCAGCTTCTCCGCCACCGAGTTCGTCTCCTGGTACAGCGCGCACCCGGACGCCGCGCGGGACGGGTTCACCCTGGACGGTCCCCGCGCGGTGGTCGTCGGGGCGGGGAACGTGGCCGTGGACGTGGCCCGGCTCCTGGTGCGGCGGGCGGCGGAGCTGGCCCCCACCGACGTGCCGCAGGGCGCCCTGCGGGCGCTGGCGGCGAGCGGGGTGCGCGAGGTGCACATGGTGGCCCGGCGCGGGCCCGGGCAGGCGAAGTTCACCACCAAGGAGCTGCGCGAGCTCGGCGCGCTGCCCGACACCCGGGTCCTGGTCGACCCGGCGGAGCTGGCCCTCGACCCGGCGTACGCCGACCCGTCGGCGCTGCCCGCCGTCAACCGGCGCAATCTGGAGGTCGTACGGGGGTGGGCGGCGGACGGCGGCACCGCCCCGCGCGGGATCCGGCTGCGCTTCTTCCTGCGCCCCGTGGAGATCCTCGGCGCGGACGGCCGGGTCACGGGGGTCCGCTTCGAGCGGACCGAGCCGGACGGCGACGGCGGCGTCAGGGGCACCGGCCGGTACGAGGAGATCGAGGCGGGTCTGGTGCTGCGCGCGGTCGGCTACCGGGGCGCCCCGCTGCCCGGACTGCCCTTCGACGAGGCACGGGGCACGGTCCCGCACGCGGCGGGGCGGGTGCTGCGCGACGGGGCGGTCTCGCCCGGGGAGTACGTGGCGGGCTGGATCAAGCGCGGTCCGACGGGCGTGATCGGCACCAACCGCCCCTGCGCCAAGGAGACCGCCGCCTCGCTCCTGGCCGACGCCCCGGCCCTGGCCGGCCGCCGGGTCGCCGAGGACCCGGTGGCGGAGCTGCGGGCGAGGGGGCACGAGCCGGTGCCGTGGACGGGCTGGCTGGCCATCGAGCGGGCCGAGGCGGCCCTGGGCGGGGCGCTGGGCCGCGAGCGCGTGAAGATCCCCGACTGGGCGGGGCTGCGGGCGGCGTCCCGGGGGGCCTGAGGCGGCCTGGGGGCCGGGGACACCATCCGGCCGGTGTCCGCCTACCCGGCGTGCGGCCGCTCGGCGTCGCCGAGGCGGGCGGCCTGGGCGCCCGCGGCGGTCAGGACGCTGTCGAGGAGGCCGGGGAAGAGCGCCTCCAGGTCGTCGCGGCGGAGCATGTTGAGCTTGGCGGTGCCCCGGTAGATCTGCCGGACGACGCCGCTCTCGCGCAGCACCCGGAAGTGGTGCGTGCTGGTCGACTTGGTGACCGGCAGCTCGAAGTACGAGCAGCTGAGCTCGGCTCCCGCGTCCGCGAGGGCCATGCAGCGCACGATCCGCAGCCGGACGGCGTCCGACAGGGCGTGCAGCACGGCTTCGAGCCGGATGTCCTCGCGCGCGGGATGTTCCAGGGCCCTGGGGTTGGTCGCGGTCGTCACGGCTGCGGCTCCACTTCTGTCCGGGGGTGCGGGCTGCCGGGCGGCTCTCGGGAGTATGTGCGGTCATTGTACGAGCATCCTCGTAGTTTGACAGGCACCGTACTACGATGCCTATCGTAGTAAGCACCTTCTCCAGGCAGTACCGAGAGACGCCGAAACGGAGTCCGCCATGAGCACCGCCCTCTTCGAGCCCCTCACCCTCAGGTCCCTCACCATCCCGAACCGGGTGTGGATGGCCCCGATGTGCCAGTACTCGGCGGAGACCACGGGCCCCCTCGCGGGCGTCGCGGGCGACTGGCACTTCGCCCACTACGCGGCCCGCGCCACGGGGGGCACCGGCCTGATCCTGACCGAGGCGACCGCCGTCGCCCCGGAGGGCCGGATCAGCCCCGCCGACCTCGGGATCTGGGACGACACGCACATCGAGGGCCTGCGGCGGATCACCACCTTCCTGAAGGAGCACGGCACCGTTCCGGGCGTCCAAATTGCCCATGCCGGGCGCAAGGCATCGACGAACCGCCCCTGGGAGGGCCGGGGCCCCGTCGACCCCGCCACCGGACTCGGCTGGCAGCCCGTCGGGCCGAGCCCGGTCGCGTTCGCCGAGGACCACCCGGTGCCCACCGAGCTGACGCCCGAGCAGATCCACGAGGTCACCGCCCGGTTCGCCGACGCGGCCCGGCGCGCGCTCGCCGCCGGCTTCGAGGTCGTGGAGGTGCACGGCGCCCACGGGTACCTGATCGGCGAGTTCCTCTCCCCGCACAGCAACCGCCGCACCGACGCGTACGGCGGCTCCTTCGAGAACCGCGTCCGCTTCGCCCTGGAGGTCGTCGACGCCGTGCGGGCCGAGTGGCCCGAGGAACTGCCCGTCTTCTTCCGGATCTCCGCCACCGACTGGCTCGACGAGCAGGGCTGGACCGCGGACGACACCGTGCGCTTCGCCGCGCTGCTGCGCGAGCACGGCGTCGACCTGCTGGACGTGTCCACCGGCGGCAACGGCGGCGCGGCGCGGATCCCGGTCTCCCCCGGCTACCAGGTGCCGTTCGCCTCCCGGGTGAAGGCGGAGACGGGCCTTCCGGTCGCCGCCGTCGGCCTGATCACGGAGAGCGGCCAGGCCGAGAAGATCGTCGCGAACGGGGAGGCGGACGCCGTCCTGATCGGCCGCGAACTGCTCCGCGACGCCTCCTGGGCCCGGCGGGCCGCGCGCGAGCTGGGCGCCGAGACCCACGCCCCGACCCCGTACGCCTGGGCGATCTGACCGCGTCGACACGCCCCCCACCTGGGGCGCGGCCACCTCCGGGGGCCGTTGTCAGTGCACGGGTGCAGACTGGCCCGTATCCGCGACAACGGCGTCCTGGAGGTGTCGGCATGACCGACGTGCTACTGACCGTAGGCACCCGCAAGGGTCTTTTCATCGGCCGCTGCCGAGACGGCAGATGGGAGTTCGACGAGCCGCGGTTCAACGCGCAGGCGATCTACTCGATCGGGATCGACACCCGCCGCCCGGTCCCCAGGATCCTGGTGGGCGGGGACAGCGCGCACTGGGGCCCGTCCGTCTTCCACTCCGACGACCTGGGCGTGGAGTGGACCGAGCCGGCCCGGCCCGCGGTGACGTTCCCGAAGGACACCGGGGCCTCGCTGGAGCGGGTCTGGCAGCTGCATCCGGCGCCCGCGCACTCCCCCGGCGTCGTCTACGCGGGGACCGAGCCCGCCGCGCTCTTCCGGTCCGCCGACGGCGGCGAGTCCTTCGAGCTGGTCCGCCCGCTGTGGGAGCACCCGACCCGGGACCGCTGGGTGCCGGGCGGCGGCGGCGAGGCCGTGCACACCGTCGTCACCGACCCGCGCGACCCGGACGCCGTGACGGTCGCCGTGTCGACGGCGGGCGTCTTCCGCTCGCGCGACGGCGGGGAGAGCTGGGATCCGGCCAACGAGGGGGTGTCGGCGGTCTTCCTGCCCGATCCGCACCCGGAGTTCGGCCAGTGCGTGCACAAGATCGCGCAGGACGCCGGGGACGTCGACCGGCTCTACCTCCAGAACCACTGGGGTGTCTTCCGCAGCGACGACGCGGGCGGCCGGTGGACCGACATCGGCTCCGGTCTCCCCTCCGACTTCGGCTTCGCCGTGGCCGCCCATCCGCACCGGCCGGACACCGCCTACGTGTTCCCCATCAACGCCGATTCCGACCGCGTCCCCGCCGGGCGCCGCTGCCGCGTCTACCGCACGAGGGACGCCGGCGAGACCTGGGAGCCGCTCACCAAGGGCCTGCCGGACGGCGACCACTACGGCACGGTGCTGCGCGACGCCCTGTGCACGGACGACGGCGACCCGGCGGGCGTCTACTTCGGCAACCGCAACGGGGAGGTGTACGCGAGCGCGGACGACGGCGACAGCTGGCGGCTCCTCGCCGAGCACCTGCCGGACGTGCTGTGCGTGCGGGCGGCGGTGATCGGCTGAGCGGTGGGCGACCGAGCGGCGGGCGACCGAGCGGCGGGGCCGGCTGTCGGTGTGCGCCAGTAGAGTGACGGACGTGGCAGCACGACCGTTGAACGAAATCGTCGAGGCCGGGTGGGCGCAGGCGCTCGCACCGGTGGCCGAACGCATCGCCGCGATGGGCGACTTCCTCCGGCAGGAGGTGGCAGCGGGGCGCACCTACCTACCCTCGGGGGCGAACGTCCTCAGAGCGTTCCAACAGCCCTTCGACGAGGTGCGGGTCCTCATCGTCGGCCAGGACCCCTACCCGACGCCCGGGCACGCGGTGGGCCTCAGCTTCTCCGTGGCGCCGGACGTGCGTCCGGTGCCGCCGAGCCTGGACAACATCTTCCGCGAGATGCACGCGGACCTCGGGCACCCCCGCCCCTCGAACGGCGACCTGACCCCGTGGACCCGGCAGGGCGTCCTGCTGCTCAACAGGGCGCTCACCACGGCCCCGCGCAAGCCGGGCGCGCACCGCGACAAGGGGTGGGAGGCCGTCACCGAGCAGGCCATCCGGGCGCTCGCCGCGCGCGGCAAGCCGCTGGTGTCGGTGCTGTGGGGCCGGGACGCCCGCAATCTGCGCCCGCTCCTCGGCGACCTGCCCGCGATCGAGTCCTCGCACCCGTCGCCGATGTCGGCGGACCGCGGCTTCTTCGGCTCGCGCCCCTTCAGCCGCACCAACGAGCTGCTGCTCCGTCAGGGCGCCCAGCCGGTGGACTGGCAGCTGCCGTGACGGACGGGCCGGAGCGCGAGCTCGTCGTCGGTGTCGACTCGGGCGGGTCGGGGCTGCGGATCGCGCTCGCCCGGGCCGTGGACGGCCGGGTCCTCGATACCTTCGCGTCCAAGGAGCCGGTGCGCACCGGGGCGGGCGGGATCGACGCCGGTCATCTGCTGGCCCAGCTGCTGCCCGCCGTCGGGGCGATGGCGGCACGGGCGGCCGGGGCCGGGGACCGGATCGTGGCGGTCGCGGTCGGGGCGGCCGGCATGGCGACCCTCGGCGACGGCCTGCGGGCCGAGCTTCCGGAAGCGTTCGCGCGCGCCTGGGGCGTGCGGCGGCTCGCGCTGGCGGCCGACGCCGTCACCGCGTACGCGGGGGCGCTCGGCCAGCGCCCTGGCGCCGTCGTCGCGGGCGGCACCGGCCTGATCACGATGGGCACGGATCTGTCGGGCTGGCGCCGGGCCGACGGCTGGGGACATCTGCTCGGCGACTGCGGAAGCGGGGCGTGGATCGGTCGCGCCGGGCTCGAAGCGGCGATGCGGGCGCACGACGGGCGGCGCGGGGGTTCGGCCGCGCTCCTGGCGTGTGCCGAGGAACGCTTCGGTCCGGTGGCCGGGTTGCCGGGCGCGCTCTACCCCCGGAGCGACCGGCCCGCCGTCCTCGCCTCGTTCGCGCCCCGCGTGGCCGACTGCGCGACCGCCGGGGACCCGGTGGCGGTGGGGATCCTGGAGCGGGCCGCCACGCACATCGCGGAGGCCGCGGCGGCCGTGTGCCCCGTCGACGCCGAGGTCGAAGTGGCCCTCACCGGCGGCCTGTTCAAGATGGGCGAGCCGCTGCTCGGTCCGCTGCGGGCGGAGCTGGGCGCCCTGCTCCCCCGGGCCCGCGAGGTGGCGGCGGCGGGCGATCCGCTCGCCGGCGCGGTGACGATCGGGGCCGCGCTCGCGACCGGGACGCTGCGGCTGCCCGGGGATCCACGCCTCCTTGAACTCACCAGGTAAACGGCGGTTCCTGACGACTCGGACATACAGGGGCAGAAGTCGCCCAGCCGCACCTCACCGAACTGCGCGACGGGCAAAACCAGTAGCATGCGGCGCCATGAGCTCCCCCACTGGGCCCACTCCCGGCCTGCCTGTACGAATGCCGCGCCCCCGCCAGCCCGGGCGGCACCGGCGCCCTGAACCCGTGGTGGCGCCCGAGGGCGCGCCCGCGCTCGTTCTCGCCCTCCCTGGTGTGCCGTCGGCCGCCATACGCTCACTGGCCGAGGAGGTCGTGAGCATCGCCCGCTCGGAGCTGCCCGGCCTCGACGCCGTGATCGGCTACCTGGACGGCGACGACTCCACCGAGTACCCGACCCTCGGCTCGGTCCTCGCGCGCGCCTCGGCGCTGCGCACCGAGCGCTACGAGCTGGCCGTGGCCGCGGGCCGTGAGCCGGCCGCGCCCGAGGGCCCGGCGGCCGTCGTGGTCCCGCTGCTCGCGGGCCCGGACAGCGCCGTGCTCCGGCGGATCCGGCAGGCCGTGATGGACAGCGGCAACACGGCGGAGCTGACCGATGTGCTCGGCCCGCACCCGCTGCTCGCCGAGGCGCTGCACGTGCGCCTCTCGGAGGCCGGTCTGGCGCGCGCCGACCGGGCCAGGCTGTTCACGGTCGCCACGGCGGCCGACGGCATCATCCTGGCGACGGTCGGCGGCGAGGAGGCGGTCCAGGCCGCCGGGATCACCGGCATGCTGCTCGCGGCGCGCCTCGCCGTGCCCGTGATGGCGGCGGCGCTCGACCAGGAGGGTTCGATCGCGGCCATCGCCGAGCAGCTGCGCGGCTCCGGCTCGGAGCAGCTGGCGCTCGCCCCGTACCTGATCGGCCCGGAGCTGGCCGAGGGTCTGCTCGACGCGGCCGCCAAGGAGGCGGGCTGCGCGACGGCCGAGGCGCTGGGCGCGTACCCGGCGATCGGCAAGCTGGTGCTGTCGCAGTACGCGTCGGCGCTGGGGATCTCCCCGCAGCAGGGCTCGCCCGTCCACTGAGGGACCGGGCGCGCGCAGGACCGTGACGGGAAGGGCCCGCACCGGACGCATCCGGTGCGGGCCCTTCCCGTACGCGCGGGGGCGGCGGCTCAGCCGAGGACGACGCAGGAGGCCGCGGGAGCCGGGACCGAGCCGGCGCGGGCCGGCAGGCCGGTCTCCGGGGCGACCGTGAACCAGGTGACGTCGCCGGAGCGCTCGTTCGCCGCGTAGAGGTGGCGCCCGGAGGGGTCGAGGGTCAGGTCGCGCGGCCAGTGGCCGCCGCAGGGCACGGAGGCGACCAGACGGGCCTCCTCGCCGCTCGCGTCGAGGGCGAGGACCGCGAGGGTGTCGTGGCCGCGCACGGCGGCCCACAGGAAGCGCCCGTCGGGGGCGACGACGACCTCGGAGGGGTAACGGTCCCCGGTGGCGTCCGCGGGGACGACGGGGCTCTCGCCGAGCGGTTCCAGGACGCCGGCTCCGGCGTCCCAGCGGCACACGGTGACGGTGGGCTCCAGCTCGTTGAGCACGTAGGCGTGGGCCCCGTCCGGGTGGAAGGCGAGGTGGCGGGGGCCGGTGCCGGGGCGCAGCGCGGTCGTGCCGTGCGGGCGCAGGACGCCCGTACCGGCGTCGAGGGCGCCGATCACGACGGAGTCGGTGCCGAGGTCCACGGCGAGCACCCAGCGGCCGCTGGGGTCCGGCAGCACCTGGTGGGCGTGCGGCCCCTTCTGCCGCCCCTCGACGGGTCCCGAGCCCTCGTGGCGTACGACGCCGGTGACGGGCTTCGGGCTCCCGTCGGCGGCCAGGGGCAGGACGCTGACGCTGCCGGAGGTGTAGTTGGCTGTGAGGACGTGCCCGGCGGCCACGGCGAGGTGGGTGGGCCCGGAGCCGTCGACGGACACGGGGGCGCCGAGGAGGCGCGGCTCCGGGGCGGTGACGTCGAAGGCGGCCGCGGCGCCCTCGGCGGTCTCGGAGACCGCGTACAGCACCTCGCCGCCGGGCCCGAGGGCCAGGAAGGACGGGTCGGCGACGGCGTCGCTCGCGCCGACGAGGCGCAGCGCTCCGCTCTCCGGCTCCACCTCCGCGACGAGCACGCCCCGGCCGCCGGCCGAGGTGAACGATCCGATGTATGCCCGCGTACGGCGTGTGTCGCCCACGGCGCCTCCCCATGTCCGCTGTCCCCGGGCCGGTCACGACCGACCGGCCGTCGTCGGGGCCGACGTTAGCAGGCGGTCTAGACCAGGTGGGATCAGTGGCCGGGGCGGGCGCGCCGGGCTCCGGGGGCGGGCGTCAGGCCGCCGGGACCAGGGGGGCGCGCGGCGAGGTGCGCAGCGGGGCCGCGAGGTCGACCAGGGCGCGCTCCAGGCCGTGGAGGTGGCCGAGGGCCGCCTCGGCGCCCGGGTGGTGGGGCGGGAGGGCGGGCGGCGCGGCGGCGGTGGCCGTGCCGGGGCGGGCGGCGTCGAGGGGCGGTACGAGGGCGTGGACGGCGGCTTCGACGCGCCAGGCGGCCGCGACGAGCCGGGCGTCGTGCGAGGCGTCCGGGTCGGCGGCGACCGCGGCGAGCCCCCGGGTCTCCCGGGCGCAGTCGTCGAGCAGCGCGAGCACCCGGCGGGCCCGGGCCTTGCGGGCGCGCAGCGGGCTCAGCGGGTGGACGAGCGGGGCCAGCGAGAGCCGGGCGCGGCCGAGCAGCAGGTCGAGCTCGGCGGCGTGCGGCGCCGGGTCGGCGGCCGGGTCGCCGGCGAGCCGCCGGGCGGCGGCCGTGGTGCACGCGTGCACGGAGCCCACGGCCCGCTGGATCCAGGCGTTGGTCGCCGCGTGCGTGGTGACGGGCAGCAGGGCGACGCCGACGGCCGCGCCGAGCGCGCCGACCGCGGTCTCCTGGAAGCGGAGCAGCAGCAGCCCGGGGTGCAGGACGCCCAGCAGCCCGTAGAGCAGCCCGGCCATGACGGTGACGAAGAACATCATCCAGCTGTACGAGAGCGGCGCCGTGTAGAAGATGCCGAAGACGCACACGGCGACCAGCAGGGCCGTCGGCGCGGCGGCCCCGCCCAGCGGCAGGGCGATCAGCAGGCCGGCCGCGATGCCGGTGACGGTGCCGACGACCCGGCGGAAGCCGCGGACGAGGGTCTCGCCGCGCGAGGCGGTGTTCACGAAGATCCACCAGGCGGTGCCGACGGCCCAGTACCAGCGGTCCGGGGAGATGAGCTGTCCGGCCGCGAGGGCGACGGCGCAGGCGACGGTGGCCTGGAAGGCCTGCCGGGTGGTGGGCCGGGCGAGCCCGGTGCCGGGCAGCGGGGCGGGCGCGGCGGGCGGCGGGACGCGCCGCTCGACGCACCAGAGCACGAAGCGGACCGCGCCCGCCGCGCCGAGCGCGAGGAGCACGGCGGCGTACAGCTCGGGGAGCTGCTGGGGCACGGCGTGCAGGAACTGCGTCACGAAGAACTGCATGAACGCGAAGATGCCCAGCGCGTGCCCGCGCGGCCCCCAGCGGCGCGCGTACACACCGGCGAAGACGACGAGGAGCCAGGCGGTGTCGCGCAGCAGGGGCAGGCCGTGCAGGGCGGTCGCCAGCGCGAGGACCGGGAATCCGGCCAGCGGCAGCAGGGCCGTGGTGACGGCCTGGCGGCGCACGGTGGGGTCGCCCACCGTGAAGAGCGCCAGGAGCGCGGCGAGGCCCGCGGTGATCGAGGCGGTCAGGGAGAGCCCCGCCAGCTCGGCCGCGGCGACGGCGAGGCCGACGCCGAGCACGGCCCGCGAGGCCACCCGCAGCCGCACCTTGCCCGGATCGGGCGCCACACACACCTGCCGGAACAGCCGGCCACCGGCCGCCAGGCCCTTCTTCACGACGGTCGTCCCGCCCCCGTTGCCGTACACACACCCTCTTCGTCGTCGCCGTGATGGATTCCGGACATGGCGATGGCGCCGCGGGTCCGGGGCCGGCGACCTCGCCGGTCCGGCGCGTGCGCGGCGCCATCTGTCCAACTCTCCCCAGAGGAAAACACCCTTCCGCCCAGTGGCTCAACCGGCGGGCCGAAGACTGAGCCATTGGTACAGTCGAAGGGGCGGACGATCAGCCAGAGGGAGGCCAACGGACCATGGCGGTGGACGAGCTCGACACCCGCGTCCTGCGGCTGCTCATCGAGCAGCCGCGCACCAGCGTGCGCGAGTACGCCCGGATCCTGGGGGTGGCGCGGGGCACGGTCCAGGCCCGGATCGACCGGCTCGAACGGGACGGGGTGATCACCGCCACGGGCCCGGTGCTCTCCCCCGCGGCGCTCGGGCACCCGGTGCTCGCGTTCGTGCACATCGAGGTCACGCAGGGGCATCTCGACGAGGTGGGGGACGCGCTCGCGACGGTCCCGGAGATCGTGGAGGCCTTCTCCATCACGGGCGGCGGCGACCTCCTGACCCGGGTGGTCGCCCGGGACGCGGGCCACCTGGAGGACGTGATCCAGCACCTCATCCAGCTGCCGGGAGTGGTCCGCACCAGGACCGAGATCGCCCTGCGCGAGCGCGTGTCGCACCGGCTGCTTCCGCTGGTCGAGTCGGTGGGGCGACGGGCCACGTGAGCGGGGGCGCGCCGGGGCCGGAGGGCCGGGACCAAGGGCCCTGCGATTCCGGCGGCCCCCCTGAGAGGCTGGGATCATGAGCACCCCGCGCGTTTCGGTCGTCTTCGACCTCGACGGCACGCTGGTGGACAGCGAGCCCAACTACTTCGAGGCCACCCGCCGCACCCTCGCCGTCCACGGCGTGACCGCCTTCGACTGGGCGCGCCACACCGAGTTCATCGGGATCGGCACCCTGGAGTCGCTGTGCGTGCTCGCCGCCGAGTACGGCGTCAGCGCCCCGGCGGACGTCCTCCTCGACACGACCAACCGGCACTACCTGGAGCTCGCGCGGGCCGCGACGCCCGTCTTCCCCGAGATGCGCGCGTTCGTGGAGCGGCTGTACGCGGAGGGGGTGCCCATGGCGGTGGCCTCGGGTTCCTCGCGCGCGGCGATCGAGGCGGTCCTCGCGGGGACCGGACTCGACGCGTATCTGACGACCCTGGTCTCCGCCGAGGAGGTCGAGCGCGGCAAGCCCGCGCCGGACGTCTTCCTGGAGGCGGCCCGCCGGCTCGGCACCCCGCCCGAGCGGTGCGTGGTGCTTGAGGACGCCCCGCCGGGCGCCGCCGCCGCGCACGCGGCCGGAATGCGCTGCCTCGCCCTCCCCTACGTACCGGGGACTGCGGACGATCCCGCCTTCGCCACGGTCGACCTGCTCTTCCCGGACGGCCAGCGGGAGTTCACTGCGCGGGCCGCGCTGGCCTGGCTGGCCGAGTGGACGAGTCGATCAGCGCCGTAGGCTGATGTCCATGCAGACCTACACCATCGGCCAGGCGGCGCGCCTCCTCGGCGTCAGCCCGGACACCGCGCGGCGCTGGGCCGACGCCGGCCGGGTCGCCACCCATCGTGACGAGGGCGGCCGGCGGCTCATCGAGGGCCCCGATCTCGCCGCGTTCTCCATCGAGATCGGCCAGAGCGGTCAGGGCGACGAGGAGGAGAGCCACACCTCGGTGCGCAACGCGTTCCCCGGGATCGTCACCGCGGTGAAGCTGGGCGACGTCGCCGCCCAGGTCGAGATCCAGGCGGGCCCGCACCGGCTGGTCTCGCTCCTCACCCGGGAAGCGGTCGAGGAGCTCGGCCTGGAGGTCGGCATGCGGGCCACGGCCCGGGTGAAGTCGACCAGCGTGCACATCGACCGCGCCTGAAATCTCGTGGTCGGGCGCGGGACGCGTGTGGCAGGGTTCGGCACGCCCCCCCGCCGGCGGTCCGGCGGCCCGAGAGATCCTGGAGCGTCCATGGCGATCCCGCCCCGTCTCACCCCTCTGCTCGACCAGTTCGAGTTCGCCCGCGAGCGGCTCGTGAACCGGCTGAAGGGGCCGCTGCTGGACAGCGGCAACGGGACGGACGTGCCGGTCGGCCCGATCACCGACGCCGAGTTCCGGTGGGAGCCGGTGGCGGGCTGCTGGTCGGTCCGCCGCCACGAGGAGGGGCCGGGGCACCGGGCCACGCTGCTGACCGGGGCCGGCGACTGGGGCCGTGACGCGGCCCCGTACCCGCACCCCGAACCGGCGCCGTTCACCACGATCGCCTGGCGGCTGAGCCATCTCTCCGAGATGTTCACCCTGCGCACCGACCACACCGCCGGCAGCCACCGGCTGACCCGCGACGACTTCCGCAGCCACGGGGACGCCGCCGCTGCGGTCGCGGACTTCGAGGCGGCCTCGGCGGCCTGGCACACGATGCTGCTCTCGCTGGACGACGGCGCCCTTGACACGATCGGCTACAGCTCGTACCCGCACGGCAGCGACCCGGAGAACCCGCTCCTGGACGTCATCTGGTGGATGAACCAGGAGCTCCTCCACCACGGCGCGGAGATCGCCCTGCTCAGGGACCTGTACCCGGCCCGGGGCGCGAGCGCCTGACCCTTCGGGGCGGGGGGCTCGCGTGGCACGATGGGAGAGGTCCCCTCTCTCGCGAGCAAGGAGGCGACATGTCCAGGATCAACGCCTCCGTCGACATCTCCCGTCGCCCCGAAGACGTCTTCGCCTACGTGACCGACCCGACGCACCTGCCGGAATGGCAGGAGAGCGCGGTCGCCGTACGGCGCACCGGAGGTCCCCCCGGCGCGGTCGGGCAGCAGGTCGCGGTCACCCGGCGGATGGGACGCCGTGACTTCGACATGACCATGGAGCTCACCCAGCTCGACCCGCCGCGCAGCTGGCACGTCCACGGCGTGGACGGTCCCGTGCGCGGGGACGTCCAGGGCACCGTCGAGCCGCTCGACGACGGCCAGCGCTCGCGGCTGACGCTCTCCCTCGACTTCGAGGGGCACGGCATGGGCAAGGCGCTCGTCCCCCTCGTCGTCAGGCCGCGCGCCCGCAGGGAGATGGCGCGGGACGAGCGGAAGCTGAAGGCGATCCTGGAGGGCGCCGGCGGCTGACGGCCGGGCGCTGCGGGAGGCCGCCGCCCCGCGCGTACGCCGGTCAGCCTCGCGCGTACGCCGGTCAGCTCGTCGTACGCCGGTCAGCTCGTCGTGCGGGCGAGGAGCACCGCCACGTCGTCCTGGGCGCGGCCGTCGAGGAGTCCGGCCAGGACGTCGTCGCACAGTTCGTCCAACGGGCGGTCCGTGTCCCGCAGGGCGCCCGCGAGTTGGGCCATGCCCTCGTCGAGGTCGCGGTCGCGGGCCTCGATCAGGCCGTCGGTGTAGAGGACGAGCAGGCCGCCCGCGGGCAGCGCGACCTCCTCGGTGCCGAACTCGTGGGCGCCGGTGCCCAGGGGCGTGCCGGGCGGGCCGTCGAGGAAGGTGATGGTCCCGTCCGGGGTGACCACGGCGGGCGGCGGATGGCCCGCGCGGGCGATGGTCCAGATCCGGGTGAGCGGGTCGTGGACGGCGAAGACACAGGTGGCCATCTCGTCCTCGCCCAGGTCGGCGACGACGGCGTCCAGGGAGCTGAGCATCCGCGCGGGCGGGATGTCGTGGCGGGCCAGGGTGCGTACGGCGGTGCGGAGTTGTCCCATGACGGCGGCCGCGTGGATGCCGTGGCCCATGACGTCGCCGATGACCAGGCCGGTGCGTCCGCCGGGGAGCGCGACCACGTCGTACCAGTCGCCGCCGACGTCGTGGTCGCTCGCGGGGAGGTAGCGGCCGGTGAGCTCCAGGCCCTTGACGTCCGGCAGCGTGTTGTTGGTGAGGCTGCGCTGGAGGGTGAGGGCGGCCTGTCGCTGGGTGGTGTAGAGGCGCGCGTTGTCGATGTTGAGCGCGGCGCGCGCGGCGACCTCGTCGATCAGGACGCGGTCCTCGTCGTCGAAGGGTTCGCGGGTGCGCAGCCGGGTCACCGAGACGGTGCCGAGCACGGTGCCGCGGGCGACCAGGGGGATCAGCCGGGCGGAGCCGATGCGGGTGGCGAGGTAGCTGCGCAGCGCCTCCATCCGGGGGTCCCTGATGAGGGCCGGGATGTCGGCGGTGTACAGGTCCAGGGCGCGGGCGTCGGTGATGACCTCCTCGTACACGGAGTCCGGCGGTATCTGGAAGGTGCGGCCGACGGCGAGGAGCGCGGTGGGGGCGGTCGGGTCGGGGAAGGCGGCGGCGAGGCGGCGCAGCACGCCCCGGGTGGCGGCGGTGGACTCGTCGGGATCCAGGACGGATTCGAGGAGCTGGACGTCGGCGGAGTCGGCCAGTTGCGGGACGAGGAAGGAGACGACCTCCTCCGCGGTCTGCCGCAGGTCGAGGGTGGTGCCGATCCTGGCTCCCGCCTCGGCGAGCAGGGTGAAGCGGCGCCGGGCGCGTTCGACCTCGATGTGGGCCTGCTGGCTGTCGGTGACGTCGATGAGGGAGGCGATGACGCCGAGGGGGCGGCCGCCGTGGTCGAGGAGCGGCGCGTAGGAGCAGGACCAGATGTGGTCGTGGTCGGGGTCGGCGGGCGTACGGCCGACCCGGCGGGCGTCGACGACGGCGGTGCCGCTGTCGAGCACCTGGCTCATCAGGGCCTCCAGCGCACCGGCGTTCACCCCGGGGACGACCTCGGTGAGCCGGCGGCCCAGGTGGTCGGCGGGCGGCACGCCGTTCATCCGCGCGAGGGCGTCGTTGACGCGCAGGAAGCGCAGGTCGGGGCCGAGGGTGGCGAGGCCGATGGGCGACTGGGTGAAGAGGGACTCCAGGGCCGCGAGGGAGTCCCGCATGCGCAGGACCTCGGAGGTCTCGACGGCGATCAGCATGGCCCCGGGGAGGCCCTGCGGGTCGGCGGCGGGCACGATCCACATCTCCATGACGACCTGGTGGCCGTCGCGGTGCCGTACCGGCAGGGTGCCGACGACGGTCTCGCCGGCCTGTACCTGGCGGGTCAGCCGGTCGGCGAGCTCGCGGTTGGTGTCGGGGACGAGGAGTGGGGTGGCCAGGCGCCCGAGCACGTCCTCGGGGCGGTGTCCGAGCAGGTCCTGGGCGGCGAGGGACCATTCCACGATCCGGCCCCGGGAGTCCTCGCGCCAGAGGGCGATGGGCAGCAGATCGTTGAGCACGCCCGCGTACCCCACGGCCGCCCGGGGCGGCTGCGGAACCCTGCTCGGCGACTGGTGAGTGTGCAACGCATCGACCTACGCATCAGCCTGGCCCCGAGGGGCGCAATACCTACCGATTCACCCTATCCGAGACATTCCGCAGAGGCGCTGCCCAGTTCCGCCGTGCGACGACGGAGCGGCGTGACCGTATACCCCCCGGGGGGTTTCGATTCCGTAGTTCTACGGATGTACGAACCCGTGTCGTTCTGAAAGAGTCTGCGCAAACGCCCACGATGTATGCGCATCCATGGACCGTATGCGCATCCATGGACCCCGAGGAACCCGAGATCGCCCCCCACTCGTCCCCCACGTTCCAGGTCGATCTGCGTGGCCTGGTGGATCTGCTCTCCCACCACCTCTACTCCAGCCCCCGGGTCTATCTCCGCGAGCTGCTTCAGAACGC